>JACMNE010000037.1 GCA_014378715.1 Microbacteriaceae bacterium
GGTCGGTGCTGTACAGCACCGGATCGCGGGTGTCGGCCGGGGTCGCGGGGACGGCGGTGGTGGGGGACTCGGACATTACTTCTCGACCTCTCGCTCGGTCTCTGCTGCGGTCGTCTCTGTGGGGACTGTTGCTGTTGCTGTCGCCGTCTCCGGGGCCGCGGCGACCGGGATCGTGCCCGTCATCTCGCCGAGGTCGGTGTCGTGGTGGGCGCCGAGGTAGGCGTCGATGACGGCCGGGTCGTTCATGACCTGGTCGGGCGGGCCCTCGGCCACGACCCGGCCCTCGGCCATCACAATGACCCAGTCGGAGATGTGGCGCACCATGTGCATGTCGTGCTCGACGAAGAGCACCGACATGCCGTCGGCCTTGAGCTGCTTGACGTGCCCGAGGAGGGACTGGGTGAGGGCCGGGTTGACCCCGGCCATCGGCTCGTCGAGCATGATCAGCACGGGGTCGCTCATCAGGGCGCGGGCCATCTCGAGGAGCTTGCGCTGGCCCCCGGAGAGCGAGGCGGCGTAGTCGGAGCTCTTCTCGAGCAGCTTGAAGCGGTCGAGCAGGTCCTCCGCCTTGGCAGTGATGTCCTGCTCGCGTCCGCGCCAGAGCGGCTTGATGAGGGCGGTGAAGATGTTCTCACCCGGCTGCTTGGTGGCCCCGAGCAGCATGTTCTGCAGCACGCTCAGGCGTCCGAGGGACTTGGTGAGCTGGAAGGTGCGCACCATGCCCTTGCGGGCGACCCGGAACGCGGGGACACGGGCGAGGCTGTGTCCCTCGAAGCTCCAGGTGCCCGTGTTGGGCTTGTCGAATCCGGTGAGCAGGTTGAAGAAGGTCGTCTTGCCGGCACCGTTGGGTCCGATGAGGGCCGTGATCGCATTTCGCGGGATCTCGACGTGGACCACGTCGACAGCCTTGAGACCGCCGAAGGTACGGGTGACATTGTCGGCCACGACGATCGGGTCGACCTTCTTGCAGCCGGGGCCGACCTCGCCGATGACGAGGGGGTGGGTCTGCATCGTCTCAGACATTGAACGACAGCTCCTTCTTGTTCCCGAAGATTCCCTGGGGTCTGAATATCACCAATAACATCAGCACGGCTCCGATGATCATGAACCTCACCTGGCCGGCCTGCGTGCTGCTGATGAATGTGATGATGTTGGCGCTGATCAGGCCGCGGATGAGGCCGTCGCTCAGGGTCAGGAGCACCGCGAAGATCATGGCGCCGACGATCGGGCCGAGGATGGTCGCCGCGCCGCCCAACAGGAGCATCGTCCAGATGAAGAACGTGAGCGTCGTCGCGTAGTTGGTGGGCTGCACCGACCGGGGGAGCACATAGATGACTCCGGCGAGGGATCCGAAGACACCACCGAGGATGAGCGCCTGCATCTTGTAGGCGTAGACATTTTTGCCGAGGCTGCGCACGGCGTCCTCGTCCTCGCGGATGCCCTTGACGACGCGGCCCCAGGGGCTGCGCATCAGCAGGAAGACCAGGATGCTCGCGAGGACCACGAGGCTCCACCCGAACACGCGCACCCAGAGCTGGTTGGCGGTGAACACCCACGGGCCGAAGCCGTAGCTGCCGTCGGCGAAGGGGTTGAGGGCGGTGAACGTGGAGTTGAAGCCCGACAGGCCGCTCGCGCCTCCCGTGATCGCGGTGAGCCCGGTGGTCATCACGACGTAGCGCACGATCTCGGCGCTGGCGATCGTGACGATGGCGAGGTAGTCCGCCCGGAGCCGCAGGGTCGGTATCCCGAGCAGGAACGCGAAGAGGATGCTCGCGAAGACCGACGAGAGCAACGCCGCCCACAGAGGGAAGTCGAACAGGAGGGTCGGGATGACGAAGGCGTAGGCGCCGATGGCCATGAACCCGGCCTGCCCGAAGTTGAGCAGGCCGGCGTAGCCGAAGTGCACGCCGATCCCGATGGCGGCGAGCGCGTAGGCGGCGGTCACCGGGCTGAGCAGCTCTCCGGCTGCGCTGTTGAAGATCTGTCCCCAGTCCATGATGGCCTCCTAGCCGACCCGTTCCTTGCGGCCCAGGACACCCTGAGGCCGGACAAGGAGCACGAGAATGAGAATGACGAGTGCGAGCGCGTAGCGAAGGTCGTTGGGGATCCACACGGTGGACACCTCGGTGACGATCCCGATGATGAGAGAGCCGACGAGGGCGCCGAACGCGCTGCCCAGTCCGCCGAGGGTCACCGCCGCGAACAGCAGAAGCAGGATCTGGAACCCCATGTTCCAGTTCACCTGGCGGAAGATCCCGTAGAGGATGCCGCTCAGCCCGGTGAGCGTGGCGGCGAGCACCCAGACGATGCGGATGATGCGGTCCACATTGATGCCGGACGCTGCGGCGAGCTGCGCGTTGTCGCTGACGGCGCGGGTTGCCTTGCCGATGCGGGTGCGGGTGAGGAACAGGCCGACGAGGATCAGCATGACGACGCTGACGCCCATGCTCACGAGCGAGGCGAGGGTGATCGTGGCCGGGCCGATGTTCACGTTCTCAGTGAGCCCCGTATTCAGGGTCTGCACGTTGCCGCCCAGGAAGAAGAGGATGACGTACCGCACGAGGATCGAGAGCCCGATGGTCACGATCATCGCCTGCACCAACCCCACCCCCCTCCGCCTCAGTGGTTTGTGCAACCAGGCGTCCTGGGCGTAGCCGGTGAAGGCCGAGAGCACGAGGGTGATGGCGATGGCCGGCACCAGCGGGATGCCGATCACCGTACTGAAGAGGAAGAAGATGACGGCGCCGAAGGTGACCATCTCGCCGTGGGCGAAGTTGTTGAGCTTGGTGGTGCCGTAGATGAGGGAGATGCCGATGGCGCCGAGGGCGAGGAGCAGCCCGAAGTTGATCCCGTAGATGACGCGGGTGAGGATCGTCGCGCCGATGTTCGATTCGACGACCGTGCCAGCCCCCGTGGGGAACAGCACGTTGACCGTGTTGGTGGTCGCGAGGTTGACGTCGCGGGTGATGTTCTCGGGGTCGCGCGGGGCGACGCCGGCCGGGAGGGTGTCGGGCAGCAGGGTCGCCGTGTACTTGCCCTGCGCCGGAACCGGCACGACCCAGCGGCCGTCGGCGCCCGTGGTGCCGACCTCGTCGAAACCGTCGCCCTCGACCCGCACCTCGACCCCCTCGAGTGGGGTGTCCCCGTCGCGGATGAGCCCGCCGATGGTGAAGGTGCTGGTGAAGTCGCCGCTCGGCGACGGACTCGGCGATGGGGTCGTCTGGGCTGAGGCCGGGGCCAGTCCCATCGCGAGGACGATCATCAAGGCGGCGAGCGTGGTGCCGATGATGGCACCGACGACCCTGAGCAGGGTGGACGCGTGTCGAATAGCGAGTGGCACTGTTCCTCCAGGAGCGGGCCACCGAAATCAGGGATGTCTCTCGGGCTGCGGCCGCCGTCATCATTGACGTTATCGGGCGATTGTGTCCCTGATGTTTCGCACCCGGGGCAGTTTTCGTGTTGGCCCATTATGAACGGGGAATAGCTCGATGCCTAAACGGTTAACATGGAGCAACGGATCCAGTGCTGCACACCGGAGTATTCATCCACCCTCGCGACCTCAGGGAGACACTCATGGACCAGCCCGATCCCTTCGGCTTCATCGGCCTCACCTACGACGACGTGATGCTGCTCCCCGGGCACACCGATGTGATCCCCAGCGAGGCGGACACCTCCTCGAGGGTGACCCGCCGGATCCGGGTGGCTGCTCCCCTCCTCTCCTCCGCCATGGACACTGTCACCGAGTCGCGGATGGCGATCGCCATGGCCCGCAACGGCGGCATCGGCATCCTGCACCGCAACCTCTCGATCGAGGAGCAGGCCGCGCATGTCGACAAGGTCAAGCGCAGCGAGTCCGGCATGATCACCAACCCCGTGACGACGACCCCGGACGCCACGGTGGCCGAGGTCGACGCGCTCTGCGGCGAGTTCCGGGTCTCGGGCCTGCCGGTGATCGAGGGCGACGGCCGCCTCGTCGGCATCATCACCAACCGCGACATGCGCTTCGTCTCGCACTTCGAGAAGTCCACGACCCTGGTGCGCGATGTCATGACGACCTCCCCGCTGATCACTGCCCCGGTCGGGATCGACCCCGACTCGGTGATCGCGATCTTCGCCCAGCACAAGATCGAGAAGCTGCCGCTCGTCGACTCCGACGGGCGCCTGCGCGGCCTCATCACCGTGAAGGACTTCGACAAGAGCGAGAAGTATCCGAACGCGACGAAGGACGCCGAGGGCCGCCTGCGGGTCGGCGCGGCGATCGGCTTCTTCGGCGACGCCTGGGACCGCGCTGTGGCGCTCGCCGAGTCGGGCGTCGACCTCATCGTCGTCGACACCGCCAACGGCGACTCGGCCGGGGTGCTGGACATCATCCGCCGCCTCAAGTCGGAGCCGGGCTTCGCCCACATCGACATCGTCGGAGGCAACGTGGCGACGCGCTCCGGCGCCCAGTCGCTCATCGACGCCGGAGCCGACGCGATCAAGGTCGGGGTCGGCCCCGGCTCGATCTGCACAACCCGCGTCGTCGCGGGCGTCGGCGTGCCGCAGGTCACCGCCGTCTACGAGGCTTCGCTCGCGGCGCGGGAGCACGACATCCCGGTGATCGCCGACGGCGGGCTGCAGTACTCCGGTGACATCGCGAAGGCCCTCGTGGCCGGCGCCGACACCGTGATGCTCGGCTCGCTCCTCGCCGGCTGCGACGAGAGCCCGGGCGACCTGGTCTTCGTCGCCGGCAAGCAGTTCAAGAACTACCGCGGCATGGGCTCCCTCGGCGCGCTGCAGACGCGCGGCAAGAAGACCTCCTACTCGCGTGACCGCTACTTCCAGGCGGATGTCCCGAGCGACGAGCAGCTCATCGCCGAGGGCATCGAGGGGCAGGTGCCCTACCGTGGCCCGCTCTCCGCCGTGGCCTATCAGCTCATCGGCGGACTGCGCCAGTCCATGTTCTACACGGGGGCACGCACCATCACGGAGCTCAAGAACAAGGGCAAGTTCGTGCGGATCACTCCCGCCGGACTCAAGGAGTCCCACCCGCACGACATCCAGATGGTCGTCTCCGCGCCCAACTACCAGCGCTGACCGTCTGCAGGTCATCATTCAGGAGTTTTCGGCGTCTGACCTCGGTCGCGGCCCGGAATCACGGGGGTCGCGACATCCGCTGAAGCCGCAGAGCGGCCGAACTCCTGAATTATGATGAGGGACCACGGCCGGCGGATCGTGAGCAGCGGGCGCTCGCGTAGGCTAAGCGCGTGACTGACGTAGAGATCGGCCGTGCCAAGCGCGCCCGCCGAGTGTTCGCTTTTGACGACATCGCCATCATGCCGAGCAGGCGCACGAGGGACCCGCAGGACGTGTCCGTCGGCTGGTCGATCGACGCGTACCAGTTCAAGATCCCGATCCTCGCCGCCCCGATGGACTCCGTCGTCTCCCCGGCGACTGCCATCCGCATGGGCCAGCTCGGCGGACTCGGGGTGCTCGACCTCGAAGGCGTCTGGACCCGCTACGACGACCCCGAACCCCTACTCGCCGAGATCCGCGGGCTCGACCCCCTCGAGGCCACCAAGAGGATGCAGGCCATCTACGCGGAACCGATCAAGCCCGAACTCGTCGCCGCCCGCCTCGCCGAGATCCGCGCGGCCGGCGTCACCGTCGCCGGCGCCCTCTCCCCGCAGCGCACCCAAGAGCTCTACGAGACCGTCGTCGCCGCCGGAGTCGACCTCTTCGTCATCCGCGGCACCACCGTCAGTGCCGAGCACGTCTCGAAGACGCAGGAGCCCCTCAACCTCAAGAAATTCATCTACGAGCTCGACGTGCCCGTCGTCGTCGGCGGCGCAGCCGGCTACACCCCCGCGCTGCACCTCATGCGCACCGGAGCGGCCGGTGTCCTCGTCGGCTTCGGTGGCGGCGCCGCCTCCACCACCCGCAAGACCCTCGGCATCCACGCGCCGATGGCGACCGCGGTGGCGGATGTCGCGGGTGCCCGTCGCGACTACATGGACGAGTCCGGCGGACGCTACGTCCATGTGATCGCCGACGGCGGCCTCGGCAGCTCCGGCGACATCGCCAAGGCCTTCTCGGTCGGCGCCGACGCCGTGATGCTCGGGTCCGCCCTGGCCCGCGCGACCGACGCCCCCGGCGGCGGTTGGCACTGGGGCGCCGAGTCGCACCACGCCGATCTGCCCCGCGGCCACCGCGTCGAGGTCGGCTCCCTGGCCCCGCTTGAGCAGATCCTCTACGGCCCATCGACGGTCGCCGACGGCACTATGAACCTGATCGGCGCCCTCCGCCGCTCGATGGCGACCACCGGGTATTCCGACCTCAAGGAATTCCAGCGCGTCGAGGTCGTTGTAGCGCCGTACAACGCCAGATAGCGTTGTCTGGGTCCGGCCATGGCGGCGGGACCTCGAGACCCGGGAGGCGGCAATGCCCACACTGAAGACGGTCACACGATCCTCGAAGCTCGGTCCCGACGAGCGGATGTCGGCGATCGATGCCCTCAAGGCCAAGGAGCTCGACATCCTCGTCATCGGCGGGGGCATCGTCGGGACGGGGAGCGCGCTCGACGCCGCGACCCGGGGGCTCCGGGTGGGGATGGTCGAGGCGCGGGACTGGGCCAGCGGAACCTCCAGCCGGTCGTCGAAGCTCGTACACGGTGGCATCCGCTATCTCGAGCAGCTCGACTTCCGCCTCGTCCGTGAGGCGCTCAAGGAGCGCGGTCTGCTGCTGCAGCGAATCGCCCCTCATCTGGTGAAGCCCGTACGCTTCCTCTACCCGCTCAAGCAGCGGGTCATCGAACGTGTATATGTCGGTGCGGGCATGCTTCTCTACGACATCTTCAGCTGGACCGGCGGGCGCCCTCCCGGGGTACCCCACCACCGCCACCTGACCAAGCGGCAGGTCATGGCGATGGTGCCGAGCCTCGCCAATGACGCTCTCGTCGGCGGCATCACCTACTACGACGCGCAGGTCGACGACGCCCGCTACGTGGCTTCGCTGGCCCGCACCGCCTCGTTCTACGGCGCCCACGTCGCCTCACGGGTGCGCGTCGAGGGCTTCATCAAGGTCGGCCAGCGGGTCGTCGGTGTGCACGCCCACGACCTCGAGACCGGCGAGAAGTTCGACATCCGTGCCAAGCAGGTCGTCAACGCGACCGGCGTCTGGACCGACGACACCCAGGCGATGGTGGGGGAGCGCGGCCAGTTCAAGGTGCGCGCGTCGAAGGGCGTGCACCTCGTGGTACCCCGCGACCGGTTCCAGTCGAAGCTCGGCCTGCTGCTGCGCACCGAAAAGAGCGTGCTGTTCGTCATCCCGTGGGGACGGCACTGGCTGATCGGCACCACCGACACCGATTGGCACCTCGACAAGGCGCACCCGGCGGCGACAGCGGCCGACATCGACTACATCCTCGAGCACGTCAACTCGGTGCTCGCCGTTCCGCTCACCCGCGACGACGTCGAGGGCGTCTACGCAGGGCTCCGCCCGCTGCTCGCGGGCGAGTCGGACCAGACGTCCAAGCTGTCCCGGGAGCACATCGTCGCCCACTCGGTGCCCGGACTCGTCGTCGTCGCCGGCGGCAAGTGGACGACGTACCGCATCATGGCGAAGGACGCCATCGACGAGGCCGTCGCCGCGCTCGACGCGAACGTGCCGGCCAGCGCCACCGAGGACATCGCGCTGCTGGGTGCCGAGGGCTACCAGGCCGCCTGGAACAAGCGGGCGAAGATCGCTCGGGCGTTCGGGGTGCACAAGGTGCGCATCGAGCACCTCCTCAATCGCCACGGCACGATGACCGACGAGCTCCTAGACCTCATCCGCGAAGACCCCACCCTCGGCGAGGCGCTCCCGGGGGCCGACGACTACCTCGGGGCCGAGGTCGTCTACGCGGCATCGCACGAGGGGGCCCTCCACCTCGAGGATGTGCTCGCCCGCCGCACCCGCATCTCGATCGAGGCCTGGGACCGCGGGGTCTCCGCCGCCCCGGTCGCGGCGGCCCTGATGGGCCGGGTTCTCGGCTGGGATGAGGCGAAGGTCGAGGCCGAGGTCGCGAACTATCTCAAGCGCGTCGCGGCCGAACGGGACAGCCAGACGCAGCCCGACGACGCCTCAGCAGACCGGGTGCGCCTCGAGGCACCCGACATCGTGCCGCAGCACTAGAAGCGCAGCACGAGAAGCGCAGAAGAGGGCGGTCCGGACCCGCGGGTACACTGGTGGTACCCCCTTTTTCTCTAGGAGATCCTCCATGGTCGACGTTCGACGGGTCAAACTTCCCGGAGTTGGCGTCCTGCACACCTTCATCACCGATGACGGCGGCAAATGCGGCGTCATCACCCACCGCTCGGGTCACAGCGACCTGATCACGTTCGCTGACGAGGAGGACGGCTCCGACGCGAACAAGGTGTCGCTGCGACTCAGCGAGGACGAGGCGCACACTCTCGCCGAGCTGCTCGGCGGCACCCGGGTCACCGAGGGGATCGACGCCCTCGACCAGATCCCCGGCCTCAGCATCGACTGGTTCACGGTCGACTACGACCACTTCATCGCCGGCCGCCAGCTCGGCAGCCTCTCCTCGCGCGGCGTCGTCGGCCTCACGGTCGTCGCCGTGGTGCGCGGGGAATCGGCGAACCCGGCCCCGGCCGACGACTTCAAGGTCTTCCCCGGCGACACCCTCGTGGTCGCCGGCTCGCCGGAGAAGGTCGCGAAGGCGTTCACGTTCTATCGCACGGGCGAGCTGCCCGTGCGACCAGGGGTGCCGGTCGACTCCACTCCCGGCGGGTAGGCGATGCATTTGGGAGAGGAGCTCGTTGTACTCGGACTGCTCCTCCTCATCGCCTACGTGCTCGGCCGCCTCGGCAAGCTGATCGGTCTGCCCGCGATCCCGATCTACATGATCGTGGGGCTCATCGCGAGCCCGTACACCGGCTGGTTCCCGCTCAGCTTCGACTCGGCCAACATCCAGCTGATCGCCGTCTTCGGGCTGATCCTGCTGCTGTTCAACCTGGGCCTCGAGTTCGACCTCGACGAGTTCGTCAGCAACGCGGGCAAGCTGCTCATCTCCGGCGGCTCCTACATCCTCGTCAACATGAGCGTCGGCTTCGCCTTCGGGTTCCTCGTCGGCTGGGGCACCCGCGAGGCGCTCATCATCGCCGGCATGACGGCGACCTCCTCGAGCGCCATCGTGACCAAGCTCCTCATCGAGTTGAAGCGCCTGCCCAATCGCGAGACGCCGATGATCCTCGGCGTCACGGTCGTCGAGGACATCTTCATCGCCATCTACCTGGCGATCGTGTCGGTCGTGCTCAGCGGCGAGACCGAGATCTGGCCGGTGGTCGGCAAGCTCGGGGTGGCCTTCCTCTTCCTGGTGGTGATGTTCTCCCTCGCCCGCTTCGGCGGCAAGCTGGTCTCCCGCCTCATCCGCACCAAGGACGACGAGCTCTTCACGATCCTGTTCTTCGGCCTCGCGGTGCTCTTCGGGGGCATCGGCGAGCTCCTCGGTGTCACCGACGCGATCGGCGCCTTCCTCATCGGCCTGGTGCTCGGCGCGACCCGGTTCCGCTCCCGCATCGAAAGCCTCTCGCTGCCCATGCGCGACCTGTTCGGCGCCTTCTTCTTTCTCAACTTCGGGCTCGCCCTCAACATCGCCGAGTTCGGGTCGGTCGTCGGCACCGTGCTCCTCGCCGTGCTGATGACGATGGTACTCAACACCGTCGCCGGCCAGTTCGTCGCCTGGATCAATGGGCTCGGCCCGCAGGCCGGCATCAACGCCACCGTCATCCTGCAGAACCGCGGCGAGTTCGCCCTCATCCTCGCGACCCTCTCGCTCAGCGCCGGCCTCGACCCGCGCATCGTGCCGTTCGCCGGCCTCTACGTGCTCATCATGTCGATCGTGGGACCGATCCTCGCCGCCAACTCGGAGCGCATCGGGGCAGTGATCCTCGGCACCAAGAAGAAGAAAGCGGATGTCGCGCGCGACCGCAGCCGTGCAGAGGCCATCGCGCTGATGGAGGCGGCGACCGCAGAGCCGGATGCCGACGCCGACGCGGTGCCCGGGAGATCCGCTGCCAGGCAGGCGGGCAGATCGACGGCCGGGGGCACCGAAGAGCCCGCGGTCGACCCCGCTCAGGAATTTCCGGACGCGGACGACGAGACTGATCCCGTGGCCGAGCAGGCCGAGCAACAATCTGATGTGCACACTCGCCGTGTGCGGGACCCGGAGTACTGAGCGTGTGGGGTGTAGCCAGGCGGCCCAGGTGGATCGCCGCCCTGGTGCTGGCGATCGTGATCGCGGGGCTCTTCGCCGCCCTCGGGCAGTGGCAGCTCGCCCGCAGCATCGAGTCGGGCGTGGTCATCGACCGGGCCACCGAGAGCACGGTGCCGCTCACCGAGGTCGCCGAACCGCAGAGCCAGCTGACGCTGCGGGCGTCCGGACAGCTCGTCGAGGCGACCGGGCGCTACGTGCCCGAAGACACCGTGGTGCTCAGCAACCGGCTGAGCGAGGGTACCCTCGGCTACTGGGTGGTCGGCCACCTTGTGCTCGAGAACCCCCAGGCGTCGCTCGCCGTTGCCCTGGGCTGGGTTTCCGAAGCGGATGATGCGGCAGCGGTCACCGCCGCCCTGCCGTCCGGCGAGGTGACGGTCACCGGCCGCTACCTGCCGACCGAGGCGCCGCAGGACACCGACTTCGAGAACGGGGTCACCTCGACGCTCGCGACCGCGTCTCTCGTCAACGTGTGGACCGGCTTCGACGGCGACGTCTACAGCGGTTACGTTGTGTCCGAGGCGCCGATCGGCGATGCCCGTGTCATCGACGCCCCCGCCCCGAGCGAGGCCGTGAGCCTCAACTGGCTCAACATCTTCTACGCGGCCGAGTGGGTCGTCTTCGCCGGCTTCGCGATCTTCATGTGGTATCGCCTGGTGCGGGACGCCTGGGAGCGCGAGACCGAGCTGGCGGCGGACGCGAAGGCCGCGGAAGTAAACTAGGACCATGCCCCTGAAACCCAAGATCTCCGACCTGCCACGGATCAGGGGGGCGCTGAAGTTCTACCGCGTGTCCGCCTATGTGACCGGCATCCTGCTGCTCCTCCTGGTGCTCGAGATGCTCTTCAAGTACACCCCGCTGCAGCTCGAGATCGAGCTGGGCGGCCCGAACGGCTTCCTCGCGCTCGTGCCGATCGACACGGTCACGGCGATCAACCTGAGCCTGGGCATCCTGATCCTGCACGGCTGGCTGTACGTGGTCTACCTCTTCGCCGACTTCCGCCTGTGGAGCCTGATGCGCTGGCCGTTCACCCGCTTCATCGCCATCGCCCTGGGCGGGGTGGTGCCATTCCTGTCCTTCATCGTCGAGCACTACATGACGATCCGCGCGCATCGGGAGATCGCCGGGCTCGAGGCCGAGGCCGCCACATCCGCTGCCCCGACGATCCCGGCAGGCCCGACGATCCCGGCAGGAGAGAACCGATGAGCGAGACCGCGCAGCGCCCCGTCCTCGTCGTCGACTTCGGCGCCCAGTACGCCCAGCTCATCGCCCGCCGCGTGCGCGAGGCGAACGTGTACTCCGAGATCGTGCCGCACACGATCACCGCTCAGGAGGTCGCCGCGAAGAACCCGGTCGGCATTGTGCTCAGCGGCGGACCGTCGAGTGTCTACGACGTCGGCGCTCCGAGCCTCGACGAGGGCATCCTCGAGCTCGGCATCCCTGTTCTGGGCATCTGCTACGGCTTCCAGGTCATGGCCACCCAGCTCGGCGGCGAGGTCGCCAACACCGGACTGCGCGAGTACGGGTCCACCGCTGTGACCCTCTCCGGTGGCGACAGCACCCTGCTCGGCGGGCAGCCGGCCGCGCAGACCACCTGGATGAGCCACGGCGACTCCGTGTCGAAGGCCCCGGCTGGCTTCGAGGTGCTCGCCTCGAGTGCCTCCACTCCCGTCGCCGCCTTCGCGAGCGACGAGCGCCGGCTCTACGGGGTGCAGTGGCACCCCGAGGTGGGGCACTCCGAGTTCGGTCAGGCGGTGCTCGAGAACTTCCTGCACACCGCGGCCGGCATCCCGGCTGACTGGAACAGCGGCAGCGTCATCTCCGAGCAGGTCGCTCGCATCCGTGAGCAGGTCGGCACCTCGCGGGTCATTTGCGGCCTGTCGGGCGGCGTCGACTCCGCGGTCGCCGCGGCGATCGTGCACGAGGCCGTCGGCGACCAGCTCGTCTGCATCTTCGTCGACCACGGGCTCCTCCGCCAGGACGAGCGCCGCCAGGTCGAGGAGGACTATGTCGCCTCCACCGGGGTGCGCCTGGTCACCGTCGACGCCGTCGACCAGTTCCTCGACGCCCTCGCGGGGGTCACCGACCCGGAGCAGAAGCGCAAGATCATCGGCCGCGAGTTCATCCGCAGCTTCGAAGGGGCCGCCGAGGCGCTGGTGCTCGAGGCGCAGGGCGACGGTTCGACCATCGACTTTCTCGTGCAGGGCACGCTCTATCCCGACGTCGTCGAGAGCGGTGGAGGCACGGGAACGGCCAACATCAAGAGCCACCACAATGTCGGCGGCCTGCCGGAGGACCTCAAGTTCGCCCTGGTCGAGCCGCTCCGAGCGCTCTTCAAGGACGAGGTGCGCGCCATCGGCCGCGAGCTCGGCCTGCCGGAGGTCATCGTCGGCCGTCAGCCGTTCCCTGGGCCCGGCCTGGGCATCCGCATCGTCGGCGAGGTCACCCGCGACCGCCTCGAGCTGCTGCGCAAGGCGGACGCCATCGCCCGCTTCGAGCTCTCGGCCGCCGGCCTCGACGGAGAGATCTGGCAGTGCCCCGTCGTCCTGCTGGCGGATGTCCGTTCCGTCGGCGTCCAGGGCGACGGCCGCACCTACGGCCACCCCATTGTTCTTCGGCCCGTCTCGTCCGAGGACGCCATGACGGCGGACTGGACGCGCCTGCCCTACGACGTGCTGGCCCGCATCAGCAACCGCATCACAAACGAGGTCGAGGGCGTCAACCGCGTGGTTCTCGACGTCACGTCGAAGCCGCCGGGCACCATCGAGTGGGAATAGCGGGTTAACGAAGAACGGCCGCCCCGAGGGGCGGCCGTTCTTTAGTTGCTGGTCAGTTGCTGCCGCGCAGGATCGCGATGAGGCGGAGCATCTCGAGGTAGAGCCAGACGACCGTGACCATGAGTCCGAAGGCCGCGCGCCACGCGTAGATGCGGGGGGCGCCGTTGCGCACGCCCTGCTGGATGCCGTCGAAGTCGAGCACGAGCGAATACGAGGCCATCAGGATCACGAAGACCCCGATGATCGCGCCGAGTGGGATGCCCATGAACTCGACTGAGCGCAGGCCGAACTGGCCGTCGGTCACGCCGAACGCCATGAGGCCGAAGTTGATCAGCGAGAAGACCGCGTAGCCGATCATGCCGACGAGGAACACCTTGGTGGCGCGCTTCGAGGCACGGATCTTGCCGCTGCGGAAGAGCACGAGCACCACGGCGACGACCCCGAGGGTGCCGAGGAGCGCCTGGGTGACGATGCCCTCGTACATTCCGGAGAAAAGCACCGAGATGCCCCCGACGAAGACGCCCTGCACGGCCGCGTAGCTCAGCACGAGCGGCGGGGAGGGCTTCTTCTTGAAGATGTTGACCAGGGCCAGCACGAATCCGGCGATCGCCGCGGGGATCGCGAGCAGTGGGATGAACCAGCCGATCGCGGCACCGACGAGCAGGATCGCGAACGAGATGACCGTCTTCTGGATCGTGTCCTCGTACGTCATCCGCTCCGTCTCGGCGCTGCCGGCGGAGGGCTTGTTGTAGAGCTCGTCGAGCTGCTGGGCGGTCAGGGCATTGCCTGAGAACGCCGGCGAGTTCTTGAAGGCGGGATTCGATGTGGCCAACTGTTCCTCTTTCATGGTGAGTGGGGATTCCCCGTCGGTGCCATTTTAGGGGACAGCACCCCGACATCCGCTGGGTGTGGTCAGATCGGTCTGGTCAGACGGGTCCCCGCAGCACGGCGACCATGTAGACGATCAGGACAATTCCGGCGATCCCGAGGGCCACCCCGAGGATCAGCAGCACGTCTGCGCGTTTCCGGGGGACATCCACCTCCACGTCGTCGTCCGGAGGGAACTCCGGCGCGAAGTCGTGCGCGGTCGGCAGCATCGCCGGGCGAGCGGATGCCCCGTCCCCGACGCTGTGGCCACAGTAGATGCAGTACTTCCAGGTCACATCGAGCGCCCGCCCGCAGTTCACACAATCGCCCACCGCACGCCACCTCCCGTGGAGCCTGCACCGCGTAACGTTGCAGGGTGTCCAGCCCCACCCCCAAAGTACCCCTCGTCATCGCCCACCGGGGAGCCAGCGGCTACCACCCGGAGCACACCCTCTCGGCGTACCGCCTCGCCGTGGGGCTGGGCGCCGACGGTGTCGAACCCGACCTGGTCGCATCGAGCGACGGGGTGCTGGTGATCCGCCACGAGAACGAGATCTCGAACACCACGGATGTCGCGTCCCGCCCGGAATTCGCCGCCCGCCGCACTACGAAGACCGTGGACGGCATGCCCCTCACCGGCTGGTTCACCGAGGACTTCACCTGGGCCGAGCTGAGCACACTCGGGGCGACGGAGCCCATTCCCGACATCCGCTCGAACAACGTGAAGCACAACGGCAGGGAACCGATCCTGCGCTTCGTCGACCTGCTCGCCATGCTCGACGCGCATGGGCCGACGGTCGAGGTCATCGCCGAGATCAAGCACGCGAGCTACTTCGCGGGGCTCGGGCTGCACCTCGACGAGCTCTTCGCCGCCGCGCTCGAGGAGGCTGGCTGGCTGAACGACGAGCGGCTCACGGTCGAGAGCTTCGAGTTGTCGTTCTTCGACCGCATCCGGGCGCTGGGGGTGCGCAGCCGTTTCATCTACCTCATCGAGGCGGACGGCTTCCCAGCCGACGATCCGCTCACGTCCTATGCCTCCTCCCGAACGGATGTGGGGCTCCGCGGCCTGAGCGAGCGCGTGGACGGCATCAGCGTGGACAAGAAACTGCTCCTCGAGACCGATGACAGCGGAACGCTCCGGGTCACCGACCTCGTGGACCGGGCGCACGCTGTCGGGCTCGTGATCTTCTGCTGGACATTGCGGGCGGAGAACCGGTTCCTCTCCCCGCAGCACCGCGTGGGTGGCACCGACTGGGACATCGGCGACTGGCCGGCCGAGTTCGCTCTGATACTCCATTCCGGCATCGACGGGGTCTTCTCCGACCACCCCGACCTCGTGATCGAGGTGCGCGACACGATCGCCGCGCGGCGTGCTTCCGAGGTGGTGGCGGCCATCGCAGCGGCCTCCGGCGAGGTGGCGGGGGTCGTGGCGGCCGAGGCCATCGCGCAGGGCGGTGTCGGGGGCCGCGCCTAGAATTGACGGGTCATGAATCTCACCCTCGGCCCCGCAGATCCCGCCCCGTACGAGTCGCCCCTCCTGGCCGGCCTGAACCCCCAGCAGCGCATCGCGGTCGAGTACCGCGGGCCCTCGTTGCTCATCGTCGCGGGAGCGGGTTCCGGCAAGACGAGTGTGCTCACCCGCCGCATCGCCGGGCTGCTCGAGTCGCGTGAGGCGTGGCCGAGCCAGATCCTCGCGATCACGTTCACCAACAAGGCAGCTGCCGAGATGCGCGAGCGGGTGCACCATCTCGTCGGCGGGGCGTCGGAGGGAATGTGGATCTCCACCTTCCACTCCGCCTGTGTGCGCATCCTGCGCCGCGAGGCCGAGAACTTCGGGTTCACGAAGAGCTTCACGATCTACGACTCTGCCGACAGCCGCGCGCTGCTCAAGCGGATCATCAAAGACCTCGACGCCGACACCTTCGGGTTCACCGTCTCCTCCGCCTCCGGCCGCATCTCCAAGCTCAAGAACGAGCTGCAAGACGTGGAGACTTACGCGCGCAGCGCCAACTTCAGCGACCCTGCCGAGCGGATGTTCGTCGAGATCTTCCGCCAGTACACCAAGAGCCTGTCGAGCGCGAACGCCTTCGACTTCGACGACCTGATCGGCCAGACGGTCTACCTGTTCCGCGCGTTCCCGCACGTCGCGGCCCTGTATCAGCGCCGGTTCCGGCACATCCTCGTCGACGAGTACCAGGACACCAACCACGCGCAGTACGCACTCATCCGCGAGCTGACTCAACCCGTCAGCCCGCTCATCGCCGAGAACCTCGAGCATGGCGAGGTGTTCTCCGCGTCCCGCCGGGGCGAGACGGGCGCCATCCCGGCGGCGTCCCTCACTGTCGTGGGCGACTCCGACCAGTCGATCTACGCGTTCCGTGGCGCCGACATCCGCAACATCACCGAGTTCGAGCGCGACTTCCCGAACAGCAAGGTCGTTCTGCTCGAGCAGAACTACCGCTCGACCCAGAACATCCTGAGCGCGGCGAACGCGGTCATCTCGAACAATTTCGACCGCAAGGACAAGAAGCTGTTCACCACGGTGGGCGATGGCGAGAAGATCGTCGGCTTCACCGGGTACAGCCAGCACGACGAGGCGCAGTTCATCGCCGACGAGATCGTGACCCTGCACGAGTCAGGGGTGCAGTACCGCGACATCGCGGTGTTCTACCGCACCAACGCGCAGACGCGTGCGCTCGAGGAGATCTTCATCCGCTCGGCGCTGCCCTATCGGGTGCTGGGCGGCACGAAGTTCTACGAGCGTGCCGAGATCAAGGACGTGATGGGCTACCTCATCGCCGTCGCGAACCCCGCCGACCCGATGGCGCTGCGCCGCATCATGAACACACCCAAGCGCGGCATCGGCCCGGCCACCGAGGCGGCCCTGCAGAACCACGCGGACAAGGCGTCGATCACCCTGCGCGAGGCGATGCGCGAGGCCGACCAGCTCGGGCTCGGACCCAAGGTCACCGGCGCGATCCTGCGCCTCGGCGCGACCCTGGATGAGGTCGCGATGACGGCGGACACCGCCCCGGTCGCCGACATCCTCACCGCGCTGCTGTCGAAGACGAACTTCGTCGCGTCGCTGCGGGCGAGTCGCGACCCGCAGGACGAGGCGCGTGCCGAGAACGTCGAGGAGCTCGTCGCCGTCACCAAGGAGTTCCAGAAGAACAACCCCGAGGGCACCCTGATCGACTTCCTCACCGAGACGAGCCTGGTCGCCGCGGCTGACGACCTCGACGACTCGAGCGGGACGGTCTCGCTCATGACGCTCCACACGGCGAAGGGCCTCGAGTACGAGGCCGTGTTCCTCACCGGCGTCGAGGAGGAGCTCCTGCCTCACCGGATGTCGGCGAACGAGCCGGGAGGGCCGGCCGAGGAACGCCGGCTGTTCTACGTGGGGATCACCCGCGCCAGGCGCCGGCTCTACCTGTCGCTGGCGATGACCCGCGCCCAGTTCGGCGAGGTCAACGTGGCGCAGCCCAGCCGGTACCTGCAGGAGATCCCCGACGGCCTCATCGACTGGCGCCAGTCCACCGGGATGGCGGCGAGCAGCGGTGTGGGACGGGTCGGCTTCGGCGGTGGCTACGGAGCTTCCGGCGGCTCGGGGTCACTGCGCTCTGGTTCGGCCGGCGCAGGTCGCGGCAGCGGCGCATCCGACTACTCGGTGACGGCGGGGGCGCCGGGCGCGACCGCGCTCGCCAGGGCGGCGCGCAATGCCGAGAAGCCGAAGACCCAGTGGGCCAGCAGTGTCACGAACACGGTGCGCGACAACGGCGACATGACCCTCACGGTCGGCGACCGCATCCGCCACGTGGACTTCGGCGACGGACGCGTCTCTGCCGTCACCGGCTCCGGCACCAAGAGCGTCGCCGAGGTGCAGTTCGACACGGTGGGCCGCAAGCGGCTGCTGATCAAAATTTCTCCTATTGAGAAGCTCTGACGGGCTTCCCCTCCATCTGATATCGCTGCGCGATATCCCCATTGAGAAGCTCTGACGAGCTTCCGGGTCGGTCGTTATTCAGGAGTTCGGCGTGCGCAGCCGCCCGCCCCGTCGCCATCATTCAGGAGCGCAGTCGGGCTGCTCGATGAAATCCCGCGTCAGGCGAGCGGATGTGGCGAATCTGAGCGCCAGCCCGCCGCTGAACGCACGATTCGTGCGAGACGCTGCACCGCGACATCCGCTTCTCCTGAATGATGAATGGGGGGCGGCGGAGTTCTGCGTCCGCCAGGAAGCGGAGCTCGGCCCGAAGAAGCCGGGGCCCCGCTGCGGCCCTCTGCGGCGGGGGTTGTGCTGGGCTTCCTTCGCTGCGGCGGGGTTTTTCGCTTACGGCCGGGAGAGTGCCGGGAACGGGGTCTGGCTGCGGCAGGGGTTCTGCCACGGCGTCGTTCGCTGCGGCGCCTGTTCTGCTCTGCGGCGGGGCGAATGCCGGGATCGGGGTGTGGCTGCGGCGGCGGTTGCGGCCAACGGCGGGCGTGTCGCCAGTGGGCACACGACTGCGGCGGCGCATGCGGACAGCGGCTACCGGCATGCCGTGCGCCGCTGTCCGTTTCCCGAGCCGCAGACGCACGAGCGGGCAGAACTGCAGCCGCCCGCCCCGGGCACCTAGCCGAGCTCGCGGAGAAGGTAGTTCTTCGGCCACTCGCGGGCGCGGCGGGGGAGTACCCGGTTGAGGGCGGCGATCGTGTCGAGCGCCAGGGCGAAGCGTCGCTCCCGGGCGGGGCTCCAGGCCAGACCGTAGGCCTCGCGCAGGGCAGGCGGCAGCAGCCCGGCGGTCACGACCCTGGCGAGCGGCATCGCGGCGCGCATCCACAGCGGTCCGGTGTGCGGGTGCAGCAGGTCGTGGCCGGTCGCGCGCACGGTCTCGTCCACACTCAGGACCGCGAGCTGCGCCTCCCAGTACTCAGCGAACGCCGTCCGGTCGCGCGGCCACGCACCATCCGGCACCTGCAGGGCCGTTCCGACCACGGCGTAGTCCGCGTAGATGGCGTCGAGGTCCGCATCGGGCAACGGTCCGACCAGCCGGTGCCGCAGGGTGACCGCCGTGTCGTAGAGCGTTGCCGCGACCCACAGCTGCAGTCCGGCATCCGTCGCGTCGTACGCCGGCATCTCGCCAGGCTCCGACCGCACCCGCTCGTGGGTGCGGTTGACCATCTCGCGCACCGTCGCGACTTGCGCAGGGGTGCCGTACACGAGCGCATAGACATAGGTGAGGGTGTGCTGCAGGCGCCGAAGCGGATGTCTCACGAAATCGCTGTGCCGCGCGACCGCGTGCCCGATGGCGGGGTTCGCCAGCTGGAGGAGGATCGCACGGCCGCCTCCGGCGATGAGGGCCGCCTCGGCGCCGACATCCGCCAGGCGCATCGGGGTGCGGGTGGTCTCCATGGCCATAACGTAATCCCTCGGGCTGGGCGGCGCGCGCCGGGGCGGATTCTCGGGCAGAGTAGAGTTCTCTGTGGCCCAAGCATCTCGACGTCAAGATAGTTGTGACGTGCGGATGGGGCCCCCTTCGTACCAGCCAACCCGCGGATTGGAAGAACAGCGTGGATCTTTTCGAGTACCAGGCCAGGGACGTATTCGAGTCCTATGGTGTTCCCGTTCTAGCCGGCATCATCGCCGACAACCCCGAGGACGTGCGTGCGGCGGCCGAGAAGCTCGGCGGGACTGTCGTGGTCAAGGCCCAGGTGAAGGTCGGCGGCCGCGGCAAGGCCGGCGGTGTCAAGGTCGCGCACAATGCAGCCGACGCGGAGGAGGCCTCCCGGGCCATCTTCGGCCTCGACATCAAGGGGCACGTGGTCAAGCGCGTGATGGTCGCGGCCGGCGCCAGGATCAAGCAGGAGTTCTACTTCTCCGTTCTCCTCGACCGCGCCAACCGCTCCTTCCTCTCGCTCGCGAGCTACGAGGGCGGCGTCGAGATCGAGATCCTGGCGGTCGAGCGCCCCGAGGCCCTCGCCAAGGTCGAGGTCGACCCCATCGCGGGCATTGACCTCGCGAAGGCCACCGAGATCGCCACCGCAGCCGGGTTCCCCGCCGAACTGATCCCCCAGATCGCCCCCGTCATCGTGAAGCTCTACGAGGTCTTCGTCGGCGAGGACGCCACGCTCGTCGAGGTCAACCCACTCGTGCTCACCGAGGACGGCGACATCGTCGCCCTCGACGGCAAGGTCACGCTCGACGAGAACGCGGAGTTCCGGCACCCGAACCATGAGGCGCTGGTCGACACCGGCGCCGAGGACCCGCTCGAGGCGAAGGCCAAGAAGGCGAACCTCAACTACGTGAAGCTCGACGGCGAGGTCGGCATCATCGGCAACGGCGCGGGGCTCGTGATGAGCACCCTCGACGTCGTCAGCTACGCGGGGGAGCGCCACGGCGGTGTGCGCCCGGCCAACTTCCTCGACATCGGGGGCGGCGCCTCAGCAGAGGTCATGGCGGCCGGACTCGACGTCATCCTCGGCGACCCGCAGGTCAAGAGCGTGTTCGTCAACGTCTTCGGCGGCATCACGGCGTGCGACGCCGTCGCCAACGGCATCGTCGGCGCCCTCGCCACGCTGGGAGCGGCCGCGACCAAGCCCCTCGTGGTGCGCCTCGACGGCAACAACGTCGTCGAAGGCCGACAGATCCTCTCCGACGCCGGGCATCCGCTCGTGACCGTCGTCGACACCATGGACGAGGCCGCCGACAAGGCCGCCGAACTCGCGAACGCATAAGGGAAAGGACCAGAACATGTCGATCTTTCTCGACGAGAACTCCAAGATCATCGTCCAGGGCCTGACCGGCTCAGAGGGCACCAAGCATGCCGGGCGGATGCTCGCGTCCGGCTCGAAGATCGTCGGCGGCGTCAACCCGCGCAAGGCGGGCACCACGGTCGAGATCGGCGGGCACACGCTCCCGATCTTCGGCTCGGTCGCCGAGGCCATGTCGAGCACTGGCGCGAACGTGTCGGTCATCTTCGTGCCGCCGGCCTTCGCCAAGGACGCCGTCGTGGAGGCGATCGAGGCCGCCATCGAGCTCGCGATCGTCATCACAGAGGGCATCCCCGTGCACGACTCGGCCCAGTTCTGGGCGCTCGCGAAGTCGAAGGGCAACACGACCCGCATCATCGGGCCGAACTGCCCCGGCGTCATCAGCCCCGGCAAGTCGAACGCCGGGATCATCCCGTCGACGATCACCGAGGCCGGCCCGATCGGCCTCGTCTCGAAGTCCGGAACGCTCACCTACCAGATGATGTTCGAGCTGCGCGACCTCGGCTTCTCGACCGCCATCGGCATCGGCGGCGATCCGATCATCGGCACCACCCACATCGACGCCCTCGCGGCCTTCCAGGCCGACCCCGAGACCCGCGCGATCGTGATGATCGGCGAGATCGGCGGCGATGCCGAGGAGCGTGCGGCCGAGTACATCCAGGCCAACGTGACCAAGCCCGTTGTGGCCTACGTCGCCGGCTTCACCGCACCGGAGGGCAAGACCATGGGCCACGCGGGCGCCATCGTCTCCGACGGCGCCGGCACCGCTCAGGGCAAGAAGGAGGCCCTGGAGGCCGCCGGGGTGCGCGTCGGCAAGACGCCATCCGAGACCGCCGCCATCATGCGGGAGGTCTTCGCCTCGCTGTAACGAAGTGTCGCGGGCACCACGCACCACGAGAAGGGCCCGCTCCGGCGGGCCCTTCTTCGTTGTCCGACCGTCGTTGTAGGGTCGTCTCACCATGACCGCGACCTCCGTACGACGCCCGCGCCCCGTCATCCGCTTTCTCGCGGCCCTCGGCACGGCGACGCTGCTGCTGACCGGGTGCATGAGCGCGCCGCAGACAACCGAGGTGGCGCCGGTCGGCCTCGAGACCTTCTACGGGCAGTCGGCCGACTGGCAGGACTGCGAGACCGGCGGCCTCGAGTGCGCCACGATCTCCGCGCCGATCGACTACGCCAACCCCGAGGCCGGCAGCACCGACCTCGCGGTGATCCGCGCGCCCTCCACCGGCTCGGCGCGGGGCTCGCTGCTGATGAACCCGGGCGGGCCGGGCGGGTCGGGCTACGACTTCGTCGCGCAGTCCCTCGCCTACGTGGCCGACGCGGCGCTGCGCGAGAACTACGACATCGTCGGCTGGGACCCCCGCGGCGTCGGACGCTCCCATCCCGTCACCTGCTACGACGCCGCCGGGATGGACCGGTACCTCTACGGGGTCGCCGCTAACCCCGTCGGCTCCGACGCCTGGCTCGAGGAGCGCGCCGCCGACGCGAGGGCCTTCGCCGCCTCCTGCGCCGAGAACACCGGCGACCTGCTCGGGCACGTCGACGCGCAGTCCACCGCCCGCGACATGGACCTGATCCGTTCCGTCCTCGGCGACGACGCGCTCAACTACCTCGGCTTCTCCTACGGCACCGTCTTCGGCACCCAGTACGCCGAGCTGTTCCCCGACCGCGTCGGACGGGTCGTGCTCGACGGCGCCGTCGACCCGTCGCTGCCGCAGACGACCGTGTTCCCCACCCAGATGGCCGGCTTCGACGGCGCATACCGCTCCTTCCTGCACTACTGCCTGGGCATGACGACCTGTCCGTTCACCGGCACGGTCGACGAGGCGGTCGCGCAGTCATCCGCTCTCTTCTCCTCTGTCGACTCCCGTGCCCTGAGCGCGGATGACGGACGGCAGCTCACCTCCCCCACCCTGGGCACCGCGCTCGCCTACCCTCTCTACGACCGTGGCTCCTGGGACGCCCTCGCCGACATGCTGGCGAAGCTGACCGCCGGAGACCCGAACCCGGCGTTCGGATTCGCCGACGGGTACAACGGGCGCAACCCCGACGGCAGCTACAGCGGCAACTCCACGCAGCTGTACACCGCGGCGCTGTGCCTGGACGGCAGCTACAGCTCCGATCTCGCGGGGACCCGGGCCGGGCTCACGGCGATCACCGCGGCCGCCCCGATCACCGGCACCTACCTCGCCTACAGCGACTGGGTGCTCGTCGACACCGCCTGCCAGAACTGGCCATACGGCCCGGTGCTGACCGCGGCCCCCGCCGACGCGCCGGGCACCGCCCCGATCCTCGTCCTCGGCACGACCAACGACCCGGCGACCCCCTACGCCTGGGCGCAGGCGCTCGCGAGCCAGCTCGAGGCGGGGGTGCTCGTCACCCGCGCCGGCGAGGGCCACACCGCCTACGCCAGGGGCAACACCTGCATCGACACGACCGTCGACGACTTCCTCGTCGACGGCACAGTGCCGGCCGCCGACCCGATGTGCTGAGCGGCCCTCGCCGAGCGGGCCGGCCCGGATTCCCCCAGCGAGCCGACCCCGGGAGTGCGCCGAGCCCCGGTAGGGTCACTCGGGTATGAATCGTCCGCTCACCGCCCTGTTCGCCGCCCTCGAGGCCCTGCTCGTCGTCGGGGTCGGAATCGGCATCCCGCTCGTGCCCCTGACCCTGATGTGGGCGTTCCAGTACGGGCTCCAGGTGGACTGGGCCGTCTTCTGGCGCGCCGCCGTCGACACCTGGCTCCTCGGCCACGGCACCGACCTCACCTTCACCCCCGACCCTGCGCTCGCGGCCGCCCTGGGCCTGCCGGGCGCCGGCGACACCATCGTCGCCACGATCGCACTCCTGGGCTTCGCCCTGATCACGGTGGCGCTCGCCGTGCGCGCCGGCCGCCGGATCTCCGAGACCCCGCACCCGCGCGTCGGGCTGCTGGTCTCCGTTGCCGTCTTCGCCGTGCTCTCGCTCGGCGCGACCGCCACCGCCCTGCATCCGCTCGCCTCCCCCTCGCTCTGGCAGGGCTCCCTGCTGCCGACCCTCGTCTTCGCCCTGGGGGTGGCCATCGGCTTCCGGCTCGGGCTGCGAGCAGGGGTGCGCAAAGGGCCGGGAGTGCCAGGCGCCCCCGGCCGCCTCTCGACCATGATCGACGACCGCGTGCCGCAGCTCCGCCGTGCCGTCGTCATCGCGGCCACCGGGGGAGTCGCCTCGGTGTTCCTCGTGCTCGCGGTCTCCGCCCTCGCCCTCGCGATCATCGTCGGCATCAGCTATGGCCGCGTCATCGGCCTCTACGAGGGGGTGCAGTCGGGGGTGCTCGGTGGCATCGCGCTCACCGTGGTGCAGCTCGCCTTCGTGCCCAACCTCGTCATCTGGACGGCGTCCTGGTTCGTCGGACCCGGCTTCGCGGTCGGCGTCGGCTCCAGCGTCAGCCCCCTCGGCACCGTCGTCGGCCCCATCCCCGCGATCCCGGTGCTCGGCGCCCTGCCCGCCGGCGACTGGGCGTTCGCGTTCGTCGGCATCCTCGTTCCCGTGCTCGCCGGGTTCGTCACGGCCACCGTGCTGCGACCCCGTCTGCTGCGCGCCGGGCTCGACGGCAGGTGGTGGCTGCTCGGCAGCGGCGCCGGAATCGGGGTGGTCGGCGGGCTGCTCCTCGGTGCCCTCGCGTGGGCCTCGGCCGGAGCGGCCGGGCCCGGTCGGCTGTCCGAGGTGGGGCCGTCATTCCTCGCCGTCGGGGGCTGGGGGGCGCTCGAGATCGGGCTGGCCGCCGTGCTTGCCCTCGCTGTCGCCGGACTCCGCACACGAACCCCGGTCTCCCCGCCGCGATAGGCTTGCCGCGTGCTGTCACTGGTTGTGTTGATCTCCGGCGGGGGATCCAACCTCCGATCTCTCCTCGAGGCCGCCGAGGACGCCGAATACCCGGCGCGGGTGGTGGCCATCGGAGCCGACCGCGACGCCGACGGCCTGGAGCACGCGGAGGCGTTCGGCATCCCCACCTTCGTGGTGCCGTTCACGAGCTACCCCGACCGCGAGAGCTGGGCCGACGAGCTCCTGGCCAGCGTGCGGGTCTGGTCGCCCGACCTCGTGGTGCTGAGCGGATTCATGCGCCTGCTGCCCGAGCGCTTCGTGCAGGCGCTCGCGCCGAACCTCATCAACACCCACCCGGCCTACCTGCCCGAGTTCCCCGGCGCCCACGGGGTGAGCGACGCGATCGCCGCCGGGGTCACGCAGACCGGCGCGAGCGTCATCATCGTCGACAACGGGGTCGACAGCGGACCGATCATCGCCCAAGAGCGCGTGGCGGTGCTGCCGGGTGACACCGAGCACAGCCTCCACGACCGCATCAAGATCGTCGAGAGGCAGCTGCTCGTGCAGAGTGTGCTCGACATCGCCAATGGAACCGTCAACCTGCAGGAGCCCCAGCAAGCATGAGCGCAGCAACCCACGACCCAGCCGACTACCGCGACCGCGACGCGATCCCGATCACCCGGGCCCTCATCTCGGTCAGCGACAAGACCGGCCTGCTCGACCTCGCCGCCGCGCTCGCCGCGGCCGGTGTCGAGATCGTCTCCACGGGCTCCACCGCGAAGGCCATAGCGGATGCCGGTCACCCCGTCACCGAGGTCGGGCAGGTCACCGGCTTCCCCGAGTCCCTCGACGGCCGCGTCAAGACCCTGCACCCGGCCATCCACGCGGGGATCCTCGCCGACCTGAGACTCGCCAGCCACGCCGAGGAACTCGCCTCCCTCGACATCCGCCCCTTCGAACTGGTCGTGGTGAACCTGTACCCGTTCGTGGAGACCGTCGCGGGCGGCGCCACCGGCGACGATGCGGTCGAGCAGATCGACATCGGCGGCCCGGCCATGGTGCGCGCCTCGGCGAAGAACCACGCGAACGTGGCGATCGCCGTGTCGCCCGCCAGCTACCCGCGCATCATCAAGGCCGTGACCCTCGGGGGCACGACCCTCGCGCAGCGCCAGCGCCTCGCCGGGGAGGCCTTCGCCCACACCGCGGCGTACGACCAGGCCGTCGCGACCTTCTTCGCCGAGAACATCGGGGTTCGGGCCACCCACCCGGTCGCCGACGAGCGGTTCCCGACCTCCGTCTCGGCGACCTACGAGCTGAAGCAGGTGCTGCGCTACGGCGAGAATTCGCACCAGAAGGCGGCCCTCTACACCCGCAACGCGCCGGGCGTCGCGCAGGCCGTGCAGCTGCACGGCAAGGAGATGTCGTACAACAACTTCGTCGACGCTGACGGCGCCGTGCGCGCGGCCTACGACTTCACCGAGCCGGCCGTCGCGATCATCAAGCACGCCCAGCCCTGCGGTATCGCCGTGGCACGCGGGGCGGGCGACCCGATCGCCTCCGCCCACATCCGCGCCCACGCCTGCGACCCGGTGTCGGCGTTCGGCGGGGTCATCGCGGCCAACCGCACGGTGACTCTGGCCATGGCCGAGCAGGTGCGCGACATCTTCACCGAGGTCGTCATCGCCCCCGGCTTCGACGACGACGCCCTCGAGGTGCTCAAGACGAAGAAGAATCTGCGCCTGCTGTGCCTGCCCGAGAGCTACACCCGCGATGAGCGGGAGTTCCGGCAGATCTCCGGCGGCCTCCTCGTTCAGGACCCCGACGTCTTCGACGACTTCTCCTCGGCAAGGTGGCAGCTCGTCGCCGGGGCCGGAGTCGACGACGCGACCCGCACCGACCTCGAGTTCGCCTGGCGCGCCGTGCGGGCCGTCAAGTCCAACGCGATCCTGCTGGCCTCGGGCGGTGCCTCCGTCGGCGTCGGCATGGGCCAGGTCAACCGGGTCGACTCCTGCCGACTCGCGGTGAGCAGGGCCGGCGACCGCGCGACCGGATCGGTCGCCGCCTCCGATGCGTTCTTCCCCTTCGCCGACGGGCTCGAGATCCTCCTCGAGGCCGGCGTGCGGGCGATCGTGCAGCCCGGCGGATCGGTGCGCGACGACGAAGTCGTCGACGCCGCGAAGAAGGCCGGAGTGACCATGTTCTTCACGGGAGAACGCCACTTCTACCACTAGAGGGCGCCCACCCCGCCTCCGGTAGTCTCGCCAGCATGCCTACGCGTGTCAGCACCACCCGCCGTCTCCTCGCCGCCGTCGGAACAGCGGCCGTCGTCGCGCTGGTGGTGCACGCCGCGACAGTGCTGCTGTACTTCTCGGCGACCGGGGGAGCGACCGCGCAGTTCCTGCCGATCAACGACTTCTTCGCCGGGTCGAGCTTCGTGCTCTTCCTGCTGGTCGCGGTCGCCGGTGTGCTCGGCCTGCTGCGGCGGCGGCGCACGGCGCTCGCCGTGGGAGCCGTCGGCGGTGTCGTCGCCGCGATCCTCGGCACCCTGTCGGTGTTCCTGCGCGCCGGCAACCCGGTCACCGCCGACACGGTGCCCGTAGTGCTCGGCAGCCTCGTCGGCAACAACCTCTTCTTCGTCGTCGCCGCCGCACTGGCTACCGTCTACGCCGGCACCGTCGCCTGGCGGGCCATCCTGACGCGCGACACCCGGCCGCAGCCCGGCACCCGGCGCATCGCGCTCGTGCGTGCCCCGGCCGCGAACCTCGCCGACGGCGAGCTCACCCACCTCGAGCGCCACGACATCGACCCCGCCCTCGCCGACGAGCAGTGGGACGCCTACGTCGCCGCCCTGGAGACGGCCGGCTTCGAGACGGTCGAGGTAGCGGCGGCCGAGACCCTCGCCGACTCCGTCTTCGTCGAGGACGCCGTGGTGATCCTCGACCGCCTCGCCGTGCTGGGGAGCCCGGGGGCGGTGTCCAGGCGGGAGGAGATCGCCGCGGTCGAGACCAGTGTCACCGACCTCGGCCTGGATATCGCTCGAATCGAGCTGCCCGGCACCCTCGACGGCGGGGACGTGCTCAAGGTCGGCCGCACGATCTACGTCGGCCGCGGCGGCCGCACCAACGCCGAGGGCATCCGCCAGCTGCGGGCGATCGCGGCCGGATACACCGTCGTCGCCGTGCCGGTGACGAGGGTGCTGCACCTGAAGAGCGCCGTGACCGCCCTGCCCGACGGCACTGTCATCGGCTTCGCGCCGCTCGTCGAGTACCCCGAACTGTTCGACCGCTTCCTCGCCGTGCCGGAGGCGAGCGGGGCGGCCGTGGTGGTCCTTGCACCGGACACCGTGCTCATGGCCGCCTCGGCCCCGCTCAGCGCTGCCCTGATCGCCGACCTGGGCTACCGTGTAGTGACGGTCGACATCAGCGAGTTCGAGAAGCGCGAGGGCTGCGTCACCTGCCTCTCGGTGCGCATCCGCTAGAAAATCCTTGAGGGGCGCGGCCGGCCGGGCTTATGATGAAAGGCTGTCCTGTCGCGACGGGGCGCAACGACCAGACTGCCACGAGCGGTCGCACGCGAAACGGGACCCACGAATGTCTGCTCCACGCAACGGCACCACCACGGCGCCCGCCCGTCCGGGGACCTTCGCCGCCATCCTTCGGGTGTACCCCTACGCCAAGGTCGCGATGCCACGGGTGTACCTCGGGATGGTGTCGGCCCTCGTCGCCGGACTCGTGGCGCTGCTCATCCCGCAGGTGCTCGCCCGGCTTGTCGACGGCCCCCTCCAGGACGGCGACTCCAGCCGCATCTGGGGACCGGTCGCCATCGTGCTGGGCCTCGGGGTGCTCGAGGCCGCGATGATCTGGCTGCGCCGCTGGTTCGTGCTGCAGCCGGGCACCCACATCGAGGCGCGGATGCGCAACGGCCTCTACGCGCAGCTGCAGGACCTCCCCGTCACCTTCCACGACCGCTGGCCGAGCGGACAGCTGCTCTCCCGCGCCATGAGCGACCTCAACATCATCCGCCGCTGGATCTCCTTCGGGCTGGTGCTGCTCGTAGTGCACCTGCTGATGATCGTCGTCGGCTTCGCCTTCCTGATCTCGATCAACTGGATGCTGGGCCTGTTGTTCGTGGTCTGCTCCGTTCCGCTGTGGATCTACGGCTACGTCTTCGAGCAGAAGTACTCGATCGTCTCCCGGCGCAGCCAAGACCAGTCCGGTGACCTCGCGACGGCAGTCGAGGAGTCGGTGCACGGTATCCGCGTGCTCAAGGCCTTCGGGCGCGGTAAGTACGCGCTGAAGAACTTCGCGAGCCAGGCGGAGGACCTGCGCGGTACCGAGATCGAGAAGGCGCGGGCGATCGCCGGCATCTGGCTGTGGCTGCTGCTGGTGCCCGACGTGACCTTTGCGCTGTGCCTGCTCGGCGGCGTCTGGCTCGCGGCCGACGGCCAGCTCTCGGTCGGCGAGCTCGTGGCCTTCTTCGCCACCGCGACCGTGCTGCGGTTCCCCGTGGAGTCGATCGGCTACCTGCTGTCGATGACCTTCGACGCGCGCACGGCGGCCGACCGCTTCTTCGAGGTCATGGACGAGGAGAACACCATCACCGACCCGGCCGACCCGAAGACGATCGCCTCGCCCCGCGGCCGCCTCGTGTTCGAGGGGGCGCACTTCCGCTACCCCGACTCGCCGGCGACCCACACCGATCTGCTCGACGGCATCGACCTCGAACTCGAACCGGGGGAGACCATGGCGCTCGTCGGGCTCACCGGCTCCGGCAAGTCGACGCTGACCGCGCTCACGACCCGACTCTACGACGTCACCGCGGGGGCCGTGATCCTCGACGGCGTCGACATCCGCGACCTCACCCGCTTCGACCTGCGCCGGCACATCGCCATGGCCTTCGAGGACGCGACTCTGTTCTCGGCGTCCGTGCGCGACAACGTGCTGCTCGGCCGCCCGGAGGGCACCGACGAGGATCTCGCCGAGGCCCTCGACATCGCCCAGGCCGCCTTCGTCCACCAGCTCCCGAACGGCGTCGACACGATGGTGGGGGAGGAGGGCATGAGTCTGTCCGGCGGGCAGCGCCAGCGCCTCGCCCTCGCCCGCGCCGTCGCAGCCAAGCCCGACGTCCTCGTGCTCGACGACCCGCTCTCCGCGCTCGACGTCGACACCGAGGCCCTAGTCGAGGCCGCGCTGCGGCGGGTGCTCGCCTCGACCACCGCCCTCATCGTCGCGCACCGCCCGTCCACCGTGATGCTCGCCGACCGGGTCGCGCTCCTCGAGAACGGCCGCGTCACCGCCGTCGGCCGCCACTCCGAGCTGCTGCGCACCAACGACCACTATCGGTTCGTGATCTCGAGCCTCGAGGACGACGATCCCCCAGCGGATGTCGCGGAGGTGCCCGATGACATCCCGGACGACATCACCGACGCCCGCCGCGGGGTGACCTCATGAGCGTGCTCGGGGTCGAGGGCGAGGAGCGCAACGACTTCTCGCCCGAGGAGAGCCGCCAGATCCGCCAGCGGTCCATCCGCCTTCTCGGGTCTCTCCTGTCGCCCACCCGCGCCAGGCTCATCCTCACGATGTGCGTGGTCGTCATCTCCACGGCCGCCCAGGTCGCCGGACCCGCCCTCATCGCGATCGGAATCGACCGCGGGCTTCCCGCGATCGTGGACGAGGGCAACGGAACCCCGCTCGCGCTCGTGGTCGTCGCCTACCTGCTGACCGGGGTCATCGGCGCCGTGCTGATCGCCTGGTACACCGTGCTCGCCGCACGCATCAGCCAGGGCATCCTGATCGACCTCCGCAAGCGGGTCTTCCTGCACACCCAGAAGCTCAGCCTCGAGTTCCACGAGAGCTACACCTCCGGGCGCATCATCGCGCGCCAGACCAGCGACCTCGACGCGATCCGCGAACTGCTCGACTCCGGCATCAACCAGCTCGTGCAGGGCCTGCTCTACATGGTATTCATCGGCATCGCCCTGTTCAGCCTGGACTGGGTGAGCGGCCTCGTGCTCATGGTCTTCCTGGTGCCGCTCGGTGTCCTCACCCGCTGGTTCCAGGTGCGCTCCCAACGGGTGTTCCGCGAGACGCGGGTGGCCTCCGCCCGGCTCATCGTGCACTTTGTCGAGACCATGACCGGCATCCGCGCCGTCAAGGCGTTTCGCAAGGAGAAGCGCAACGCCGCCGACTTCGCCGGCTACGTCGAGGGCTACCGCGACTCGAACAGCCGCGTCATCGCCCTGTTCGGCACGTTCGACCCCGTGCTCGTGCTGATCGGCAACGTCGCGCTCGGTGTTGTGCTGCTGGTCGGCGGGCTGAGGGTCGCCGACGGCGGCCTGCAGATAGGGGTGCTCCTCGCGACGCTGCTCTACACCCGCCAGTTCTTCGCCCCGGCGCAGGAGATGGCGATGTTCTACAACTCCTACCAGTCGGCCGCCGCCGCCCTCGAGAAGATCTCCGGGGTGCTCGAGGAGCAGCCGAGTGTGCCTGACCCGACGCGTCCGATCGACCTGTGGAATGCGAAGGGGCGTGTGCGGTTCGACGGCGTCGAGTTCGCGTACCGGTCCGACCGCGTCATCCTGCCCCGGTTCGACCTCGACATACCGGCCGGCCAGGTCATCGCACTCGTCGGCTCGACGGGGGCAGGCAAGTCCACCCTCGCCAAGCTGATGTCGCGCTTCTACGACCCGAGCTCCGGCGCCGTCTCGCTCGACGGCCTCGACCTGCGGATGCTGCACCCGAAAGACCTCCGCCGCGCCGTGGTGATGGTCACCCAGGAGGCCTACCTCTTCTCGGGCACCGTGAGCGAGAACATCGCGCTGGGCAAGCCGGAGGCGACCCGCGACGAGATCGTCGCGGCCGCGAGGGCCGTCGGCGCCCACGACTTCATCACGTCGCTCCCCGGCGGCTACGACACCGATGTGAACAAGCGCGGCGGCCGAGTCTCGGCCGGGCAGCGGCAGCTCATCTCCTTCGCCCGGGCGTTCCTCGCGGACCCGGTGGTGCTGATCCTCGACGAGGCGACCGCGTCGCTCGACATCCCGAGCGAGCGGCTCGTGCAGGAGGGCCTCACGACCCTGCTCGCCGACCGCACCGCCGTGATCATCGCGCACCGCCTGTCCACGGTCGCGATCGCCGACCGGGTGCTCGTGATGGAGCACGGGACCATCGTCGAGGACGGCACCCCGGCCGACCTGATCGCGGGAACCGGCCGGTTCTCGCAGCTCCACGCGGCCTGGCGCGATTCCCTCGTCTGAGTGGATGTGGCGCTCCGCGACAAGCGAGAAAGCTGGACGGCGGCTGATGTCAGGAATACCTGAGAGAATGGTATGCGATTGACGTCCATCTCAAGGTTCAGGGTCTGGTAAATGATTTTCGAAGTTGGCGAAACCATTGTGTATCCGCGTCATGGCGCGGCCACAATCACGGCGGTACAGAACCGCACCATCAAGGGTGTGGAGAAGAAGTATGTCACCCTCAAGATCCACCAGATGGATCTGACGATCGACGTGCCGGTGAGCAACGCCGACGTCATCGGGCTGCGTGATGTGATCGACAGCAGCGGTGTCGAGGCGATGTTCGACGTCCTCCGCGGCGACGTCGAGGAGGAGGCGGGCAATTGGTCCCGCCGCTTCAAGGCGAACATGGAGAAGATGGGTACCGGAGACATCAACCGCATCGCCGAGGTCGTCCGCGATCTCTGGCGCCGCGACCAGGAGCAGGGCATCTCCCTCGGTGAGAAGAACCTGCTGGCCAAGGCCAGGCAGATCCTGATCTCCGAGCTCGCCCTGGCGCTCAAGGCGAGCGACGACGACGCCCTCGCCGCGCTCGACGAGGTCCTGACGGCATCCGTCTCGGCCTAGTGATCGCTCGGCGCCCCCGGCGCTGACACAGGGCCCCCGGCATCGCGCCGGGGGCCCTTTTCCGTTCGCCCGTGTCGAATGTGTTTCGGGGGCGTCTCGCGGACGAGAATTCTGTCGCGGCGCGCCCGGTATCCCTTGACAGCGAGACCTTCGGCGCGAGATCGTGTTGCGTACTGCGAACCACGTTGTCTATGTTGCGAACTCAGCGACGAGAATCCCGTCGCATCCGTCGTATCTAAACTGGGGCCCCACATGCGGATTTGCGCTCTCGCCGACATCGCCCGCGGCGATGCCCTCCGCGTCGACACGGTCTCGCCGCCGATCGCCGTCTTCCACACCGAGGACGGCGAGGTGTTCGCGATCGACGACACCTGCAGCCACCAGGACGCCTCCCTCGCCGACGGCTGGGTCGAGGGCTGCGAGGTCGAGTGCCCGCTGCACGCGTCGAAGTTCGACCTCCGCACCGGGCTCGTCGACGCCCCGCCGGCCAAGCGCCCGATCCGCGCCCACACCGTGACCGTCAGCGACGGCGACATCTTCGTGACCCTCTCCACGGCCGACCCGAACCTGCCGCCCGGTGTCACTCTCTAGCCTCCCGGAGCCGGTGCGCTCGGTCACGATCGTCGGGGCGAGCCTGGCCGGGCATGCGAGCGCCCGGGCCCTGCGCGACCTGGGCTTCACCGGCCGCATCACCATCGTCGGCGGCGAGGAGCATCGCCCCTACGACCGACCGCCGCTGTCGAAGGACTTCCTCGCCGGCACCGCGGTCGCCTCCGACCTCTGGCTCGAGGGCGAGAATGAGGACCTCGACGCCGACTGGCGGCTCGGGGCGATGGCCGCCTCCCTCGACCCTGCGACCCGTACCGTGATGCTCGCCGACGGCCGCACGGTCACCTCCGACGCGGTCGTGATCTCCACCGGATCCTTCGCCAAAACCTTCCCGCAGCTGCCGGCCGGGGTGCACACCCTGCGCACCCTCGACGACGCGATCGGCCTCCGCGCCGAGCTCACGCCCGGCACCCGGCTCGTTGTCGTCGGCTCGGGGTTCATCGGGCTCGAGGTCGCCGCGACCGCCCGCGGCCTGGGTGTCGACGTGACCGTGCTCGGCACCACGGGCAATCCGCTCTCCCGCGCCTTCGGCACCGCCGTCGGCGAGGCAGTGCAGGGCATCCAGGAGAGGCACGGGGTGCGGATCCGCAACAACACCCGTGTGGAGGCGGTGCTCGGTCAGGGTGGCACGGGTGGGCGCGTCACCGGCGTGCGGCTCATCTCCGGGGAGATCATCGACGCGGATGTTGTGGTGCTCGGCATCGGGTCGATCGCCGCCACCGACTGGCTCGAGGACTCCGGCATCGAGCTCGGCTCCGGGGTGGTGTGCTCCGAGGTCGGCGAGACCAGCGCGCCGGGCATCTTCGCGGTCGGCGACTGCTCAGCCTGGTTCGACCCCGTGCGCGGCACCCACCACCGCATCGAGCACTGGTCCGACTCCCGGGACCGGCCGGCGATCGCCATGGCCGCCCTGCTCTCCATCGACGCGCCGGCGAAGGCGCTGCGGCCCAGCTACCTCTGGAGCGACCAGGCCGGCTCCCGTATCCAGTTCGCCGGACGGCTCCTCGGGGGCGAGACCGTCGACGTCGAGGCCGGCACGGCCGAGGGCGGCGACCTGCTCGTCGTCTACCGCCGTGGCGACGAGCCAGTGGCCGTCGTCGGCATCAACCAGCCGAAGCTCGTGGCGGCGTGGCGCAAGAGGCTCACCGCGCCCGCGATCGCGCGGCCCGCGATCGCGCGGTCCGCGACATCCGCTTCAGAACCATCAGAACCCGCTGTCTCGATTGCCTAGGAGCGCACGATGATCATCGAACAACTCGCCAACCCGGTCGCCGGATCGCTGATGCCCACGCTGCCGGGCAGCGCCTACACCGATCCCGGCGTGTTCGCGCGCGAGCAGGAGAAGATCTTCGAGACGATGTGGTTCTGCGCGGTGCGGGGGAGCGACATCCCGAAGCCCGGGGCGTTCAAGACCGTGCAGGTCGGGCGCGAGTCGGTCATCGTGAGCCGCAACCGCAAGGGCGAGGCGCGCGCGTTCTTCAACGTCTGCCGGCACCGGGGCATGCAGGTCTGCGCCGGCGAGGATGCCACGGGGCAGCGCACCTTCCAGTGCGGGTACCACGCGTGGACCTACGACCTCGACGGCCGCCTGATCGCCGCCCCCAACCTCACCAAGATGCCCGACATCGACCGCGACGACTACGGCCTGCGCCGCGTCGCCGTGCGCGAGTGGCTCGGCTACGTGTGGGTGTGCGTGGCGGAGGAGCCGCCGTCGTTCGAGGACACGGTGCTCGGCGAGGTCGTCGACCGGCTCGGCGAGGTCTCGAACCTCGACCACTACGAGGTCGACACCCTCGCCGTGGGCAAGCGCATCGTCTACGACGTCGCGGCCAACTGGAAGCTCATCATCGAGAACTTCATGGAGTGCTACCACTGCGCCACGATCCACCCCGAGCTGACCGAGATCCTGCCGGAGTTCGCCGACGGGCTCGCGGCGCAGCTCTTCGTCAACCACGGGGCCGCGTTCGGCGAGGACATCTCCGGCTTCACGATCGACGGGTCGCCCGGGGTCGACCTGCTGCCCGGCGTGAGCGCCGACCAGGCCCGCAAGTACTACGCGATCACGGTCAAGCCGCAGGTGTTCATCAACATGGTCCCCGACCACATCATCTTCCACCGGATGTTCCCGGTGTCGGAGGGGCGCACGATCGTCGAGTGCGACTGGCTGTACCTGCCCGGGGTCGTCGAGAGCGGCGTCGACCTCACCGACTCGGTCGAGCTGTTCCACCGGGTCAACAGCCAGGACTTCGACGCCTGCGAGCGCACCCAGCCGGCCATGTCGTCCCGGGTGTACCGCGACGGAGGGGTGCTGGTACCGGCCGAGCATCACATCAGCGGGTTCCACGCCTGGCACCAGGCGATGCTGGCGGGGTAGCCCGCATCCGCTCTCTCAGGGCATCTGCTTGGTCAGGGGAGGTAGCCCATCCGCAGTCCCATGTCGGCGGCGGCCGCGATGACCTCGCGGGCGGTCGCCGACAGCTGGGCGGCGGCCATCCGATAGCCGGGCGCCGACACCGAGAGGGCGGCGATGACGATGCCGCCGGGTCCGTACACCGGGGCGGCGACGGCGTTGAGTCCCTCCTCGAGTTCGCCCACCGTCACCGCGAAGCCGTTCTCGCGGGTGGCGGCGAGCTCGGCGCGCAGATCGCCGGGATCGGTGATCGTCGCCGCGGTGAATGCGTCGAGGCGCCGCCCCAGCAGGTCGTCGAGGTCGGCGGGGGGCAGGGCGGCGAGCAGCACCTTGCCGGAGCTCGTCGCGTGCAGCGGGGTGGGGCGGCCGACCCAGCTGTTGACGGTGATCGCGCCCCCGCCCTCCGCCTGGTGGATGTTGACGGCGCTGTCGCCGCGGAGCACCGCGATGTTCACGGTCTCGCCGAGCCGCACCGCGAGCTCGGCGCTGAGCGCTGCGCCCTGCTCCGAGACGTCGAGGTCGCGCCGCACCCCGCCGGCCAGGCGCAGGATGCCCAGGCCGAGCCGGTAGCGCCCGCGGGAGCCCGCGACCTCGCCCAGTCCCCGGGTCTCGAGCACGGCGAGCAGGCGCGAGATGGTCGACCGGTGAACGTCGACGGCCGTGGCGATCTCGGAGACACTCGCCTCGCCGAGTCCCGCGATGATCTCGAGCACCGTCACGGCCCGGTCGACCGACTGCGTGCCCTGCTGGGCGCCAGCCACGCCGTCGTCTCCGGTCCCCCCGCGCGTCTGGATCATCGTGCCCCCATCATCATCGATCCGTGCGCGGCCCGCCACCGTCCGGCTGCCACTGGCGCGCCACCACGGGAGCGTCCTACCGGAACACCACCGTGCGGCTGTCGTTCGGGAAGATGCGCCGCTCGCTGTGCCACTGCACCGCGCGCGACAGCACCTGCGTCTCGACGTCGCGTCCGGCGGCGACGAGGTCCTCTGGCCCCAGGTTGTGGTCGACCCGCACCACGTCCTGCTCGATGATCGGACCCTCGTCCAGATCGTCATTGATGTAGTGCGCCGTCGCCCCGACGAGCTTCACCCCGCGGTCGTGCGCCTGATGATACGGCTTCGCACCCGTGAAACTCGGCAGGAACGAGTGGTGGATGTTGATGGCCCGGCCAGACAGCGCATGGCTCGCCTCGGGCGAGAGCACCTGCATGTATCTGGCGAGCACCACGAGGTCGATGCTGTGCTCATCGATCAGGCCGAGCAGCTCGGCCTCCGCCGCGGTCTTGGTCTCCGCCGTGACCGGCAGGTGCCGGTACTCGATGTCGTAGCTCGCTGCGAGGGTGGCCCAGTCCGGGTGGTTCGACACGATCACCGGGATCTCGATGTTCAGGGTGCCCATCCGGTACCGGTACAGCAGGTCGTTGAGGCAGTGTCCGAACCGGCTCACCATGATGAGCGTGCGGGTCGGTGTCGCGCTGTCGACGAGGTCGAAGGTCATCGCGTTGCGGGCGGCGACCTCCGCGAAGGCCGCGGCGAGCTCGCCGACCGGGGGAGCGGCTCCCGCGAAGTCGAACTGCACGCGCATGAAGAACCGGCCGGTGCGGCGGTCGTCGAGTTGCTGGCTGCTGAGGATGTTCGCGTGGTGGCGCACGAGGAACCCGGCCACCTCGAAGACGAGCCCCGGGCCGTCGTCGCAGGAGAGGGTAAGGATGTATTCGCGGCCACTCTGGCGCTGCTGAGGCATAAACGACCTTCCTTTTGCGGCATATTACGCAACACAGCGCAGCATGTGCAACAAATCGACGGGTCGGGCGAGCGGATGTCGCGGCGCCGAGGCACCGCGGTAAGATCCGGTCATGCCATCCGATGACGAGAATCCGGTCATCGACGCCGCCACCACGCCCGCCCCGGGACTCGTGCAGTCCGTCGACCGCGCTCTCGTGATCCTCGAGCTGCTCGCGGCCGACGGAGAGCTCGGCGTCACCGAGATGGCGAAGACCCTCGACGTGCACAAGTCCACCGTGTCCCGCCTGGTGGCGACCCTCGAGGAGCACGGCCTCGTCGAGCAGGTGTCCGACCGCGGCCGGTACCAGCTGGGCCTCGGCATCGTGCGCCTGGCCGGGGCCGCGCGCGGCCGCCTCGACCTCGTCACCGAGAGCCGCGGGCTGACCCGCGCGCTCGCCGACACCACCGGCGAGACCGTCAACCTCGTGGTGCTCTCCGGCACAGAAGCGCTCTACCTCGACCAGGCCTCGAGCTCCTCCGCCCTGCAGATCCACAACTGGCTCGGCAAGCGCAACCCGATGTACGCGACGGCGAACGGGCGGGTGCTGCTGGCGTGGCTGCCCGCAGGCGCCGCGGCCGAGATTCTCGGGCATCTCGCGAGCGCGGCCGGCACGTTCCTCGCGCACACCGAGCACACCGTCACCGACCCGGTGCAGCTGCGCGCCGTGCTCGACGAGGTGCGCGAAAGCGGTTACTCGATCGTCACCGACGAGCTCGAGCTCGGGCTCACAGCGATCGCCGCCCCGATCCGTGGGGCGAGCGGCACCGTCATCGCCTCCCTCTCCATTTCCGGACCCAGCTTCCGCCTGACCGCCGATCGCCTCGACGCGGCCCTCGAGCCGCTCATCGCGACCGCGGCGGAGATCTCCGCGCGGATGAACTACCACTCGTTCATGGCGGTCACCTAGCCCCTCCGTGGCCAACGGTGCGAATGTGTCGGGCCGGTAACACTTCGATTTCCGCCGAGCGCAAGGCCGGGGATTTGCTTGACGCGCGCGTCACCAACCCGGAGCATGTTGCATAGAAAGCGACATGGTGCGGAATGTGCAACACCCGCGCCGTGTCGCACCGGTTTCAGCACGGTCTCCGTGCGGGCAGGAGCGACCATGAGAGCCACGGCACCATCACGCACGCAGCTGGGTGCGCCGCCCGCGACGGGCGGGGCACCGCTGGACTTCGAGGTCAGCAACCTCTGGAAGGTGTTCGGAGCGGATTCCGCGAGGATCGCCTCCGACGAGTCGATGCGGTCCCACTCCGCCGCCGACATCCTGGCGAGCACCGGCTGCGTCACGGCCGTGCGCGACCTGAGCTTCAGCGTCGCCCGGGGCGAGGTGTTCGTGGTGATGGGGCTCTCCGGCTCCGGCAAGTCGACCCTCGTGCGCTGCCTCACCCGGCTGATCGAGCCCACGGCCGGAGCCATCAGCCTCGACGGGCACGACGTGATGGCCTTGAACCCGAAGGAGCTGCGCGAGCTGCGCCGCCGCAAGGTGTCGATGGTCTTCCAGCACTTCGGCCTCCTGCCGTTCCGCTCGGTGCTCGACAATGTGGCATTCGGCCTCGAGATCCGTGGCATCGGCCCGGCCGAGCGCTACGCCACGGCGCGCGAGGTGATCGAGCTCGTCGGCCTGCACGGCTACGAGGCGCGATTCCCCGACCAGCTCTCCGGCGGGATGCAGCAGCGGGTCGGCCTCGCCCGCGCCCTCGCGGCCGACCCCGACGTGCTCCTGTTCGACGAGCCGTTCTCGGCCCTCGACCCGCTCATCCGCCGCGACATGCAGGCCGAGGTCATCCGCCTGCACCGCGACATGGGCAAGACGATGGTCTTCATCACCCACGACCTCAACGAGGCGCTCAAGCTCGGCGACCGCATCCTCATCATGCGCAACGGCGAGCTCGTGCAGATCGGCACCGGCGACGAACTCGTCGGCGCCCCGGCCGACGAGTACGTCGCCGACTTCGTCTCAGATGTCGCGAGGTCCCACGTACTCACCCTCAAGTGGGTCGTCACCGACGTGCCGCACGACCTGCCGTCGGGGGCGAGCACCCTGCCGGCGAACACGATCATCTCCGACGCCATCCCCGCTGTGCTCGGCAGCTCGAGCCCGGTGCTCGTCGTCGACGGGGACACCGTGATCGGGGTGGTCGACCGCGACGCCATCCTGCGCGAGGTCGCCGGCGTCCCCCACATCTGCTGAGAGACGGTCATGACGACGACTCCGCCGCGGTCCCCCCGCACGCTGGCGACCCGCATCCGCCCCCGCACCTGGCTGATCGTGGGCATCATCGTGGCCTGGCTCCTCGCCTGGCGGCTGCTCGACGGCCTCTGGACCCTCTCCTTGCAGAGCGCCGAGGTCACGCCTCTGCACCTCTGGCTCAACGAGGTCAACGTCTGGGTGAGCAACAACCGCGACAGCAACCCCGTGTTCGTGTACCTCTTCGACGGCATCAGGGGGGCGGTCGGGGCGCTCGCCGGGGTATTCATCGCCCTGTTCGTGAAAACGGATGTCGGCCTCCAGCTGCCCGAGATCGGCTGGCTCGGCGTGGTGGCCCTGGTCACCTGGGTGGCCGCGGCGGTCGGCAACCTGCGGGTCGCGCTGCTCACCGCCGTCGGCTTCACGGCATTCGGGGTACTCGGCCTCTTCGGCGACGCCATGTGGACCTTCGCCCTCACCCTCACGGCCGTGATCATCTCCTGCCTCATCGGCATCCCGATCGGTATCTGGGCGGGTCTCAGTCGGCGCGCCGAGGCCGTCGTCACCCCCGTGCTCGACTTCATGCAGACGCTCCCGTCATTCGTCTATCTCGCCCCGCTGGCCCTGCTCTTCCTCATCGGGCCGCCATCCGCGGTCATCGCCACCGTGATCTACGCGGCGCCGCCGATCATCCGCCTGACCGCCCACGGCATCCGGGCGGGGCCGGCCACGATCGGCGAAGCCGTCGACTCGCTCGGGGCGAACCGCCGCCAGCGGCTGTGGACCACCCTGCTGCCGCTCGCCCGCAACTCGATCGTCGTCGGCCTCAACCAGACCGTGATGGCCGCTCTCTCGATGGTCACGATCGCTGCGCTCATCGCCGCCCCGGGCCTCGGGCAGCGGGTGGTGCAGGCGCTCCAGTCGCTCAACGTCGGCAACGCGTTCGTCGCCGGGCTCGCGATCGTCGTCATGGCGATCGTGCTCGACCGGGTCACGACCGCCGCGAGCCGTCGGGCCGAGATCTCGGCGAGGCACTCCACCGACGCCCGCCGCCGCCGCCGGGTGGTCGCCCTCGGCGCCGGGCTCCTCGTGGTCGTCGGCGCGGTCTACGCCTCGCGCACCTTCCTCTGGGCAGCCAGGTTCCCCGACGGCCTCAGCATCGGCCCGTGGCTCAGCAGCGTCGTCGGCGGGGCCACCGCCTGGGTGCAGGGGGCGCTGTCGATCCTGACCGCGAACCTCAAGGACGGCATCACGATCGCGATCATCAACCCGTTCCAGGCGTTGCTGACGGGCTCGCCCTTTTTCGTCGTCGCCGCGGTCATCCTCGCGATCGCCCTCATCGTCGGGGGTGTGCGCGCCACCGTCGTGTCGGCGCTCTGCCTCGCGCTCGTGATCGCGGTGGGACTCTGGGAGGACGCCATGGTCACCCTCGGTGCGACCCTCATCGCCACGGTCGTCACAATGGCGATCGGCATCGTGGTCGGGGTCGTGATGGGCAGGTCCTCCCGCGTCGACCAGTGGCTGCGGCCCGTGCTTGATGCCGCCCAGACGATGCCCGCGTTCGTCTACCTCATCCCCTTCCTCGGCCTCTTCGGCCCGTCGCGCTTCACCGCGATCGTCGCAGCCGTCATCTACGCCTCCCCGGTCGTGATCAAGATCGTCGCCGAGGGCATCGGCGCCGTCTCCGCCGAGGCCGTGGAGGCGGCCGAGTCGACGGGGGCGAGCGGATGGCAGACCATCACCAAGGTGCAGCTGCCGCTCGCGGCCGCCTCGATCACCCTCGCGACCAACCAGGGTCTCATCTACGTGCTCTCGATGGTCGTGGTCGGCGGGCTCGTCGGCGGGGGAGCGCTCGGCTACGACGTGGTGGCCGGCTTCAGCCAGAGCTCGCTCTTCGGCAAGGGCCTCGCGGCCGGTGTCGCGATCGTGCTCCTGGGCATCATGCTCGACCGCATCACCAAGTCGGCGACCCAGCGCCGTGTCACCCGGCTTCCCGGCACCCGCCGGGCACGCACCAGCACGGCACCGATTCCCGCAGCGCACTAGGAAAGGACCACCCTTGTCTCCACAGCTCACCCCAGCACCACACCGCCGTCGCCGACTGATCGGCGGCGCGGCCACCATCGCCGCGTTCGCGCTGCTCGCCAGCGGCTGTTCGAGCTCGCTCAACACCGCCGACGCCGGTTCCTCCGATGAAAGCGCCTGCGGCACGGTCAACCTCGCCATGAACGACTGGGTCGGCTACACGGCCGACGCCGCCGTCTACACCGCGGTCGCCGAGAAGCAGCTCGGCTGCACGGTGAACCAGCTGAGCATCACCGAGCAGGTCGCCTGGCAGGGCTTCGCCAACGGCACCGTCGATCTCATCATCGAGAACTGGGGCCATGACGACCTCGCCAAGACCTACATCACCGATCAGAAGGTCGCGGTCGACGCTGGCCCCACCGGCAACGTCGGGCACATCGGCTGGTATGTGCCGCCGTGGCTCGCGGCCGAGCACCCCGACATCCTCGACTGGAACAACCTCAACACGTACGCGAGTGAGTTCACCACGTCGGAGTCGGGCGACCAGGGTCAGCTACTCGACGGCGACCCGTCGTTCGTCACCAACGACGCCGCCCTCGTCACCAACCTCGCCCTCGACTACACGGTCATCTACTCCGGTTCGGAGGCCGCGCTGATCCAGGCGTTCCGCGCGGCCGAGGAGAACAAGACGTGGTTGCTCGGCTACTTCTACGAGCCGCAGTGGTTCCTCTCCGAGGTCGCCCTCGAGAAGGTCGCCCTGCCCACCTTCACCGAGGGCTGTGACGCCGACGCCGCCAAGATCGCCTGCGACTACCCCGACTACACCCTCAACAAGATCATGTCGAAGACCCTCTCTGCCTCCGGCTCGCCCGCCGCAACCCTCGCGAACAACTTCAGCTGGACCAACGACGACCAGAACCTCGTCGCGAAGTACATCGCGGAGGACGGCATGACCCCCGAGGCTGCCGCCGACAAGTGGATCGCCGACAACCAGGACGTGGTCGACTCCTGGATCAAGTGAGCGGATGTCGCGGCTCCCGCCCAGGCAGGGGCCGCGGCCTCACTTTATTCCCGTATTTCCCGGTTTTGTTGCGTATAGTGAAGTGAGTTGCACCCAGTGAGACATAGTCCGAGCGAGAGCAGAGTCACGATGACCCCACACGTCCTCATCATCGGAGGGGGCGTCGTCGGCGCGTCCCTCGCAGACGAGATGACCGCGATGGGCTGGTCCTCGGTGACGGTGGTCGACGCCGGGCAGTTGCCGGCCGCCGGCGGCTCGAGCTCGCATGCGCCGGGGGTCGTCTTCCAGACCAACGGCACCCGGGTCATGACCGAGCTCGCCCAGTACACCGTCGACAAGCTGAGCGGCCTGGACTGGAAGGGCGAGCCCTGCTACCTCGGGGTCGGCGGCCTCGAGATCGCCACCACGCCGCAGCGAGCGGCGGAGCTCACCCGCCGCTTCGGCTATGCCCAGGCCTGGGGCGTCGACGGAGCCAGGCTCCTCGACCCGGCCGAGACGGTCGCCGCCTGGGACCTGCTCGACCCGCAGTACATCCACGGCGGGCTCTGGGTGCCCACCGACGGCATCGCCAAGTCGGTGCGGGCCATCGCCGCCCAGCTCGAGAAGGCCGTCTCGCGCGGCGCCACCGTGCTGAGCGGCCACGAGGTGCTCGGGGTCACCACGAGCGGTGGACGGGTCACCGGGGTCGACACGAACCAGGGCCACCTCGCCGCCGACATCGTGGTCTGCTGCGCCGGCATCTGGGGACCGAAGATCGCCGCGATGGTCGACCAGTCCCTGGCCCTGACCCCGCTCGCCCACCAGCTCGCCTGGACCGCGCCGATCGCGGCGCTGAAGGGCCACTCCACCGAGGCGACCCGCCCGGTGCTCCGGCACCAGGACGCCGCCCTCTACTACCGGGAGCGCGGGGAGGGCCTCGGCATCGGCTCCTACCGGCACCGGGCCATGCCGGTCGCGCTTGACGAGCTGACCCCGTGGAGCGACACCACCACGGAGCCGTCGATCCTGCCCTTCACCCCGGCCGACTTCGACTTCGCCCTCGAGGAGAGCGCCAGGATCATCCCGGCCACAGCCGGGGCCACCCTGGACGAGGCCATCAACGGCGTCTTCTCGTTCACCGTCGACAACCTGCCGCTGCTCGGACCGCACGCGAGCCTGGACGGCTTCTGGTTCGCCGAGGCCGTCTGGGTCACCCACTCCGCCGGCGTCGGGCGGGCGATGGCCGAGTGGATCATCACCGGCCAGTCGAGCTTCGACCTGCACGCCTGCGACATCAACCGCTTCGAGTCCTTCCAGCTGGCGCCCCGCTTCGTCGAGGCCACCGACAGCCAGAACTTCCTCGAGGTGTACGACATCATCCACCCGCTCCAGCCCCGCGAGCACTCCAGGGCGCTGCGCACCTCCCCTTTCTACCCGCGGCAGGTCGAGCTCGGCGGGCAGTTCCTCGAGGCGAGCGGATGGGAGCGCCCGCAGTGGTACGCCGCGAACGACGCCCTTCTGGCCAGCGACCGCAACACCGGCTGGAACGTCCCGACGCCCGACGCCTGGGCCGGCCAGAACTGGTCGCCCACGATCGCCGCGGAGGCCGCGATCACCCGAACGGATGTCGCGCTCTACGACATGACGGCGCTCAAGCGCCTCGAGGTGAGCGGCCGCGGGGCCACCGAGTTCCTGCAGGGTGTGGTCACCGGCAACGTGGGCCGTGCCGTCGGCGCCGTCACCTACTGCCTGATGCTCGGCGAGAACGGCACCATCCACTCCGACGTCACCGTGGCCCGCCTCGGCGATGAGCTGTACCAGGTCGGGGCGAACGGGCAGATCGACCTCGACTGGCTCCGGAGGCTGCTCCCGGCTGATTCGGCCGTGCAGGTGCGCGACACGACCCCCGGCACCTGCTGCATCGGCATCTGGGGCCCGCGGGCGCGCGACGTGGTGCAGTCGCTCACCGACACCGACTTCTCCCACGAGGGGTTCGGCTACTTCCGGGCGAAGACCGCCTACCTCGGGCTCGTCGAGGTCACCGCCATGCGGCTCTCCTACGTCGGCGAGCTCGGCTGGGAGCTGTACTGCACGGCCGACCAGGGCCTCGCCCTCTGGGACACGCTGATGGCGGCTGGCGCCGACCACGGCATCATCGCCGCGGGCCGCGGGGCATTCACTGCGCTGCGGCTGGAGAAGGGCTACCGCTCCTTCGGCTCCGACATGACGAACGACCACCTGCCCGCCGATGCCGGCCTCGGATTCGCCGTGCGGATGGCGAAGCCGGAGTTCCTCGGGAAGGCGGCGCTCGAGGCATCCGCTGCCCCGACCCAGGCCCTGGCGCTGCTGCTGATCGACGAGCCGGACTCGATCGTGCTGGGCAGCGAGCCGGTGTTCCTGCCGGGCGGCGAGACGGCCGTCGGCTACGTCACCTCGGCCGCCTACGGATACACCCTCGGGGTGCCGATCGCCTACGCCTGGCTGCCCGTCGCCCTCGCCGCCCCCGGCACGGCCATCGAGATCGGCTACTTCGGCAGGCGCATCCCGGCCACCGTCGGCGTCGAGCCGGCGTTCGACCCCCAAGGTGAGAGAATCCGATGCTAGACACGACACCAGGCACGGCTCCCGGTGCGGCGCTGCCCGACCACCCCGACTTCCTCTGGCGCAACCCCGACCCGAAGAAGGTCTACGACGTGGTCATCGTCGGGGGAGGGGGGCACGGCATTGCCACCGCCTACTACCTCGCCTCCCGCTACGGCATCACGAACGTGGCCGTGCTCGAGAAGGGCTGGCTCGCCGGGGGCAACATGGCGCGCAACACCACCATCATCCGCTCGAACTACCTCTGGGACGAGAGCTCGGGCATCTACGAGCACTCGCTCAAGATGTGGGAGGGGCTCGAGGAGGACCTCGGCTACCCGCTGCTGTTCAGTCAGCGCGGGGTGCTCAACCTCGCCCACTCGCTGCAGGACGTGCGCGACAGCAAGCGCAGGGTGAACGCCAACGTGCTCAATGGGGTCGACGCGGAGTGGGTCGACGCGGACGGCGTGAAGGAGCTCTGCCCGATCGTCAACATCTCACCCGACGTGCGCTACCCCGTGCTCGGGGCGACCTACCAGCCGCGGGCCGGCATCGCCAAGCACGACTACGTGGCCTGGGGCTACGCGCGGGCGGCCTCCGCCCTCGGGGTTGACCTCATCCAGAACTGCGAGGTTACCGGCCTCGACGTGCGGGGCGGTCGGGTCGTCGGCGTGCAGACGAACCGCGGCACGATCGCCGCGGGCAAGGTGGCGCTCGCCGCAGCCGGCCACAGCTCCGTCGTCGCGGGGTTCGCCGGCATCCGCCTGCCCCTGCAGTCGCACCCGCTGCAGGCGCTCGTCTCCGAGCTGCTCGAGCCCGTGCACCCGACCGTCGTGATGTCGAACGCGGTGCACGTCTACGTGTCGCAGGCGCACAAGGGGGAGCTCGTGATGGGCGCCGGCGTCGACAGCTACAACGGCTTCGGCCAGCGCGGCGCCTTCCACATCATCGAGCGGCAGATGTCGGCGGCGATCGAGCTGTTCCCGGTCTTCGCCCGCGCCCACCTCCTGCGCACCTGGGGCGGGATCGTCGATGTGACCCCTGACGCCTCGCCCATCGTCTCGCTCACCGATGTCTCCGGCCTCTACCTCAATTGCGGCTGGGGCACGGGCGGGTTCAAGGCCACGCCGGGCGTCGGCGACACGTTCGCCGCCACAATCGCGAACGACGCGCCACATCCGCTCGTCGCGGCGTTCACCCTCGACCGGTTCCGCACCGGCGCCCTGGTCGACGAGCACGGCGCCGCCGCGGTCGCGCACTGATGATGACAACTTCCAGAACGGTGGCGACATGCAGCTGATCGAGTGTCCGAACTGCGGCAAGCGCGAGGAGATCGAGTTCCACTACGGCGGTCAGGCGCACATCGCCTACCCGGAGGACCCGGCCGCCACCACTGACCACGAGTGGAGCGACTACCTCTTCTTCCGCGACAACCCGAAGGGGCCGTTCGCCGAGCGCTGGTACCACGGCGGTGGGTGCCGGCGCTGGTTCAACGCCGTGCGCGACACCACCAGCTACCGTTTCCTCGCCGTCTATCAGCCGGGCGAGCGGATGCCGGCGCTGCCAGGCACCAGGGTCACCCGATGACCGCGCGCCGCCTGCCCACCGGCGGGTCCATCGACCGCGGTGCCCCGCTCGCCTTCCGCTGGGCCGGGACCGACCTCACCGGATACCAGGGAGACACCCTCGCCTCGGCCCTGCTCGGCGCCGGCATCGACACGATCGGCTCGAGCGTGCGGCTCGGCCGCCCACGCGGCATCACCTCGGCCGGCACGGAGGAGTCCACCGCCCTCGTGCAGATCGAGAAGCCGTTCCCCGAGCCCATGCTGCCGGCCACCACGGTCGAGCTCGCCGAGGGCCTGGCCGCCCGCGGGATCACCGGTCAGGGCCGCCTCGCCGACCGCGACGACCCAGCCCGTTACGACGCCCGCCACGCCCACGCCGACCTGCTCGTCGTCGGGGCAGGTCCAGCGGGCCTCACTGCGGCGCTCGCCGCCGCCCGCACGGGCGAGCGGGTCATCCTCGCCGACGACGACATCCGCGTCGGCGGCTCCCTGCTCGACTACGGCGAGACCGTCGAGGGCGTGCCAGGCGAGCAGTGGGCGGCCGGTGTCCTCGCCGAGCTCGCGTCGCTGCCGAACGTGCGGGTGCTCGTGCGCACCACCGTCTTCGGCATCTACGACGACGGTTTTGTGCTCGCCGTCGAGCACCGCTCCGACCACCTGGGGGCCGCAGCCAGACCGGGCCGCTCGCGGGAGCGCATCTGGCGCATCCGCACCACCACGACCGTGATCGCCACCGGTGGCTACGAGCGCCCGATCGCCTTCGCGAACAACGATCTGCCCGGCGTGATGCTCGCCTCCGCCGCCCACACCTACCTGCACCGCTACGCCGTGCTCGCCGGCGAGAGCGTCGTGCTGTTCACCACGAATAGCACGGCCTACGGCGCCGCCCGCGCCCTGGTGGCGGCAGGCGCGAGACTGACGATCGTCGACACCCGCCCCGAGATCCCCGCCGGCCTCGACAGCGGATGTCGGAACCTCGGCATCGAGGTCGTCACCGGCCACCACGTGGTGACCGCCCTCGGCACCGACCGCGTGCACGGCGTCACGATCGCGCCCCGCAGGGCGGGCGGGCCGCATGTGGCGGGCGCATCGGCCACGATCGACTGCGACCTCCTGCTCGTCTCCGGGGGCTGGAACCCCGTTCTGCACCTGTTCAGCCAGGCCCGCGGAACGCTCGCCTTCGACGAGCGCCTGCAGGCGTTCGTCGCCGCATCCGAGGTGCGCGGGTTCGAGCTCGCCGGGCTCGCCGCGGCTGAATCGGCCGGATACGATCCCGCCGACCCGTTCGCGTTCGCCCTCCACCCGGTCGAGGGCGTCTGGAGCATCCCGCTCCCCGCGGACGGAGACGCGGGCGGGTCGGACACCCGGTTCGTCGACGTACAGCGCGACGTCACCGTGAGCGAGATTCTGCGGGCGACCGGCGCTGGACTCCGCTCCATGGAGCACGTCAAGCGCTACACGACCCTCGGCACCGCGCTCGATCAGGGCAAGACCTCCGGCCTGCTCGGCTCCGGCGTCGTCGCGCAGGAGCTCGGCATCTCTGTGGCGGAGCTCGGCACCACGACCTTCCGCCCGCCGTTCAGCCCGGTCGGATTCGCCGCGCTCGCCGGCGCCGACCGAGGAGAGCTCTACGACCCGATCCGCGTCACCGCGATCCACCCGTGGCACCTCGCCCACGGGGCCGAGTTCGAGAACGTCGGGCAGTGGAAGCGACCCTGGTACTACCCGCTCCCGGGTGAGTCGCTCGATGAGGCCGTGCTGCGGGAGTCGATCGCGGCGCGCACCATGGTCGCCTGTATGGACGGCTCCACCCTCGGCAAGATCGACGTGCGGGGAGCGGATGCCGCCGCCTTCCTTGACCTGCTCTACACGAACCTGATGAGCTCGCTGAAGGTCGGGTCCATCCGCTACGGGGTCATGTGCGGACCGGACGGCATGGTGAAGGACGATGGAACGGTCATCCGCCTCGCCGAGGAGCGCTTCTTGGTGACCACCACCACGGGCAACGCGGCCGCGATCCTCGACTGGATGGAGGAGTGGCTGCAGACCGAGTGGCCCGACCTGCGAGTCTTCGCGGCCTCCGTCACCGAGCAGTGGGTGACGATCCCCGTGGTCGGCCCGCTCTCCCGGGCCGTCGTGCAGCAGCTCGCACCCGGCGTCGATGCGAGCGCCGCGGCGTTCCCCTTCATGGCGACCCGCGACGCGGTCATCGCCGGAGTCGACGGTCGCATCGACCGGATCAGCTTCTCCGGTGAGCTCGCCTTCGAGCTGAACGTGCCCGCCTGGTACGGGCAGGCCGTCTGGGAGGCGGTCATCGCGGCGGGCGAGCAGCACGGCATCACGCCGTACGGCACCGAGACCATGCACGTTCTCCGCGCCGAGAAGGGCTACCCGATCATCGGCCAGGACACCGACGGCACCCTCTCGCCGCACGACCTCGGCCTCGGCTGGGCGGTCTCGAAGAAGAAACCCGACTTCATCGGCAAGCGCTCCTTCGCCCGGGCGGAGAACACCCGCCCCGACCGCCGCCACTTCGTCGGTCTCCTGCCCGTCGACCCGGAGGAGTCGATCCCGGAGGGGGCGCAGATCATCGCCTCCCGCGAGGTCACCATCCCGATGCCCATGCTCGGCCACGTCACCAGCGGCTACCGCAGCGCGGCCCTCGGCAGCCACTTCGCGTTGGCGCTCATCAGCGCCGGCCGCGACCGGATGGGCGAGAGGCTGTTCGCCTGGAGCGAGGGACGCGTCATCGCGGTGACCGTCACCGACTCCGTGCTCCTCGACAAGGAAGGGACCCGCCGAGATGGTTGAGTCGACCACCGCCCGCAGTCCGCTCGAGGGCTGGACGGACCGCTTCGCCGCGGTGCTCCCCGACATCCGCCTGGAGGAGCTGACCTTCACGCCGATGGTGAACCTGCGGGTCGGGGCGGGCGCGCGTGCCGCGGTCGAGGCCGCGATCGGGGCGGCTCTGCCCACCGGGCCCGCGCTGGTCGGCAGCTGCCGCGCCGGCACCCTGGTCTGGTTGGCGCCGGACGAATTCCTGCTGCTCAGCGACCGGGCGGGCGACACGGCACAGGCTCTCTGCGCGCTGCTCGATGGGGCGCTCGCCGGGGACGGGGCGGCGGTAGACGTCAGCGCCCAGCGCACGATCGTCTCCCTCGGCGGCCCCTGTGCCCGCGACCTGCTCGCCGGAGGCTGCTCGGCCGACCTCGACGCGGCGGTCGCGCCGACCGGCACCAGCGTGCAGACGCTGCTCGCCCAGACCGGCATCGTGATCATCGTGGCGGATGCCGGCTCTGGCGAGTTCCTGCTCGTGGTGCGCTCCTCGTTCGCGACCTACCTCGCCAGCTGGCTCCTGCAGGGTGCCCGCGAGTACGCCTGACCCACGCAGCAGTGGGGGCTGGCCCCGATTTTCGTGGGGGAGAGCCCGCCGCTGCGCCCCACCTCCTTGCGCGGCGGGCCGCACGTTCGTAGCCTCTACTCGAGGGCTCGAAATCCAGCTCCGGGACGATCCCGAGTCGTCCAGAAGCGGCCTTGCTCCTCGGTTGCCTGACCCGCTGCATCGGAATCCGCGGACCGGCCGCACCGGCACGCCGTGTGCGCGCTCGTCTCCTGGCGGCCCCTGCCGACCCGCGTCGTCGGCCGGGTCATGATCGCCGTCTCCTTCGTCTGGCCGGCGGGGCCCTGGCTGCGTATGCTCGGCGACCAGGGCTGGGCCTGGCCGGTCGTGACCGGCGTCAGCAACCTGTGGGCGATCCTCGTCGGGGTGCTCGTCTTCTGGTATCCCACCGGCCGGGCGTCACCACTCGTGGAGTCCACCGTCTACTTCGTGGTCGCCGAGTGCCTCACCAACACGGTCGACGGCACCCTTCCGCAGGGCATCTCAGCGGATGTGGCGCGTCAGGGCCGGTAGCGCGCCTCGCCGAGCCGCACGCGGTACCCGCCGTCCGCAGTGGCGGCGACCGGGGTCGCCTCGCGCCGGTACTGCTCGAGGGCGGTCTGCTCGTGTCCAACGGGAGGGTGCCCGGTCGAGCGCACGACGCGCCACCACGCGACATCCGCCCCGTAGCGACTCATCACCCCGCCCACCGCGCGGGCCGCAAGCGAGCCGATCGCCGCGGCCACGTCGCCGTAGGTCATGACCCGGCCGGGCGGGATCGACGCGACGACGTCGAGGACACGGGAGGTGAAGTCGTCAGGGTGGGCTGGATGGGCGTTCAGAGCTCGAGTGAGCCGATGTTCTCGCCGTACTGCGTCTCGCCCACGATCGTGAAGCCGACGTGCAGGAAGAACTCCTGCGGGCCTTCCTCGCCGGAGTCCCAGATCACGGTGATGCGCTTGAAGCCGCGCAGGCGCGCCTCCTCGGCGAGGGCCTGCACGGCGAACTTGCCGATACCGCGCCCCTGGGCCTCCGCGGAGACGTTCATCCGCCAGATACAGCTGCGGAAGACCTCCTCCTCGGCGTCGGGATCGAAGTTGCCCATGATGAAGCCGACGACCTCGTCGCCATCGAGCACCACCCGCGGCCAGCTTGTGGACGGGTTGACGTAGGCCTCGGCGATGGAATGCGACACCGGGGCGACGAATTGTTCCTGCCCAGGCTTGAGCGTGAGCGTGTTTGCCGCCACGATGTTCTTCGCCGACAGTTCTTCAAGTCTCAACTCAACCATGCTCACAGGCTAACGGTCGCAGCCGGGCGCGGATAGTTGGCTTTTAGGGGGACCCGAAAGTATCTCGATGTCGAGATACTTAGGCAAACCGGTAAGCTGTTCTGTGGCCCAGCGCACCATACACACCTAGATCCCAGGGAGACTCGTTCTTGTCGAAAATCAAAGTTGAAGGCACGGTCGTCGAACTCGACGGCGACGAGATGACCCGCATCATCTGGACGGCCATCAAGGACACCCTCATCCACCCGTACCTCGACATCGACCTCGAGTACTACGACCTCGGCATCGAACACCGCGACGCGACCAACGACCAGGTCACCATCGACGCGGCCTACGCCATCCAGAAGCACGGCGTCGGCGTCAAGTGCGCCACGATCACGCCCGACGAGGCGCGTGTCGAGGAGTTCGGCCTGAAGAAGATGTGGAAGAGCCCGAACGGCACGATCCGCAACATCCTCGGCGGCGTCATCTTCCGCGAGCCGATCATCATCTCGAACATCCCGCGCCTGGTCCCCGGCTGGAACAAGCCGATCATCATCGGTCGCCACGCGTTCGGCGATCAGTACAAGGCCACCGACTTCCGCTTCCAGGGCAAGGGTAAGCTCACCGTCGAGTTCACGCCCGAGGACGGCTCCGAGCCGCTCAAGTTCGAGGTCTACGACGCGCCGGGCGACGGCATCGCCCAGGTGCAGTACAACCTCGACGAGTCCATCGTCGACTTCGCCCGCGCCTCGCTCAACTACGGACTGCTGCGCAACTACCCCGTATACCTCTCCACCAAGAACACGATCCTCAAGGCCTACGACGGCCGTTTCAAGGACATCTTCGAGGAGGTCTTCGTCGCCGAGTTCAAGGAGAGGTTCGATGCGGCCGGCCTCACCTACGAGCACCGCCTCATCGACGACATGGTCGCTTCGGCCATGAAGTGGGAGGGCGGCTACGTCTGGGCCTGCAAGAACTACGACGGCGACGTGCAGTCCGACACGGTCGCGCAGGGCTTCGGCTCGCTCGGCCTGATGACCAGCGTGCTCTCCGTGCCCGACGGCAGCGTGGTCGAGGCGGAGGCCGCCCACGGCACCGTCACGCGCCACTACCGCCAGCACCAGGCGGGCCAGCCCACCTCGACGAACCCGATCGCGTCGATCTACGCGTGGACCCGCGGCCTCACCCACCGCGCGACGCTCGACAACAACCCGGCGCTCGCCGAGTTCGCGGCCACCCTCGAGGACGTCGTCATCAAGTCGGTCGAGGCCGGTGCGATGACCAAGGACCTCGCGCTGCTCGTCGGCCCCGACCAGAAGTGGCAGACGACCGAGGAGTTCCTCGACACGCTCGACAAGAACCTCGCCGCTCGGCTGGCGTAGGCCATGACGACGGTCACCGTCACGGGAGCAGCCGGGCAGATCGGCTACGCGCTGCTGTTCCGCATCGCGGCGGGTGCCATGCTCGGCAGCGACACCCCCGTGCGGCTCCGTCTGCTCGAGATCCCGCAGGCCACGGGGGCGGCGGAGGGCGTCGCCATGGAACTGGACGACTGCGCCTTCCCCCTCCTGGAGTCCGTCGACGTCTTCGATGACCCCGAGGCCGCGTTCGACAGCGCGAACATCGCGCTGCTCGTCGGGTCCCGTCCGCGCACGGCAGACATGCAGCGCAGCGACCTCCTCGTCGCGAACGGGGCGATCTTCGGTCCGCAGGGCCGGGCGATCGCGAAGGCCGCGGCCGACGACATCCGCGTCCTGGTGGTCGGGAACCCGGCAAACACGAACGCGTTGATCGCGGCCACGAACGCGCCGGAGGTGCCGTCCGCGCGGTTCACGGCGATGACCCGGCTCGACCACAACCGGGCCGTGGCGCTGTTGGCCGCGAACCTTGGCGTGTCCGTGGCGTCGATCGCGCGCCTGACGGTGTGGGGCAACCACTCGGCGACGCAGTATCCCGACCTCAGTCACGTGACCGTCGACGGGGTGCGTCCGGAGCTCGACCGGGACTGGGTCGAGAACGTCTTCATCCCGACCGTGGCCGGTCGGGGCACGGCGATCATCGAGGCGCGTGGATCGTCGTCCGCGGCATCCGCTGCGAACGCGGCGATCGACCACATGCGGGACTGGGTGCTCGGCACCCCCGTCGGAGGCTGGACGTCGGCGGCGATCGTCTCCGACGGCAGCTACGGCGTTCCTGAGGGGCTCGTCAGCTCGTTTCCGGTGACCTCGGCGGGCGGGGACTGGCAGATCGTGCCTGGCCTCGACGTCGACGCCTTCTCCCAGGCCCGCATCGACGCCTCCGCAGCCGAACTGGCCGCCGAGCGCGACGCCGTCGCCGGGATGTAGCCCACCCGCCGGTCAGTACCCGGCGAAGTAGTCCGTCGCGACGCGTCGCACTCCGGCGCGGCGCAGGGCGGCCCGCAGCGCCGTCACGAACGCCGGTGCGCCCGACACATACGCGGTGCGGCCCGCGAGATCCGACACTTCGGCGGCGAGCCGTTCGGCGGTCAGCGGCCCGCTCCCGATCCAGCGCCAGGCGGCCGGCAGGTCGTGCGGGGCCTCCGGGGCCACGAGCAGCACCCGCTCCGGCGCCAGCTCCTCCCGGAACGCCAGCTCCTCGAGCGAGCTGACCGAGTACACGAGCACGCTGTCGCGCCCGGTTCCCGTCGTCCTGTCATGCACGAGCTGGCTGAGGAACGGCGTGATGCCGATCCCGGCCGCGACCATCAGCACGGGGGTGCCCGCCCTCCCCGGCAGCAGGAAGTCCCCGCCGACCGACGTCGCCTGGATCCGCGTGCCCGGCGCCAGGGACGCCAGCGCCCGCTTGAAACTGCTCGCCTGTGCCGTGTCGCCGGCGCGCGGCATCCGCATCGAGAAGGTCAGGACCGACCCGGGAGCAGAAGAGATGCTGAAGATGCGCCGGCTGCCCCGCGCATCGGCCCGCGCGTGCGGCAGTGTCATCTCCATGTACTGCCCGGCGCGGAAGGCGACCGGCCGCTCCGGCCGGAAGCTGAACTCCCACGCCGTCGGCGTCAGCTGTCGCTTCGAGGCGAATTCCAGGCGGATGCCGCGGCGCTGCCCCATGGCGAAGGCGATCACGTTGCCGATCACCAGCGCGAACTCGAACGACAGGAATACCGGGCCGAACGTGAACGGGATCGTGAACAGCACGCCGACGAGTGCCGCGATTCCGAGCTGCTGCCAGCGCCGGGGCGCCATGGTGAGCGGCTCGCTCAGCATGAATCCGACGAAGAAGAGGATCGGGTAGGAGGTGAAGGTTGTCGCCAGCGCCCCGCCGAGGTCCTGCCCGCCCGCGGTCAGACGTACCCCGAGGATGGCGGCGCTCACCGCCACGAACACGAGTCCCATCGACATCCGCCTCGTTCGGTAGAGCACCAGGAACGCCCCGACGAGGGTGAACGGCAGCAGCGCGGCAGAGGCGACCCACCACACCGCCGATGGGAACTGCAGCACCGCGACGAGCGTGGCGCCGGCAGCGGCGGGGTTGAGGATGTGCCGTCCGCGCACGGCGATGAGGTACTTCGACGCCGTCGCGAGGGCCCCGGCCAGGGCGACGACGGTCAGGTCCGCGGCCGAGGTCGACGGCCAGAACAGGAAGAAGAGGATCAGCCCGGTGATCACCGCCGACTCAGTGTGCGGCCTCGACCGCAGCACGAGCGCGAGGATCCGGCTCGACACCACGGTGCTGGCGATCGCGATCGCGACACTCGCCAGCAGGTCGGTCGGCGAGAACGGCAGCTGCCCGAACAGCGACAGCACGATCGACGCCACCGCCGTCACGGACAGGAGGATCGTGACCAGGCGGTACATGGTCACGCGGCCGGTCGCGGTGTCGAGGCCCTGCCGCAGTGTGCGTCCGGCGGCCAGCACGGGGGAGTTGGTCATGGGAACATTCTTCCGTCGAATCCCGTCGAGACGCGCACCGACCCGTCCGCGCGCATGAGCGCCCACTCGAACTCGAAACTCCCGGCCAGCCGGTCCGGGTCGGCGAAGAACAGTGCAGTTGCCATGGCGTCGGCCACCATTGTGGTCGCCGCCGTTGCCCAGGTCGCGATCACGGCGGTGGTCGGGGCGCCCGTCGTCGCGTCGAGGATGTGGTGCACCGTGCCGCCCGCCGTCGGCCACGACCGGCGGTTCGACGCCGACGCGCACAGGGCGCCCGAGGCGAGCGTGGCGACCCCGATCGCCTTCGTGCTGTCCCGCGGGTGCTCGAGCGCGACCGAGAGAGCGGATGCCGCGTGGTGAAGGATGTCGCCGCTGGCGTCGATGGTGTACCCCGTCACTCCGTGCTCCTCGAGCACCGCGGCCACGAGGTCCACGAGCTGGCCCTTGCCGGCCGCGCCGATGTCGAGCACCACGGGCCCGGCGGTGGTGAGGGTCGTCCCGTCCCAGGCGATGGCGTCCTCCCAGCGCGGCACCGGTGAGATGAACCTCGCCCGCCGCAGCGAGTAGGCGCTGTCGTAGCCCCAGTCGGCCAGTGTCTGCCCGACGAGCGGGCTCATCGCCCCGTCGGTGCACTCGTAGAGGTCGCGGTAGAGCGCGAGCAGGGGACCGGCCTCAGCCGGGAGGGGGAACGCGCCGCCGTGCCGGGAGGCGCCGATGCGGTGCACGAGCGAGTCATCGCGGAAGCGGGACCAGATCAGGTCGTAGCCCGCGGTGCGCGCGACCACGGCCTCGAGTACCGCGGGGTCGAGATCGTCGGCAGTGTCGACCTGCCAGCGGGTGCCGATCGCGTCGAAGGTGGCGCTAGGAGGCGGCATCCGCCTTGATCTTCTCGATCGCGGCGTTGAAGCCATCGCTGGTCAGGGACGATCCGGCGACCTTGTCGACCGCGAGCTGGTCGATGTTCACCCCGACCACCTCGGCAGCGATGCCCCCTGCGAACTCCGTCTGGTAGCGCACGGCGTTGCCGGAGGTGGCGTCCGGGGTCACGGTCACGGCCGTGACGACGTCCCCGGCGAGGGTCACGTCGACCTTGATTGACTCCTGGCCGCCCGGGCTCTGGTAATCCCCGGAGGCGGTGTAGCTGCCATCGGTGTACGGGCCGGTCGTGGTGGAGGAGGCGGCGGGCGTCTCACCGGAGGACGCGTCGGCCGCGCAGCCGGTGAGCGCCGCGGCAAGCGACAGCCCGCCGAACGCAATGGCGGCGGTTCTGCGCTGGGGGGTGGTGATCATGGGGCTCCTCGGTGTCGGCCGGGCGGCAGGCGGTGTTTCCATCATTCCGGAGCGGCCCTCGGGGTTGGCTGTGCAGGCTGTGTCGGTCAGGTTTCGTCGGCACCGGAATGTAACGGTTTCGTATCGGTCTACCCCTGTTCGGGGGTGATCCTGAGTATGGTTTGAGTTCTGCGCGTCGATGCGCGGGAATCGCGCTCGATACCCACTCACAAAGGACTGTCAGTGTTCTCACCTCCCGGCCCGCGGGGCCAGCGTCACCCCGTCCGCAAGCTCCTCTCGATCGCCGCGGCAGTCTCGCTCATCGCGACGGGGATGGCCACGGGAGGCGCGCTCCCCGCGACAGCGGCCCCGACACTGCCGTCGGGCGGCATCATCGCGAACAAGGGACAGACCGACTTCACCCCCGGGCGCTACATCGTCACTCTCGCCGGTGACGCTGCCGCCACCTACACGGGCGGCATCACCGGCCTCGCCCCGACCAAGCCGGGAGCCGGCGACCAGCTCAACTCCCGTCGCCAGTCCGTGCAGTCCTATTCCGACTACCTGCAGCAGAACCAGGCGGATGTCGCGGCCTCGGTCGGCGCGATCGTCGGCTACTCCTACACGCTCGCCCTCAACGGATTCACCGCTACCCTCGACGCCGGCCAGGCGGCGAAGCTCGCCAGGAACAAGGCCGTCGTGTCCCTGGAGAAGGACGAGCTCAAGCACATCACGGCGGCCGAGCCGTCCACCGACTTCCTCGGCCTCAGCGGCGAATACGGGGTCTGGGCGGCGACCGGCGGTGTGGAGACCGCGGGCGAGGGCATCGTCCTCGGCGTACTCGATACCGGGATCGCCCCCGAGAACCCGTCGTTCGCCGGTGACCCCCTGGGCGACACCGCGGGCGACGCCCCGTACTACAGCGAGCTGGGGGTGACGAGCTTCGCCAAAGCCGACGGCGGCACCTTCACCGGCGTCTGTCAGACCGGCGAGCAGTTCACGATCGACGACTGCAGCACCAAGATCGTCGGGGCCCGCTACTTCCTCGACGGTTTCGGGGCCGACAACATCGCCGGACCGGACGGCGGCGAGTATGTGTCGCCCCGCGACGGCGACTCACACGGCTCCCACACCGGCTCGACCGCTGTCGGCGACTACCGCGTCGAGACCACGGTCAATGGGACCTCGTTCGGCGCCATCTCCGGCGTCGCGCCGGCCGCGAAGATCGCGGCCTACAAGGTCTGCTGGACGGCGCCGGACTCGGCGAACGACGGCTGCGCGACGAGTGACATGCTGAAGGCGATCGACACCGCGGTGTCCGACGGGGTCGACGCCCTCAACTTCTCCATCGGAGGAGGATCGGCCCAGACCACCGTCTCGGCCACCGACCAGGCCTTCCTCGGGGCCGCGGCCGCCGGCATCTTCGTCGCCGCCTCAGCCGGCAACAGCGGCCCGGACGCGTCGACCCTCGACAACGCCTCGCCCTGGTACACCACGGTCGCCGCGTCGACCATCCCCAACTACGAGGCCACGGTCGAGCTCGGCGACGGGCAGAAGTTCGCCGGTGCCTCTGTCACAGTCGACATGGCCGAGGGAGCGACCCCGCTCAGCGGACCGCTCGTCGCGGCCTCCGCGGTCGGGCTGGCCGGCGCAGAGACACCGGAACTCTGCCTCGACGGCAGGCTCGATCCGGCCTTGACGACCGGAAAGATCGTGGTCTGCGACCGCGGGGTGAACGCCAGGGTTGAGAAGTCCGCCGAAGTGAAGCGTGCTGGCGGCATCGGCATGGTGCTCGTCAACGTGACCCCGACCTCGACCGACCTCGACGACGACCACGCGGTACCGACTGTCCACCTTGACGCCCCCGACCGCAACGCAGTGCTCGCCTACGCGGCGACCCCCGACGCCACGGCGACGTTCCTGCCTGGCAACCTCACTGGTGTCGAGCCGACGGTGCCGCAGGTGGCCGGGTTCTCCTCGCGCGGACCCGTCCTCGCCGACGGCAGCGACATCATCAAGCCGGACATCACGGCGCCCGGTGTCGGAATCCTCGCCGCCGGAGCCAACGCGGCCGGGGGAGACCCGACCTGGCACTTCTTCTCCGGCACGTCGATGTCGTCCCCGCACATCGCGGGCCTGGCGGTGCTCTACCTCGGTGAGCACCCCGACGCGACCCCCGCCGAGATCAAATCGGCCATGATGACGACCGCCTACAACACGGTCGACACCGCAGGGAACGCGGTGACCGACCCCTTCACCCAGGGCGCAGGACACGTCGACCCGACGAAGTATTTCTCGCCGGGTCTGCTCTATCTGAACGGACTCGGCGACTGGCTCTCCTACATCGAGGGTGCCGGTTACGACGTCATCGATCCGGCTGTGCTCCCGATCGACCCGAGCGACCTCAACATCGCCTCGATCGGGATCGGCTCACTCGACGGCACCCAGACGGTGACCCGTACGGTGACCTCGACCCAGGCGGGGACCTTCACCGCCTCCGTCTCCGGCCTGCCCGGGATCACCACGGCGGTCGCGCCCTCTACGCTGACCTTCGGCGCGGCAGGCGAGTCCCAGTCATTCGCCGTGACCTTCACCAGGACGGATGCGCCGCTGAACCAGTTCACCACCGGCGCGTTGGACTGGACCAGCGGCGACACGGTGGTGCACAGCCCGGTGGCTCTACAGCCGGTGCCGATCGTCGCCCCGGCGAGCGCCTCGGGTGAGGGGGTGTCCGGATCGGTCGACATCACCGTGACCCCCGGCTCCACGGGCGACATCCCCCTGTCGACCACCGGTCTCACCGCCGGGGTGTTCCAGGCGGACCCAACGGGGGCCTCGGCCGACCACTCGGGCTCCGGTGTCACCGGTGACTCGTTCGAGTACATCGTCGACATCCCGGCCGACACCGGTTACGCGCGGTTCGACCTCAACGCGGTCGACGACACCACCGACCTCGACCTCACGGCGTATCTCGTCAACGAGAACGGAGAGGCGGTGGCCGGATACTCCTCCGCCACCGGGGCCGCTGACGAGCGGATCAACATCCAGGACCCCGCGCCCGGCAGCTACCACCTGTTCGTCGACGTCTACTCGGCACCGGACGGGGCCGCATTCGACCTGACCACGTTCGTGCTCACGGGCGTCGGGGCGCCGCTCGGGCTCGACCCCTCGGTCCTCCCGGGGGTGCAGGGCGTCGACCAGACGTTCACCGCCTCGTGGACCGGCCTCGAGCCGTTCACGAGCTACCTCGGGGAGATCGAGTACGCCGATACCGGTGCGTCCACGCTCCTCGAGGTGGTGACGGCGGCCGCCGACTCGCCGGGCGCCCCGGTCAACGTCTCGCCGCCGACCATCAGCGGCACCCCGCAGGTCGGGAAGCGGCTGAAGGCGAGCCCGGGCGACTGGGACACCGCCGACCTGGTCTACTCCTACCAGTGGCAGTCCGACGGCGTGGACATCCCGGGCGCGACCGCAAAGCGGTACCGGGTCACCCGCGCCGACCAGGGCACCGAGATCTCGGTGGCGGTGACCGCGACCGCGGGGGGGCTGCCGACGACGACGGCGACCTCCGCCGCGGTGCCGATCCCGTTCTCGTCGAAGACGACACTGTCGGTCGACAGCCGGTTCCTCTTCTCCTGGCAGCGGACGACAGCCCGTGTGAGCGTGCAGACGGACTCGGACGAGCCGCCGACCGGCACCGTGGTGTTCACGGTCGACGGACGGGCGCGCGGTGAGGTTCCCCTCACAGCAGCGGATGATGGGGACGTGAGCCTCCGCCTTCCGAAGCTGCCCCAGGGTGTGCACCAGGTACGGGCGCACTACACGAGCGACGCGGACACCACCCTCGGCTCGACCAGTCGCCCGGACTACCTGTTCGTGCTGTTCTGAGGGTGGTGAGGTGACGGCCGGCCGGGTCGCGCGGAGCACTGCTCCCGCGGTCCGGCCGTTCAGCGTGCCGCCCGCGCGTGCACTGATCACCCGCTCCCCGCCCTAACGGAAGATGATCGTCCGCGCCCCGTCGAGCAGCACCCGGTTCTCGGCGAACCACTTCACCGCCTGCGTGAGCGTGCGGGACTCCTCGTCCTGCCCGATCGCGACGAGCTCCAGCGGTGTGCGCGAGTGGTCGACGCGCACCACGTTCTGCTCGATGATCGGGCCCTCGTCGAGGTCGCTCGTGACGAAGTGCGCCGTCGCCCCGATCAGCTTCACCCCGCGGGCGTGCGCCTGCCGGTACGGGTTCGCGCCCGTGAAGCCCGGCAGGAACGAGTGGTGGATGTTGATGATCCGCCCGCCGAGGCGCTCGCAGAGCTCGGGCGAGAGGATCTGCATGTATCTGGCGAGCACCACGAGCTCAATGTCGTGCTCATCGACCGCGGCCAGGATACGGCGTTCGAATGCCGCCTTCTGCGCGACATCCGTTACCGGGTGGGATTCGAAGGGTACGGAGTGGAACTCGGCCAGCGGGGCCAGGTCCGGGTGATTGCTCAGCACGAGGGGCAGCTCGATCGGGAGCTGTCCCGCACGTTGCCGGAACAGGAGGTCGTTGAGGCAGTGCGCGGCCGTCGAGACGAGCACGAGGGTGCGCAGGGGGCGTCCGACGACGTCGAGCTGCCAGGCCACTCCGTACCGCTGCGCGATCGGCACGAGTGCGCTCTCGAATTGCTCGCGCGAGATCGCGGCCTGCACCTGCAGCCGCATGAAGAAGGTACCGGTGTCGTCGCTCGAGAACTGTTGCGACTCCGTGATGTTACCGGCGGCCTCGACGATCGCCCCGCTCACGGCATGCACGATGCCGGGCCGATCTGTGCAGACGAGGGTCAGGATCCAGTGGGTCGAGGCGCGGGTCGAAGCTGAGGTCACGGTCCCAGCGTATTGGTGTCGGACCCCGCTGCCGCGCGTCGCCGATGAACCGCCGGCCGCCGTCCGCTCCGCTCCGACCTGTGCGCGCCCGAGCTCTCCCAGCTGTCCAGCCCGGACGTGCCGAGTCCCGGCGTCGCGTACCGCACCGACGGCCCGGTCGCCTCGAGCACCATCGCGACGAGCCACAGCACGAGCTGGGGTGTGCCGCCCAGCACCGCCCCGATGATCCAGAGGGGAGCGGATGCGAGGAATCAGGCGGTGATCCGGAGCAGGTTGAGGACCACATGGCGACGAGCAGGATCGCCGTCTGCAGGAACCCGACCGGGGTGAGATGCGCGAGCAGCCTGTGCGAGAGCTGGGTGATCGCGACAACGAACACGAGGTCGAAGAACAGCTCGACGAACGTGACCCGGTCGGCGTGCACCCCCTCCCGCTCTCGCAGCAGTGAGGCGTAGGAACGGCGTGCCGGCACGGCGACCTCCCGGGGGTGAGGGGACCAGACTCTGGCCACTGTCGTCGTGGGCGGTAGGCTGGTCGACGATGGCGGCAATCGTGCCATCCCGCGGACGGCGACTCGATCCACACCCCTCTGGAA
>JACMNE010000038.1 GCA_014378715.1 Microbacteriaceae bacterium
GGGAGGGGCGCCCCGGCCGCGGGCATCCGTTTTTGTCCACCCGGCCCGACCGGCCGGCGCCTCCACCCCTGGGGAGCGGTTGCCGCGCCGCACGCAGAGGGGGGGGGAGCGTGCCCGCCCCCGGCCCTCTGGTGGTGCTGGTGCCGCTTAGGCCTCGACGGCCAGGACGGGCAGCTCTTCGCGACCGGGCTGGCGCTCGGTGGTGAAGACGAACTGACCGTCGATGTAGTCGACGTGCACGTGGTCGCCGGCATTGAGCTCACCCTGCAGGATGCGCTCGCTGAGGCGGTCCTCGATCTCGTGCTGGATCGCGCGACGCAGCGGACGCGCACCGAGCGACGGGTCGAAGCCGACCTTGATGAGCTGCTCCTTGGCGGACTGTGAGAGCACGGCCGTCATGTCGCGGTCGAGCAGGCGGTCGCTCAGGCGCTTCACGAACAGGTCGACTATCTGCAGGAGCTCCTCGGGGCTGAGCTGCGGGAAGACGATGGTCTCGTCGACGCGGTTCAGGAACTCGGGCTTGAAGTGCTTCTTGAGCTCTTCGACGACCTTGCCGCGCATCCGGTCGTAGCCGGTCGCGGTGTCGGTCGAGGAGGTGAACCCGATCGGCGTTCCCGAGATGTCCTTGGTTCCGAGGTTCGTGGTCATGATGATCACGGTGTTCTTGAAATCGACGACCCGGCCCTGGCCATCCGTCAGGCGTCCCTCTTCCAGGATCTGGAGGAGCGAGTTGAAGATGTCGGGGTGGGCCTTCTCGATCTCATCGAAGAGCACCACGGAGAACGGCTTGCGGCGCACCTTCTCGGTGAGCTGGCCGCCCTCCTCGAACCCGACGAACCCGGGAGGGGCACCGAACAGGCGCGAGACGGTGTGCTTCTCGCCGTACTCCGACATGTCGAGGGAAATGAGGGCGTTTTCGTCGTCGAAGAGGAACTCGGCAAGCGCCTTCGCGAGCTCGGTCTTACCCACACCGGTCGGGCCGGCGAAGATGAACGAGCCGCTCGGACGACGGGGGTCCTTGAGGCCGGCACGGGTGCGGCGGATCGTCTTGGAGAGCGCCGAGATGGCCTCCTCCTGTCCGATGACCCGCTGGTGCAGCGCCTTCTCCATGAAGACGAGACGGCTGGTCTCCTCCTCGGTGAGTTTGAAGACCGGGATGCCGGTGGCTGCGGCGAGGACCTCAGCGATGACGCCTTCGTCCACGGTGCCGGTCGAGCCGGCCTCTCCACTCTTCCACTTCTTCTCGAGGCGCAGTCGCTCGCCGAGGAGCTTCTTCTCCTCATCGCGCAGGCTCGCGGCCTTCTCGAAGTCCTGGTCCTCGATCGCGGCCTCCTTCTGGCCGCGCACCCCCGCGATGCGGTCGTCGAACTCGCGCAGCTCGGGCGGTGCCGACAGGATCGAGAGGCGCAGGCGTGCGCCGGCCTCATCGATCAGGTCGATGGCCTTGTCGGGCAGGAAGCGGTCGGCGACGTAGCGGTCGGCGAGGTTCGCCGCCGCGACGATCGCGCCGTCGGTGATCGACACCTTGTGGAACGACTCGTACTTGTCGCGCAGTCCCTTGAGGATGTTGATTGTGTGCGGCAGGGAGGGCTCGTGCACCTGCACGGGCTGGAAGCGGCGCTCGAGGGCCGCGTCCTTCTCGAAGTGCTTGCGGTACTCGTCGATCGTGGTGGCACCGATCGTCTGCAGCTCGCCGCGGGCGAGGAGCGGCTTCAGGATCGAGGCCGCATCGATCGCGCCCTCTGCGGCACCGGCCCCGACGAGGGTGTGGATCTCGTCGATGAACGTGATGATGTCGCCGCGGGTGCGGATCTCCTTGGTGACCTTCTTCAGGCGCTCCTCGAAGTCACCGCGGTAGCGGCTTCCGGCGATGAGCGATCCGAGGTCGAGCGTGTAGAGCTGTTTGTCCTTCAGGGTCTCCGGAACGTCGCCACGCACGATCGCCTGGGCGAGGCCCTCGACGACGGCGGTCTTACCGACGCCGGGCTCCCCGATGAGCACGGGGTTGTTCTTGGAGCGGCGGGAGAGGATCTGCATCACGCGCTCCATCTCCTTCTCGCGCCCGATGACCGGGTCGAGCTTGCCGTCGCGCGCCGCCTGGGTGAGGTTGCGTCCGAACTGGTCGAGAACCTGGCTGCCGGCCTGGGTCGCGGCCGTCTCGTTGCCGCCGACGGCGACCTGCTCCTTGCCCTGGTAACCGGAGAGCAGCTGGATGACCTGCTGGCGCACCTTGTTCAGGTCGGCGCCGAGCTTCACGAGGACCTGGGCTGCGACACCCTCACCCTCGCGGATCAGGCCGAGCAGGATGTGCTCGGTGCCGATGTAGTTGTGGCCGAGCTGCAGTGCCTCACGAAGGGAGAGCTCGAGCACCTTCTTGGCGCGCGGAGTGAACGGGATGTGGCCCGTCGGCTGCTGCTGGCCTTGGCCGATGATGTCCTGGACCTGCTCGCGCACGGCGTCAAGCGCGATGCCGAGTGATTCGAGCGCCTTGGCGGCGACGCCCTCGCCCTCGTGGATGAGACCGAGCAGGATGTGCTCGGTGCCGATGTAGTTGTGGTTGAGCATCTTGGCCTCTTCCTGGGCCAAAACGACAACACGACGAGCTCGGTCGGTAAATCTTTCAAACATGATTGCTCCCTAAACACGGTGCAGGATTCCGTGTCGATATCTACGAGAGTAACCAGCGATCCCGCCGAATTCGCCCCTGTTCGCCGTAGGCGTGACGCAATCCACTTGCGGTGCTTATCGACAATCGTTATGTTATCGACTATCGATAAAGCGGATGTGAGGAGCAGCATGAAATCCCAGCCAGGAACGGTCACTGCGGGCTCGGCGTCCGCCCCGCCCCGCCCCCTGCGGCTCCGCGTCACTTACTGGGGTGGGGTGCTCTACGCCCTCGCTACCGCCGTGGGCACCCTGGTCATCGTCGCGCAGGCGATCTGGGCGCAGACCGTCGCGGTCGCGCTGCCGGTCAGCACGTTCTGGCCAACGGTGGGCTCGTCGGTCACGATCAACGGCCCCACGGCCAGCGTCGTGGGCGGCGGCTTCTCGTCCGCGGACCTTTTTCTCAACGGCCTCCACCTCGACGCGCGCCTCTGGCTCGCCGCCGGCCACCTCGTGCAGGGCGCCGTGTTCGTGGCCCTCGGCGCCGCGGTCGCCGTGCTCTGCTCCCGCCTGCTGCGTGGCGACCCATTCGGCCCGGTGCTCGTCGCGCTCGCCCTCGTGGCCACGGCCGCCGCGTTCCGCTACGGCAAGAAGCTCCATCGCGACACGGAACGGCTCGCGCACGACGCCGCGGCGCTGCGGGTCGACCTCGCGTTCGAGCACGGGGCCGCACTGCAGCGGGACGCGGAGGGGCTCGTCTGATGACGGAGGATGACTCGGGCATCCACTGCCGTCTCGACGAGCTGCTGCTCGAGCGTGGCATGACCCTCACCCGGCTGAGCGAGCTCGTGGGCGTGAGCATCGTGAACCTGTCGGTCCTGAAGAACGATCGGGCGAAGGCCATCCGTTTCTCGACCCTGGTTGCCGTCTGCGGGGCGCTCGACTGCGAGGTCGGCGAGCTGCTGGTCGTCGGCTGAGCGCCCCCGGCTACCCTCGTGGCATGAGCAATCTGGAGAGGGACCCGGCCGAGGTGCTGCTCGAGGACAGGGCGGGCGGGGACGCGATGGGCGGGGACGCGGCATCCGGTCTGGAGATCCTGCAGTCGCGGGACGTGCCGCTCGGCGGGCCGCGGGCGATGTCGGTGCGGCGCACGCTGCCGCAGCGGTCGCGGTCGCTGATCGGCGCCTGGTGCTTCGTCGACCACTACGGTCCGGACGACGTGACGCGCGGGCGGGGCATGGTCGTGCCGCCGCACCCGCACACCGGGCTGCAGACCGTGAGCTGGCTGTTCGCGGGGGAGATCGACCACCGGGACAGCGCGGGCAGTCACGCGACCGTGCGGCCGGGCGAGCTCAACCTGATGACCGCGGGGCGTGGGATCCAACACTCCGAGGTGTCGACGCCAGACACGACGACTCTGCACGGAGCGCAACTGTGGATTGCGCTGCCCGACGCGTTCCGGCACGCCGAGCCGCGCTTCGAGCACTTCGCCCCGGTGCCGGTCGCAGTCGGCGACGCCGTGCTGCTGGTGTTCCTGGGATCGCTCTGCGGGGTGGCCTCTCCGGTGCCGACCTTCAGCCCTCTCGTGGGAGCCCAGGTGGACCTGCCACGCGGCTCGAGAGTGCGCCTCGACCTCGACCCGGCGTTCGAGCACGGGGTGCTCGTCGACGCGGGGCCCATCACCGTGAACGGCTCACTCGTGGAAGAGGGCGAGCTCGCGTTCGTAGGGCGCGGCATCCGCTCGCTGGAGATCGAGGTGGACGATGTCTCGGTGGAGGGGAGCGCGCGACTCCTTCTGATCGGCGGGGAGCCCCTCGGCGAGCAGATCGTGATGTGGTGGAACTTCATCGGGCGCGACCACAGCGAGATCGTGGAGTTCCGCCGCGCCTGGCAGGAGGAGGTCGTGCTGGCGTCGGCGGGCGCGGGGCGCTTCGGCCATGTGGACAGCTTCGACGGGGCTCCGCTGCCGGCGCCGGAGATGCCGGGGGTGCGGTTGAAGCCGCGGGGGTAATGCGCCCGGCTGCTAGTCGCTGGGCGGTGTGCTCATCGAGCCCGGCGCGTCGGCGGCGTTCGCGCGCTCGAGATCGCGGCGGAGTCGCTCGGCCGTTTCCATCTCGGAGTACACCTTGCGCTCGGTGCGGTCGGCCTTCAGGATCGACGCGATCACGAGCCAGAAGATCAGGCCGACGAGGATGGTGGGGGTCACCGAGAATGCGGCGTTGGCCCAAAAGTTTTCCAGCACGGCTCAAGAATACGCCGCCTCGGCTGGGAGGAGTCAGCTTCCGCCGTTGATGATGCCGAAGATGCCGGATCCGACCAGATAGAGACCGACCCCCAGCATCACCAGCCACAGCAGCTTGCGCATGGGCGTGATCTTGCTGGGGTCCTTCTTCTCCGGCGGCAGGTAACTCATGGCCGAACCCTACTTCACCAACGGAAAGAGGATGGTCTCGCGGATGCCGAGCCCCGTGAGCGCCATCATCAGCCGGTCGATTCCCATGCCCATCCCCCCGGTCGGCGGCATGCCGTGCTCGAGCGCGCGCAGGAACTCCTCGTCGAGCCGCATGGCCTCGACGTCGCCGCCCGCGGCGAGCTTCGCCTGCTCGACGAAGCGCTCGCGCTGCACGACGGGGTCGACGAGTTCGGAGTATCCGGTGCCCAGCTCGAATCCGTGAACGTAGAGGTCCCACTTCTCCACCACGCCGGCGGTGCGGCGGTGCGCGCGCACGAGCGGCGAGGTGTCGATCGGGAAGTCCATCACGAACGTCGGGCGATCGAGCGACGGCTTGACGTAATGCTCCCACAGCTCCTCCACCAGCTTGCCGTGGGTGGGGTGCTGCACCTCGATCCCGAGCCGGGTGGCGTGCGCGAGAAGGTACTCGAACGGTGTCTCCGGGGTGATTGTGGTAGCGGATGTCTCGCTCAGCGACTCATACATGCCAATGCGGTCCCAGTCGCCGCCGAGGTCGTACTCGGTGCCGTCCGCCCAGGTGACAACATGGGAGCCGGCCGCGGCGAGCGCCGCGTTCTGCACCATCTCCTGCGTGAGGTCGGCCATCTGCAGGTAGTCGCCGTAGGACTGGTACGCCTCGAGCATCGCGAACTCGGGCGAGTGGGTGCTATCGGCGCCCTCGTTGCGGAAGTTGCGGTTGATCTCGAACACCCGGTCGATGCCGCCGACCACGGCGCGCTTGAGGAACAGCTCCGGAGCGATGCGCAGGAACAGCTCGGTGTCGAAGGCGTTGCTGTGGGTGGCGAACGGGCGGGCGGATGCCCCGCCGTGCATCACCTGCAGCATCGGCGTCTCGACCTCGATGTAGTCGTGGGTGCCGAAGGTGGTGCGCAGGGAGGCGACGGCGGTCGCGCGGGCACGCACCATTTGCCGGGCCCCCTCGCGGGTGATGAGGTCGAGGTAGCGGCTGCGCACCCGCGTCTCCTCATTGAGCTCGGTGTGCAGGTTGGGCAGCGGACGCAGCGTCTTGGCGGCGATCTTCCACTCGCTGACCATGATCGAGAGCTCGCCGCGCCGGCTGGAGATGACGTCGCCTCCGACGAAGAGGTGGTCGCCGAGGTCGACGAGGTCCTTCCAGGTGTCGAGGGACTCCTGGCCCACCTCGGCGAGGCTCACCATGGCCTGGATGCGCGAGCCGTCGCCGGACTGCAGCGACGCGAAGCAGAGTTTGCCGGTGTTGCGCAGGTGCACGATGCGTCCGGCGAGTCCCACAGTGTCGCCGGTGGCGGTGTCCGGCTCGAGATCGGGGTACTTCTCGCGCACGGCCGGGATCGTCGTCGTGATCGGCACGCCCACCGGGTAGGCCTCGGCACCCGAGGCGATGAGGCGGTCACGCTTGGCGAGGCGAACGGCCTTCTGCTCGGAGACCTCGCGTTCCGCATCATCCGCTTCGTTCGGCTGTGGCGCGTTTTCAGTCAATGGGGCTCCTGCACTGGTGGAATGTCGGCCCGGCGGCGCGGGGCGCCCTGGCTCGGAGCCGACCCTCCCATGGTACTAGGCGCGTGTCGGGGTGGCCGGTGCGGGGTGGCCTCAGGCCAGGTACACCGTCACGTTGTCGATGAGCCGAGTCTCGCCGACGCGGGCCGCGATGAGAACGAGCGCGCGACCGTGCGCCCCGTCGTCCACAGGGAGGAACGTCGTCGGGTCCACCACGGCGAGGTAGTCCAGCTCGATCGTCGAGTCCCCGGTCAGCACCGACTGCGCGGCCGCGATGACCGAGTCGATGCCGCGGTCGGCCGAAGAGCTGGCCGCCTCGAGCGCGATCGACAGCGACCTGGCGGCGCGGCGCTGCTTCGGGTCGAGGAAGCGGTTGCGGCTCGACAGAGCGAGGCCGTCGTCCTCACGCACGGTGGTCACCGCGGCCACGTCGACGTCGACGTTGAGGTCCGCGATCATCCGCTTCACCAGGAAGACCTGCTGGGCGTCCTTCTCGCCGAACACCACGGTGTCCGGCCGCACGATGTTGAGCAGCTTCGCCACGACGGTGAGCACCCCGTCGAAGTGTCCGCGGCGGGAGCGACCCTCGTAGAGAGAGCCGATGTCGCCCGCCGTGATCTTGGTCTGCAGGTCACCGCCGGGGTAGATCTCGCCGACGGTCGGGGCGAAGACGATCTGCACGCCGTGGGCCGCGAGGCGCTCCACGTCGGATTCGACCGTGCGAGGGTACAGCGCGAGGTCCTCGGACGGCCCGAACTGCAGCGGGTTCACGAAGATCGAGACGACCACGATCTCGGCGCGCTCCTTGGCGCGTTCGACGAGCGCGAGGTGTCCGTCATGCAGGGCACCCATGGTGGGAACGAGGGCGACCCGCGGCCGGCCCAGGCCCCCGGATACCGCGTCGACCCTGGCGAGACGGAGCTGGGACCGCAGGCCCGCGATGGTTTCAACGACGTCGGGCACGCCTTGATATTACCCGGTAGCGGATGTCGCGTCCCGCCGCCACCTACAACGCACGCCGCAGCGCGTTCTCGACCGACGACCGCACCAGGGGCGCGAGGAGGCGCCCAGGTTCGTCGATGCCGATGTCGGCGAGGATGCCGGTGGCCTGATTCACGATCGCCGCGGAGAAGCTCGTGGCGGTGGCGATCGCGTCGGCGTAGGCCTCGCGGTCGGCCTCGGCGACCATCACGGGCTCGCCGCCCATCTCGACGACCAGCGCCTGGCCGATCGGCTGCACGGGACCGGGGGCGGTGACGGCGAAGTGGCTCTCGCCGAGGCGGACGAGGTCGATCGAGGTGCCGGTGAACGCCATCGCCGGGTGGATCGCGAGCGGGATGACCCCCTGGGCCATCGCGGGGGCGAGCACGGCGGTGCCGAACCGCGCGACGGTGTGCATCACGAGCTGGCCGCTCTGCCAGGCGCGGGTGGCGGCGAGTCCGGCGATGAGGCCCTCGAGCTCGTCGCCGGGGACGGCGAGGATCACGAGTTCGCTGCGCTCGATCAGGTCGGGCACCTCGAGCACGGGCACACCGGGCAGGATGGCCTCCGCACGCTCGCGGCTGGCCTCCGAGATCGCGGAGATGCCGACGATCGCGTGTCCGGCACCGGCGAGGGCAGCCCCGAGGATGGGGCCGACGTGCCCGGAGCCGACGATGCCGATGCCGAGGCGCCCCGAGCGCTCGTGCGGGGCCGCGCTCACGCGGGGTCCCCCGGCGTGGCCGGCGCACCGACCGGCACCACGGGTGGCAGCGGCTGCGCGAACGGATCCACAGCGGATGTCGCGGGCGGCACGATGGCCTGCCCGTGCGCGTCGACCGCGACCACGGGTTCTGCCGCCCGCCAGCGGTGACTGGTGTCGGCGCTGGAGGCGCGGACTGCCGCATCCGCTGCCCAGGTGAAGAACTCGGTGGCGGCGGCCGCATCGATCGCGCCGAGCTGCGCGCTGATCGGGCCGGCGACGGTGTGGACGTGCACGGAGGCGAGGCGGAGGCGGCGCAGGATCGGGCCCTGCGCCATCGACACACTCTGAACGCGGGGGTGCGGCACGATGATGAGCTCGCGCCAGATCGCGCCCTTGCGCAACAGGACCGCAGCCGGGGCGACCGCGAAGCCGTTGCGCCGCCAGGAGAACCAGCGCAGCACCGCCGCACGGGGGGGCGACACGGTGTAGCCGTCGGTGCCGGTGCCGCGTCCGGTGAGGCCGCGGCCGGCGAGGGCGATGGCCTCCTGGTCGAGGAAGTCGGGCAGCACAAGCTCGAGCACCCGGCGCACGTCGTCGAGGTTGCCGACGGGCAGGATCGTGGTGTTCTGCTGGCCGGCCGCCCCGTTGGTCGAGGAGTGACTGGCGCGGTTGACCTTGACCTCCCACCAGTCGAACGGGCGCCAGAGCAGGGGCTGGCTGACCTTGACCGAGTGGATACGGCCGGGCGGCAGTGTCTCGTTGCTCGTCGACAGCAGGCCGAACCCGACGCGCACCCCGTCGGGGGTGCCGGCGATCGAGTAGCGCAGCGACTTGAGGAAACGCTGCGCGTAGAAGCCGACCACCCCGATGATGCCGGGGATAAGCGCGAAGAGGCCGATCAGCGCTGCATCCGCCCAGATCGACGAGAGGATGACGGCGACCCCCGCGATCACGATGAAGACCGATGCGCCGCTCAGCACGATCGACCCGAGCAGGCGGCCGACGCCGAGCTTGACGACGGAGGCGGGCGGTGCGGCGTCCGGGTCGAGCTCCGGTGCGAGGAACTCCCCCATCCGGCGGTCGATCACGCCGGTAGGCGCCCCGGCCTGCGTCGCGGTGGCAGCGGATGTCGCGCGCGTGCCCGATGCCAGACGGAGGATCTCCCGGCGGAGGGCGTCAGCCGCGGCGGAGGACAGGTACTCAAGCTTGACGTTGGCGTCCTGCCCGGCCTGGTTGACCTCGAGCTTGGCCGCCCCGAAGAGGCGGGCGAAGAACGGGCGCACGATGTTGATGCCCTGGATGCGGTCGAGCCTGGCCTTGCGGTTCGTGCGGAACACAACGCCGGAGCGCACCTCGACGACCTCGTTCGTGATGCGGAACGTGTGCATCCGCCAGGAGACGTAGAAGATGCCCACGAGAACCAGCAGGACCCCGAGCACGGCGAGGAGCGCCCAGCCGACGAATCCCGACTGCACGATGAGGTCGATCGGGTCGCCTCCGGTGTAGTCGGCGTCGGGGATGAACATCTCGATGAGGCGCTCGCGCAGGTTGCTGATCACCACGCCGATGATCGCGATCAGCGCGATGCCGCCCTTGAGGAGCGGGGAGGCGGGGTGCAGTCGGTGCCAGTCACCGTCGCTGAGCGCGGCGGCGAGCGCGGTGACAGGCGCGGCGGGATGCCGCGGCGCCGCGACATCCGATGGCAGGTCGGGGTCGGTCACAGGCCGGCCCGCCTGCTCTCTGCGAGCTCGACGAGGCGGTCGCGGAGCTCGTCGGCGTCGGCGGCGACGAGCCCGGGGATCGTGACCCCGGTCGAGGCAGCGGCAGTGACGAACTTGAGCTCGCTGAGCCCGAGCCAGCGCGAGAGCGGGCCGCGGTTGATGTCGACGAGCTGCATCCGGCCGTAGGGCACGGCGACGAAGCGCTGGAAGAGGATACCGCGGCGGAAGACGAGGTCGTCCTCGCGCAGCTGGTAGCCGATGGCGCGCACGCGGCGCGGGGTGAACGCGGCGAAGAGCAGCACGAAGCCGACGGCCGACGAGGTGGCCCACGGGGCGAGGTCCCAACCGACGAGGTAGAGCGGGGCGGTCGCCCCGGCGAGCACGATGGCCGTCACGGCGAGCCCGAGGAACTCGGTGATCAGGAACTTGGGCGACACCCGGCGCCAGGTGATCCCGGGCAGGTCGAGTCGAGTGGTCACGCTGGTCCTCACAGTTGCGGTTGGGCGGTCCGTCACGACCGGACGCGCATTCGCTTCTCTTCGTCGTCGTCGCTGTCGTCCCCTGGTGGGATGCGGCACATGTATTCGGCGACGAGTCCGCCGGCGAGGAGCACCGCGGCCCCCGCGATGGCGGCGATCGTCGATGCGAACGAGCCTACCCCCGGGGTGACCGACCGGGTCAGGAGGTAGATGAGAAGGCCTGCCCCTGCCCCGGTGATGAGGGCGCCGCTGAGGGCCGATGCCTTGGCGAGCATCACGATGCGGGTGGCGTAGAACGGGTCGACGGGGCCGGCGGTCGTGGTGCGCTGCCTGGTCATCCGGCGGATAGGGCGGGCGAGGAGCACCACGAGGATGCCGATGACTGCGAGCGCGAGCGGCAGCGTCAACGGGGTCGTGATGATCGCCTGCCCGGCTGCCGCCAGGCCCACCTGGGCGAATCCGGCCCCGACCCCGCCGAGGAGGGCGAGCAGGATGAGCGAGGTGGCGCTGGTGCGCTTCACCGCCGCACCTCGCCGCGCAGGGCGTCGAGCAGAGGGGGTGCCGGGTAGTCGCTGACGGTGTCGACCGCGGCCTCCGCCAGCTCGGCCACGGTGCCGTATCCGGGGATCCGCGCGGTGCGCTCAATCTGCAGCCAGGGCGCGAGCACGAACCGGCGCTCCCAGGCGCGCGGGTGCGGCAGGGTGAGCCGCGGGGTGCTCACGTGCGGGCCAGCTGCGGTGATCAGGTCGAGGTCGATCGTGCGGTCACCCCAGCGCTCGCCCCGCACCCGACCGAGGGTGTTCTCGATGGTGGTGAGGGCGTCGAGCAGCTCCAACGGGGTGATCGCGCTGCGCACGGCGACGACCGCGTTGAGATAGCTGGGGGCGCTGGTGTCGACGCCGTCCGGTTTGAGGGCGGACGACTCGACGATTCCGGACGCCGCCGTGACCACGACGCCGGGGATGGCGTGGATCGCGCGCACGGCGGCCCGGAGGGTGGCCTCGCGGTCGCCGAGGTTGCTGCCGAGGGCGATGACTGCCGGCAGCTCGACACGCATTCGCTGCTCCTTCACGCGCGTCCCCTCGTGATCGTGATCGAGACATCGGCGAACGGCACCGTGATCGGTGCGGACGGCTTGTGCACCACGACTCTCACGTGGTGGGCGGCGCCGTGCCCGAGCACTACGGCGGCGATGCGCTCGGCGAGGGTCTCGATGAGGTCGACGGGGTCGCGTTCGATCGCGGCCACGACCTCCTCGGCAAGCACCCCGTAGTGGATCGTGCGCTCGAGGTCGTCGGCGATGCCGTGCACGTCGAGCCACACTTCGACGTCGACGACGAACTCCTGGCCGTTCGCGCGTTCGTCGTCGAAGACTCCGTGGTGCCCGGTGGCCCGGAGTCCGGTCAGGGTGATCGAGTCGAGGGGCACGGCACCCGCGGCATCCGCTTCGAGACGCACGCTCATCGCTTCGCCCCGTTCATGGCGCTCCACACGTCCAGTGCCGCCTTGGTCGCGGCGACGTCGTGCACCCTGACCCCCCACGCCCCGGCGTCGGCGGCGAGGGCGCTGATCACGGCGGTCGCGGCATCGCGCTCGCGCGGCTTCGACCCGGCCGGCAGCAGGGCCGCCAGGAAGCGCTTGCGGGAGGCGCCGACGAGCACCGGGTGCCCGAGCACACGCAGCTCACGCAGCCCGCCGAGCAGCTCCCAGTCCTGGTCGGCGTTCTTCGCGAAGCCGATGCCGGGGTCGACGATGATGCGCTCGGAGCGCACCCCCTGCACGAGCAGGTGCGCGATGCGCAGTTCGAGCTCCGTGCGCACCTCCGCGATCGTGTTGCGGTAGACGGCGCGCTCGTTCATCGTGGCGCTCGCCCCCCGGGAGTGCATGGTGATGAACATCAGGTCGGTCTCCGCGGCGACCCTGGGCATGTCGGGGTCGGCCGTGCCACCGGAGACATCGTTGATGATCGACACCCCGAGGTCGGCGGCGTGGGCGGCCGTGCTCGCGTTCATGGTGTCGATGCTGACCGCGATGCCGCGCGCCACGAGCTCGCGCAGCACGGGCATAACCCGGCGCTGCTCCTCGTCGACGGGCAGTCGCTCAGCGCCGGGTCGGGTCGACTCGCCACCGATGTCGATGATGTCGGCCCCCGTCTCGACAAGGTGCTGGGCGAACTCCACAGCGGATGCCGCGTCGCCATGCTCTCCGCCGTCGCTGAAGGAATCGGGGGTGACGTTGAGGATGCCCAGGATCACGGGGCACACCGGACCGGTGCGGGGAGGCTCGACCTTCGCTCGTCGAGGACGGCGCACGGGTGTGGAACTACCCATTCGGCGCCCCGATGAGCGCGACGATCTCGGCTCGTCCCGCCGGCGTGGCGAAGCTGCCGCGGGCCGCCATGGTCACCGTGGTGCTGCGGCGCTGGCGGGACCCGCGGGCGGAGACGCAGAGCTGCATGGCGTCGATCATGACGAACACCCCGCGCGGGTCGAGACCGGTCTCGAGGGCATCTGCTATCTCCTCGGTCAGGCGCTCCTGGAGTTGCGGGCGCGAGGCAAGCGTATCGACCACACTGGCCAGCTTGCCCAGTCCGACGATCGATTGGCGTGGCGCGTAGGCGACATGGGCGACCCCGAGGAAGGGCAGCAGGTGGTGCTCGCAGGTCGAGACGAACTCGATGTCGCGGACGAGAACAAGGTCGCCGGTGGCGTCGTCGACAGGCACCGGGTCGGCGAGGTGGCCGAGGGGATCGACGCCGACCCCGGAGTAGTAGCCGAGGTGCGCGTCCGCGACGCGCTGAGGTGTTCCGTCGAGGCCGGGCCGGGCCGGATCCTCGCCGATGGCGGAGAGGATCTCGGCGACGGCGGCCGCGATGCGGTCGGTGTCGATGCCGGCCACGTGGGGCTAGGCCGGGGCGATGTCGGGGGCCGAGCGACGCGGTACCCGCTTGGCCTTCGGCTTCGGCTCGGAGTCGATCGCGCCGTCGGTGGCTCCGGCGTCGATCGGGGCCTTCTCCGGCATCAGGATGGGCGGTCGGTCGGAGACGGGGCGTTTGTTGCTCGACAGCCACTGGGGGCGCACCGGGAGCTTGCGCACCTCGGCGAAGATCTCCTTGAGCTGGGTCTGGTCGAGGGTCTCCTTCTCGAGCAGTTCGAGCGCGAGGGCGTCGAGGATGTCGCGGTTCTCGTTGAGCACCTGCCAGGCCTCGTCGTGCGCGTTCTCGATCAGGGCGCGCACCTCGGCGTCGACCTGCTCGGAGAGCCGCTCCGAGTAGTCACGGGACCCGCCCATGTCGCGGCCGAGGAACATCTCGCTGGTGCCGGCCCCGAGCTTGACCGAGCCGATACTCGAGCTCATGCCGAATTCGGTGACCATCTTGCGGGCCGTCGATGTCGCCTTCTCGATGTCGTTCGATGCCCCGGTGGTGGGGTCATGGAAGACGATCTCCTCGGCGACCCGGCCGCCCATCGCGTAGGCGAGCTGGTCGAGCAGTTCGTTGCGGGTGACCGAGTACCGGTCCTCGACGGGCATCACCATCGTGTAGCCGAGGGCGCGCCCGCGGGGAAGGATCGTGATCTTCGTCACCGGGTCGGTGTTGTTCATCGCGGTCGCGACGAGGGCGTGGCCCCCCTCGTGGTAGGCGGTGATGAGCTTCTCCTGGTCGCGCATCACGCGGGTGCGGCGCTGCGGTCCGGCCATCACGCGATCGACGGCCTCGTCGAGCGCGCGGTTGTCGATCAGCTGTGCGTTCGAGCGAGCGGTGAGCAGCGCGGCCTCGTTGAGCACACTCGCGAGGTCGGCTCCGGTGAAGCCGGGGGTCTTACGGGCGAGGATCTCGAGGTCGACCCCGTTGGCCATCGGCTTGCCCTTGGCGTGCACCTCGAGGATCTTCTTGCGGCCGAGCATGTCGGGGGCGTCGACGCCGATCTGGCGGTCGAACCGGCCGGGGCGCAGGAGCGCCGGGTCGAGGATGTCAGGACGGTTGGTCGCCGCGATGAGGATGACGTTGGTCTTGACGTCGAAGCCGTCCATCTCGACCAGCAGCTGGTTGAGGGTCTGCTCGCGCTCGTCGTGCCCACCTCCGGTGCCGGAACCGCGGTGGCGGCCGACGGCGTCGATCTCGTCGACGAAGATGATGGCCGGGGAGTTCTCCTTGGCCTGGGCGAAGAGGTCGCGAACGCGACTGGCACCGACGCCGACGAACATCTCGACGAAGTCCGATCCGGAGATCGAGTAGAAGGGCACGTTGGCCTCGCCGGCGACGGCGCGCGCGAGCAGGGTCTTGCCGGTCCCTGGAGGGCCGTAGAGCAGCACGCCCTTCGGGATCCGGGCGCCGAGCTCCGTGAATCGGCCGGGATCGGACAGGAACTGGGCGAGCTCGCGCAGCTCGGTGACCGCCGTCTCCTGAGCGGCCACGTCGTCGAA
>JACMNE010000003.1 GCA_014378715.1 Microbacteriaceae bacterium
ACGAGCTGGTTCGCGGTGATCACGGCGGGCACACAGCGAGCCTAGCCCCGGGCACCAGCACCCCAAACCCCTGTGTGATGGCCGGCGGCACAGCCAGGCCCGGATACTCTGAGGGGTGATGAGCACAACAACCCGGTCGAACGCGCGCCCGCCCCGTCGGGGATTCGGCGCCCGGCCAGACACCTCAGGACCACGCGCGACCTTCGGGCAGCTGCTCCCCTACCTTCTCGAGCACCGCAGGGTGCTCTCGGTCGTCATCGTGCTCAGCGTGCTCGGCGCGGGCGCGTCCCTCGCGCAGCCACTCCTCGTGAGCCAGGTCATCTCGGTCGTCGAGGCCGGCAACTCGCTGCAGGGCCTCGTCTGGCTGCTCGTCGGACTCGTCGTCGTCTCCGGGCTCATCAGCGGCTATCAGCACTACCTGCTGCAGCGCACCGGGGAGGGCGTGGTGCTCTCGAGTCGCCGCCGCCTCGTCAGCCGCATGCTCAACCTGCCGATCAGCGAGTTCGACCTGCGCCGCACCGGCGACCTCGTCTCGCGCGTCGGAAGCGACACGACCCTCCTGCGCGCCGTGCTCACCCAGGGGCTCGTCGAGGCGATCGGCGGCTCGCTCACCTTCGTCGGAGCCCTCATCGCGATGTTCATCATCGACCCCGTGCTGCTCGGCCTCACCGTGTTGGTGATCGCCGTCTCCGTGGTCACTGTCGTCACTCTCAGCCGCCGCATCCGGGTCGCAAGCCGGAAGGCCCAGGACAAGGTCGGCGACCTCGCCGCCTCCGTCGAGCGCTCGATCAGCGCCGTGCGCACCATCCGCGCCGCGGGCGCCACCGAGCGCGAGATCGCCGAGGTCCACAAGGACGCCGAGGGTGCCTGGCTCATGGGGATCAGCGTCGCGAAGATCTCCGCACTCGTGGTGCCGATCGCCGGCATCGCCCTCCAGGTCTCGTTCCTCGTCGTGCTCGGCGTCGGCGGCTTCCGCGTCGCCAGCGGCGAGCTCACGGTCGCGAACCTCGTCGCGTTCATCCTCTTCCTGTTCCTCATGATCATGCCGCTCGGCCAGGCCTTCGGCGCGATCACCTCCGTCAACCAGGCCCTCGGCGCCCTCGGCCGCATCCAGGAGATCATCCTCCTGCCGAGCGAGACCGAGCGCGACGCCGACATCGCCCGCGAGGCGAGCGCCCCCGTCCCCTCCGACGACGCCATCACCTTCGAAGACGTGCGCTTCACCTACACCGAGCTTCCCGTCGAGAAAGCGGATGATGCGGCATCCGCCACCTCAGACGATGCGGTCATCGATCCGGACCTCCCCCGCGACCGCACCGTGCTGCACGGGGTCTCGTTCAGCGCCCCGAAGGGCCAGCGCACCGCCCTCGTCGGCCCCTCCGGCGCCGGCAAGAGCACGATCCTCGCCCTGATCGAACGCTTCTACGACCCGAGCGACGGCGTCATCCGCCTCGGCGGGGTGGACCTGCGCTCTCTCGACCGCGAGGCGCTCCGCGCCCAGATCGGCTACGTGGAACAGGACGCGCCCGTTCTCGCCGGCACCCTGCGCGAGAACCTCAAGCTCGGCGCCCCCGACGCGACCGACGCGGACTGCATCCGTGTTCTCGCCGACGTGAACCTCACCGAGGTGCTCGAGCGCAACCCGCTCGGCCTCGGAGCCCCGGTCGGCGAGAGCGGCGTGATGCTCTCCGGCGGGGAGCGCCAGCGCCTCGCGATCGCCCGCACCCTGCTCGCGGCCCCGCCGATACTGCTGCTCGACGAGTCGACCTCCTCCCTCGACGGCCGCAACGAGCAGATGCTCCGCGAGGCCATCGACGCCGTCGCCGAGAACCGCACCCTCATCGTCATCGCGCACCGCCTGTCGACGGTCGTCGACTCCGATCAGATCATCGTGCTCGAGCACGGGCGGGTCGTCGGCGTCGGCACCCACTCCGAACTCGTCAAGTCGACCCCGCTGTACACGGAGCTCGCGAAGCACCAGCTGCTGGTGTAGCTCCGGGGAGAACCCGCTCAGCCGACGATCTTGTCGACGACCCGCAGCAGCGCGTCGAGGTCGTCGTCGCCTTGCGGTGTGGTGCCCCCGGTCGCCGCGAACTCTCCCGCGCCGTAGACCGCCTGAAAGTAGAGCCCGTCACCCATCAGCTTGATCGCGTGGGCCGCGTCGTCGTCGTGGAGGGCCGTGGCGAGAATCTCGAGCCACTGCCGCTCGATCGTGCGGATCGTCTCGACCGCCTCCGCCACCCCTCCCTGGTGCAGCCGCGCCACCCCCACGAAGGCCCGGTCGAAGGGAGTGCCGAGATACCTCGACGAGCGGATGTAGTAGCGGGCCGGTCCCTCGGACGAGGCCCGCATCCGCTCCGCGTCCTCCGCGGCGAGCGCCGTCAGCCGCTCGCAGAGGCCGTGCGCCAGCAGGTCCTTGCTGGGGAAGTGGTAGATCAACCCGCCCTTGGAGACCCCGGCGCGCGACGCGACGGCATCGAGGGTCGCCGCCCGCTCCCCCTCGGTGAGCAGCACTTCTTCGAAGGCGTCGAGTATTCGGTCACGCGCGGATGCCATCGTCCGATCCTATCGGCTCCGGGCTTGCAACTTTACCGACCAGTCGGTACAGTAGTGGAGTCCCGCCGCCCGGCGGGCTTCGACCGAGGCACTCCCATGACACACACCACCCCCATCACGATCGTCCGTTCCGGCACCATCCGCCCCGAGACCCCGACCGGCAGCACCGGCCCCCGCGCCCGCCCCCGCGACTGGGCCGCCCTCGCCGTGCTCATGCTGCCCGTGCTGCTCGTCTCGATCGACAACACCGTGCTGAGCTTCGCGCTGCCGTCGATCTCGCTGCAGTTCGCGACCAGCGGCGCGATGCTGCTCTGGATCGTCGACGCCTACCCGCTCGTGCTCGCCGGCCTCCTCGTGGCAATGGGCAGCTTCGGCGACCGCTTCGGCCGCCGCCGGATGCTGATCATCGGCGCCATCGGCTTCGGCGTCCTCTCTGTGCTCGCCGCCTTCTCCGAGTCGGCCGGGGCGCTCGTCGCCGCCCGTGCCGGGCTCGGTTTCTTCGGCGCCATGCTGATGCCGTCGACCCTCTCGCTGCTGCGGAACATCTTCCACGACCGCATCCAGCGCCGCACCGCCCTGGCCATCTGGGCCTCCGGCTTCGCCGCGGGCGGTGCCCTCGGCCCGATCGTCGGCGGGTTCCTGATCGAGGGGTTCGGCTGGCCCTCGGTGTTCCTCCTGGCCGTTCCGATGCTCGCCCTGATGCTGGTCTTCACCCCGATCTTCGTCCCCGAGTCGAAGGACCCCAACCCGGGGCCCGTCGACCTCATGAGCGTCGGCCTGTCGATGGCGACCCTGTTCCCCCTCGTCTTCGCGATCAAGGAGTTCGCGACCCACGGCTTCGGTGTGGTCGTCGCCGTCGGCCTCGCCGTCGCGATCGCCTCAGGCGTCTGGTTCGTGCGCCGCCAGCTCTCCCGCCCCAATCCGATGCTCGACGTGCGCCTGTTCCGCTCCGCCCCGTTCAGCGGCGCGGTGCTCGTCAACCTGCTCGCGGTGTTCTCACTCACCGGCTTCCTCTACTTCGGGTCGCAGCACCTCCAGCTGGTGCTCGGGCTCGGACCGGTGCAGGCCGGCCTGCTCCTCCTGCCCGGGCTCCTGACGATGATCGCCACCGGGCTCCTGTCGGTGCAGGTCGTGAAACGGGTGCACGCCCGCTACGTCATCGCGGTCTCGCTGCTGCTCTCCGCGATCGGCTACGGCCTCATAGCCGTGGCCGGCAACAGCACATCCGGCCTCGCGCTCGCGGTCGCCTTCGCAGTGCTCTCGGCCGGGATCGGCGCCTCGGAGACCCTCTCGAACGACCTGATCGTCTCGGCGGTTCCCGCGGAGAAGGCCGGGTCGGCCTCCGGCATCTCCGAGACCGCCTACGAGATCGGAGCCGTGTTCGGCACCGCCGTACTCGGCAGCATCCTCGTGTCGAGCTACCGCGGCGCGATCGACCTGCCGACCGGGCTCACGGCCACCCAGCAGTCGACGGCGTCCGAGACCCTCGGCGGCGCGATCACGGTTGCCGGCGACCTGCCCGCCCCGATCGCCGCCCAGCTCATCGACACGGCCCGGCACGCCTTCGACAGCGGCATCACGACCACAGCGGGCATCGGCCTCGTGCTCATGGTCGCGGCGAGCGCGCTCGCCTGGCGTACCCTCCGTCACGCCAAGTAGGTCCGGGAAGCGGATGTCGCGACATTCACTCTCTCCCACGGGGAAGGCGCGGCAGGGGAGGCGCGGTCAGACGAGCGCGTACATCGCGACGGCCGCGGTCGCCGCGACGTTGAGCGAGTCGATACCGTGCGCCATGGGGATCCGCACGATCGTGTCGGCGGCGGCGATCGCCTCGGGGGTGAGCCCCTCACCCCCGGCGCCGAGAACCAGGGCGACCCGCTCGGGGGCGGTGGCCGCGAAGTCGCGCAGGGTCACGGCGCCATCGGCCAGGGCGAGCGCCGCGATGTGGAAGCCGGAGTCCGCCAGCATCCGCCTGGCGGACGGCCAGTCGCCGACACGCGCCCACGGCACCTGGAGCACGGTGCCCATGCTCACCCGAATGGCCCGGCGGTAGAACGGGTCGGAGCAGCGCGGGGTGACGAGCACCGCGTCGGCGCCGATTGCGCCGACGGAGCGGAAGATCGCGCCCACGTTGGTCGGGTCGGCCACGTTCTCGAGGATCACGACGCGGCGGGCGCCGCGCAGCAGCTCGGCGGCGTGTGGCAGCTCGGGTCGGTGCATGGCGGCGATCAAGCCGCGGTGCAGCAGGTAGCCGGTGAGCTCCTCCAGCAGAGCGGATGTGCCGCTGAAGACCGGGATGTCGCGGTCGCCGATCGCGGCCAGCGCGTCGTCGACCGAGGCGCCCAGTGCGAGGACCGACCGCGGGTGGTGGCCGGCGGCGATGGCGCGCTGAAGCACCAGCAGGGACTCGGCGATGTAGAGGCCGTGCCCGGTGCCGCATGCCTTCTTCAGCGCGACATCGGTCTGGTGGGCGTAGTCGGCCAGGCGGGGGTCGTCGAGGGACTCGATCAGCACCACCCGCCGGTCGGCAGCGGTCACGCGAAGGGGTTCGCCGTGAGGGTGTACTTGGTCTCGAGGTACTCGTGGATGCCCGAGGATCCGCCCTCGCGGCCGAGCCCGGACTGCTTGATGCCGCCGAAGGGCGCCGCGGCGTTGGAGAGGACTCCGACGTTGAGGCCCATCATTCCGGTCTGCAGCTTCTCGATCATCCGCTGCCCGCGGGCCAGGTCGCGGGTGAAGACGTAGCTGACAAGCCCGTACTGGGTGTCGTTGGCCTGGGCGACGGCGTCGTCCTCGTCCGTGAACGTGGAGATCGCGAGCACCGGCCCGAAGATCTCCTCGCGGAGGATGTCGCTGCCCCGCGCTACGCCGGTGAGGACGGTCGGCTGATAGAAGGTGCCGTCGCCGTCGACGGCGGAGCCCCCGGTGAGGACGGTGGCGCCTCGCGCGACGGCGTCGTCGACCAGGGCGGTGGCCTTGGCCACCGCCTTCTGATCGATGAGCGGACCGATGTTCACCCCGTCCTCGGTGCCGCGGCCGACGACGAGCGCGCTGACGGCGGCGGTCACCCGGTCGGCGAACTCCGCCGCGATCGACTCCTGCACGATGAAGCGGTTCGCCGCGGTGCAGGCCTCCCCCATGTTGCGGAACTTGGCGAGCAAGGCTCCGGCTACAGCCTGGTCGAGGTCGGCATCCTCGAAGACGACGAATGGTGCGTTGCCGCCCAGCTCCATCGAGGTGCGCAGCACCCCGTCGGCCGCCTGCTTGAGCAGGGAGACGCCCACCGGCGTCGACCCGGTGAAGCTGAGCTTGCGCAGGCGGGGGTCAGCGATGATCGGCGACGAGACCTCGGAGGTGGCCGAGGTGGTGATCACGTTGACGACGCCGGCCGGGAGCCCGGCGTCGTCGAGCAGCTTCGCGAAGTAGAGGGTGGTCAGCGGGGTGAGCGCGGCCGGTTTGACGACCGAGGTGCATCCGGCCGCGATCGCCGGAGCGATCTTGCGGGTGGCCATGGCGAGCGGGAAGTTCCACGGCGTGATGAGGAACGACGGTCCGACGGGCCGCTGGGTGACGATCATCGTACCGGTGCCCTCGGGGTTGCTGCCGTAGTGGCCGCTGATGCGCACGGCCTCCTCGCCGAACCAGCGCAGGAACTCGCCTCCGTAGGCGACCTCCCCGGCGGATTCGGCCAGCGGCTTGCCCATCTCGATCGTCATGAGCAGCGCGAACTCCTCCTTGCGCTCCTGCAGCAGGTCGAATGCCTTCCGCAGGATCTCGCCGCGCACCCGGGCCGGCGTCGTGGCCCAGTCGTCCTGGGCGGCAACGGCGGCGTCGAGGGCGGCCGCACCGTCGGCGACGGAGGCGTCCGCGATTCTCTTGAGCACCCGCCCGGTCGCCGGGTCGCGCACGTCGATCGAGCGGCCGGAGGTCGAGGCGACCCACGCGCCGCCGATGAAGAGGCGGTCGGGCACCTTGGCGAGGAGGTCGGCTTCGGTGATCATGGGGTGCTCTCCTGGCTGGTCGGGGAATGGGCGATGGTGGCCCCGCGCTCGGCGAGGGCGCGGAGGGCCGAGGTGCTCGATTCGGCGGCGACACCGGCGACGAGGTCGTCGAAGACCCGCACGGACCGTCCGGCGTCGAGCGCGTCTCGGGCGGAGGAGAGCACGCAGTAGTCGGTGGCGATGCCGGCCACGTCGATGTCGGTGATGCCGAGGGCGTCGAGGGCGTCGGTGACGCTGCGCCCGTCGTCGGTGGTGCCCTCGAAGATGGAGTAGGCGGGGCGGCCCTGGCCCTTGCGCACGTGCACGGTGACGGCCGCGGTGTCGAGGTCGGGGTGGTAGTCGGCGCCCGGGGTGCCCGCGACGCAGTGCACGGGCCAGGTCGTGACGAAGTCGGGTTCCGCGCCGGTCGCGAAGTGGCCGCCGTTGTCGCCGTCGGCGTCGTGCCAGTCGCGGGAGGCGAACACCGCCGCGTAGTCGCCGGATGCCCGGGCGAGGTACGCGGTGATGCCGGAGGCGACGGCGGCCCCGCCGATCACCCCGAGGGCGCCTCCCTCGGTGAAGTCGTTCTGCACATCGATGACGAACAGGGCCGAGCGTCGGGTCGGATTCGGAGTCGGATTCGGATTCGTCACAGGCTCAGGATATCGGCCGGGTAGTCGAGACCGATCTGGGCGCGGATCTCGTCGAGGGTGCGCATGATCGCGACGCTCTCGGTGGGGCTCAGGATGGTGCCGGTGGTCTCGCCCTCCTCGATGAGGCGCTCGAGTTCGGCGGCCTGGTACTGCATACCTCTGGGCGACACATCCGCTTCGAAGGCCTCGATGACCGCGCCTGAGCTGGAGTGCACGGTGAACTTCGTCGGGGCGTACCAGACGGCGTCGATGGCGATCCAGCCCTCGGTGCCGAGGATCGTCGCGGTGTTCGGCCCTACGGTGTCGAGGGCGGTCTGCAGCACGGCCGAGGCGCCGCTGTCGTAGGAGAAGATGATCGTCGTCTGGCGGTCGACGCCGGTGGCGGTCGATGAGGCGTGCGCCTGCACGGTGGCCGGCGGGCCGAAGATGTCGAACGCGAACGACACCGGGTAGACGCCGATGTCGAGCAGGGCGCCGCCGGCGAGCTCCGGGTTGTTGATGCGGCTGAGCGGGTCGGTAGAGAGCTTCTGGTTGTGGTCGGCGATCAGGGTGCGCACCTCGCCGATCGTGCCGGCGGCGAGCAGCTCGCGGATGCGCACCATGTGCGGCAGGAACCGCGTCCACATGGCCTCGAGCAGCACGAGGCCCTTCGACTCGGCGAGTTCGACGAGCGCGGCGGCCTGGTCGCCGGTCACGGTGAACGACTTCTCGAGAAGTACGTGCTTGCCCGCCTCGAGGGCGAGGCGGGCATGTCGGTAATGGAACGAGTGCGGGGTGGCGATGTAGACGATGTCGATGTCGGGGTCGGCGACAAGTTCGGCGTAGCTGCCGTAGGCGGCGGGGATGCCGAACCGGTCGGCGAATGAGCGGGCGGAGTCCTGGGATCTCGACCCGACGGCCGCGACCGCGAACCCGTTGCCGACGAGGTCGGCGGTCTGCGCCGCCGCGATGTAGCCCGGACCGAGAATGCCCCACCGGAGTGTGCCTGGCACAACGACTCTTTCCCGCGGACCGCACAGTCCGCTTCCTGGGAAAACCTACCAGCGGGGGCCGACAGTGAGGTGCCAGCACGGCGAGGTGCTGACACAATCGCCCCTATCGACTTCTCCGGTTTCGACGCCCTCAGCTTCGACTGCTCCGGCATCCTCATCGCCTTCGCCCGCGCCGTCGACGCCGCGGTCTGAATCATCATTCGTTCCTGATCAGGGGGTACCGGAGAGCTGGCGGCGGCGCTCGACCATGTCCTCACGCTGGAAGTATTTCGCCACGACGTCGGAGCCGAGCCCGGCGACCCCACCGACCGACAGCGCCCCGAGCCGCACGCGGGCACCCTTGACCGCCATCAGGGTGATCGCCTCCGCCCCCTGCGCGGTGGCGGCGATCGCGACCAGGCCGTGGTTGCCCAGGAGCACCAGCGACGGAAGCTCGTCGTGCTCGTCGACGTAGCCGCGGAGGCGCTCGAGGAAGAGCCGACCAAGGGCGATCCCCGGTTCCGCATAGGGCACGAACAGCGGGCGGCCGATCACGACCGCCTCGTCGGAATACACCCATTCCTCGAAGGCCGTCGCCGCGTGCACACTCGCGAGCAGCGACACGATCGGGGTCGGGTGGGTGTGCGCGACGAACCGGGACGGCTGGATGTGCTGGACGGCGACGTGGATGAGGGTCTCGATCGAGGCGCGGCGGCGCGCCCCACCGTGGTCTCCCGCGTCGAGGGCGGCCGTGACATCCGCTTGGGACGTCGAGCCAGCGAGAAGCAACTCGGTGAGCGGGTCGACGTCGACGACGACGAACTCCTCGGGGACCGAGGTCGCCATGTTCGCCCCGGAGGTCTTGATCACGAGGCGTCCGTCGGGCAGCCGCTCGGACACGTTGCCCTCTGCGAGGATCACGAGGTCCTTGGCCGGTTCGCCGAGCGAGCGGGTGAGGGCGACGAGCTCGTCGCCGACGAGGTCGGGTAGCCACTGGGTGGTCATCTAGATTCCTCCGTACTTGCGTTTCGTGAGCCCGTTGAGGAGCGACGCGAAGATGAGCACGAGCCCGAGCGCGAGAAGCTGGAACTGGGTGCCGTCGTTGCCGGGCAGTGCCAGAAGGATACCGGCGTTGAGCCACACAATGAGGAGCGTCGCGAGCACGATGCCTGAGACGCGCCCGATCCCGCCGGTGATCGCGACGCCGCCGAGCACAGCGATGGTGATGGCGGGCAGGGCCATACCGCTGCCGCTGGTGCCAGCGTCGGGCCGGGCAGAGGCGAACTGCGCGACGGTGACGACCGCGACCAGCCCGGCCAGGGCACCGGAGATGGCGTAGACGGCCATGCGGTTGGCCCGCACATCGATCCCCGACCAGGCGGCAGCGACGTCGTTGGTGCCGAGCGCGTAGAGCCGGCGCCCGAAGGTCGTCTTGTTGAGAACGAGCCAGACCACGATGACGCTGGGGATGAGGAAGGTGAAGATGCCGAGCGGGATGAGCGGCAGGGACCCGCCGATCAGCGGCAGCTCGATCGACTGCGCGGCGGAGTAGAAGTCCTGGATCTCCTGCGAGTTGATCGGCTTCTGGTCGCTGACGACGAGGGCGATCGAGCGGAACGCGTAGTAGGTCGCGAGCGTCGCGATCAGCGGGGGGAACCCGACGTAGGCGACAAGCACCCCGTTGACGGCCCCGCAGGCGATGCCGGTGACCACGGCGATGAGGAGGGAGGCGGGGAAGCCGAGGTTCCAGACCCCGTAGGCGAGCCCGAAGACGACCCCGGTGAGGGAGACGATCGAGCCGACCGAGAGGTCGATGCCGCCGCGCCCGGAGACGATGACCAGCAGCTGGGCGAGGCCGAGCAGAACCAGGGGCACGGCGCTGATCAGCGATGACGCGAGGTAGTCGGCGTTATAGGAGCCACTGAGGAACCCACCGACGTCGAGGCTGAGCATCACCACGAGCACCACCACGATGAGCACGGCGAGCAGGACGATCCGCTGGGTCAGGAGTGCTTCGAGACCGCGGGACAGGATATTGCGATTCTTCGCCGGCGCCGTCACCGGGGGCCGTGCCGTTGTGGTCATGGTTGTGCCCTCACTCGCTGGCGCAGCAGGTCGGTTCCGACGGCGATGATGATGAACACCCCAACGAAGAGAGTGGCGAGCTGGCTGGGCCAGCCGAGCTGGGTGACCCCGGAGGTGACCGTCTGCACGAGGATCGCGCCGAGCACGGTGCCGATCACCGATCCACGACCGCCAAGGATGGAGGTGCCTCCGATCACCACGGCGGCGATGACGGCGAGCTCCCGGCCGGAGCCGACCGCCTGGTCGAGAGTCGAGGTGCCCGCCGCGATGAAGAAGCAGGCGGCGAGCCCGACGAGGGCTCCGGTGACGGCATAGGCGACCATCACCCGCGGCTGCACCCGGATGCCGGCGAGGCGGGCGGCGTTCGCGTTGCCGCCGATCGCGAACAGGTGTCTGCCCCCGGTGGTGTGCCTCAGGTACCACCAGGCGATCGCGGCGATCACGATCATGATCGCGAAGCTGTGCGGCACCCCGAGGGTGCGCCCGGCCTCGCCCCGACCGAACACGTCGAGGGTGCCGGGGATGCCGTTGACGGTCTCGGAGCCGAAGACCCGCAGGGCGAAGAACTGGAAGAGGTTCGCGGTGCCGAACGTGATGATGATCGCGTGCACCCGCCCGTAGGCGATCAGCACCCCGTTGACGAGCCCGAGGAGGAGTCCGGCGGCGATCGAGAGGCCGACGGCGAGCGGAAGCGGAAGGTTCGCGGTCACCATCATCTTGGCCGTGATGACGGCGCAGAGCATGATCGCGCCGCCGACCGACACGTCGATGCCTGCGGTGATGATGATGAAGGTCATCCCGACTCCGATCAGCGCGATCGGGGCGACGGAGACGAGCAGTGGCTGGATCGACCCTGGTGTCAGGAAGGCCGGAGTGAACACCCCGAGCAGCACCCAGAGCGCGACGATGACGCCGGTGAGCACGAACTCCTGGCCGGTCACGGGAGGGGGGAGAATGCGCCGCGCGGTGGGGCGCACGGTGGTGGTCTCGGTGGTCACGTCTGGTCCTCCTGAATGACGATCGGAGCGGGGGTCGTGTCGGCATCGGGCGTATCCGCACCGGCCGCGGCGGCGAGGATCTCGACCTGGGTGGCGTCGGGCCGGAACTCGGCGGTGATCTGCCCGGCCCGCACGACGAGGATGCGGTCGGAGATGCGCAGGACCTCGCCCAGGTCGCTGGTGACGACGAGCACCGCGGTGCCCTCGTCGGCGAGCCCGGAGATGATCCGGTGGATCTCCTCCTTGGCTCCGACGTCGACACCCTGGGTGGGTTCGGCGAGCACCAGCAGTGCCGGCCGCTTGACGAGCTGGCGCGCGAGGACGACCTTCTGGGCATTGCCGCCCGACATGGCGCTGATCGGCTGCCGCTCGGTGGGGGTCTTCACCGCGAGGCGGCGGATGAACTCCTGCGCGATCGCGCGCTCGCGCCGCCGGCTTGCCCAGCCGGGGATACGACTCAACAGCCCGAGCTCGCCGACGACGATGTTGAGAGCGATGCTCTGGAACGAGAACGCGCCCTGCGCCGACCGGTTCGCTGGCAGCAGGTGGATGCCGAGTCGCTTCGCCTGAGCGGGGTTGCGCACGGTCACCGGCCGGCCGGAGACGAGCATCCGCCCTCCTGTGGCCTTGTCCATGCCGTAGATGACGGAGGCGATGTCGCCGGCACCGGAGCCGACCAGTCCGTAGAGGCCCACGATCTCGCCGGAGCGCACGGTGAGGTCGACGCCGTCAAAGCGGCCGGTGCGGCTGAAGCCGTCGAGCTCGAGCACCACCTCGCCCGTGGCTGCGCCGTTCTGCGGGCGGGACTCGCTGACGACCCCGCCGACCATCAGCTCGGCGATCTGGCGCACCGAGAGTTCCCCGATCGGCCGGGTCGTGATGGTCTCGCCGTCGCGCATGACGGTGACGACGTCGGCGATGCGGAACAGCTCGTCGAGCCGGTGCGAGATGTAGATGACGGCGACACCGGCAGAGGTGAGACGGCGGATGACGGTGAACAGCACCTCGATCTCGGCGTCGGTGAGGATCGCCGACGGCTCGTCGAGGATGAGCACGGTCGCATCTCCCGCGAGGGCCTTCGCGATCGACACCTGCTGCTGTTCGGCGATCGACAGGGTGCCGACCGGGGCGGTGGAGATGCGGTCGGGCAGGCCGACCGTCGCCAGAAGGTCGTGCATCTGGTCGGCCTGCCGCGCCCAGTCGACCCGCACCCCGCGGGTGAGCTCACGGCCGACGAAGACGTTCTCGGCGACGCTCAGCTCGGGGAACAGCTGCGGCTCCTGGTAGACGGTCTGCACCCCCAGCTGAATTGCATCGGTGGTGGAGGAGATCGTGATGGGCTCCCCGTTGAAGCTGATCGCCCCGGCGTCGGCGAACTCCGCCCCGGCGATGATCTTGATCAGGGTCGACTTCCCCGCCCCGTTCTCGCCGACGAGGGCATGCACGGTGCCGGGGCGGATGGCGATGTCCGCGTGCCGGATGGCCCGCACCCCGCCATAGCTCTTGGAAATGTCGCGCATCTCGAGCCGGTACGCCGTCTCGTCCGCGGGTAGTGCGCTCAACTTCGGGTCCTCTCGTGAATGGGCTGGGTGGGGGCCGGGAGCGGCTCGGCCAGGGGTCAGGACGGGGGCCGCGGCATGCCACGGCCCCCGGGGTGTGACTAATAGGAGAAGGTGTCGACGTTGTCCTTGGTGATGACCAGTGCCGGCCCGAGCAGCAGGGTCTTGCTGGCGCTGTCGAACTCCACCGACGGGAGATCGGAGCTCACGTTGTTCGTGGCCGCGAAGGTCTTGCCCTCGGCGAGCTGCTGTCCGGTCCAGGCGGTGAGGTACCCCAGATTCTGCACGTTCCACAGGATCGACGCGATCGAGGAGCCGTCCTTGAGGTAGGGCGCCATGGACATCGGGGTGCCGAGGCCGGTGGTGAACACCGTGCCGATCTTGCCGGCGTCCTTGACCGCTTGGGCGACGCCGGGGGCGGACGAGGTGCACTCGCCGACGAGGCCGGTGAGGTTGGGGTTGGCGTTCATCAGGTCGGTGGCCATCGACGTCGCGGCCGCCTGGTCCTCGCCGGCGTAGACGACGCTGACGATGTTGGCGTCGGGGTACTTCGAGGCTGTGTACTTCTTCTGCACGTCGATCCACGCGTTCAGGTTCGCCGCGGTCTCGCCGCAGGAGACGATCGCGTAGTCGCCCTTGCCGCCCATCGCGGTGAGCAGCGAATCAGTGAGCGCCTCGCCGATGCCCTCCACGGACGCCTGGTTGACGAACACCTCGCGCACCGAGTTCGGTGCGTCGGTGTCGGCGGGCGCAACCTTGATGCCCTTGTCCGCGGCCTCCTTGAGCAGCGGGGCCATGGAGTCTGGGTCGTTCGGGGCGACGATGAGGGCGTCGACCCCCTGCTGAATGAAGGAGCGGACAATATCGGCCTGGGCCGCGGCATCCGCTGTCGTCGGTCCCTGGTAAAGCCATTCGATGCCGAGTTCGTCCGCGGCCGCCTTGCCTCCGGCGTTCATCGCCTCGAAATAGGGGATGCCCTGGAGCTTGGGGACGAAGGCGACCGTGATCTTGTCGCCCGATGCGGAAGCTCCGCTGGGGGCGGCGTCGTTGCGGGAGGTGCAGCCGGAGAGGGCCATGATCGTGGTGAGCGCGATCGCCCCGAGGGTGAGTGCTTGTCTAGCGGTGTTCACTGTGTGTCCTTCCAGTTTCGAGTGTCGCCCCGGCGTCGATGCCGGGGCCTCCTGCAGGGAGTGAGGTGGGCAGATCCTCGAGTCCCCGACGGCGCGATTCTGCCCGCTCGAGTGCCCGAAGTGTGATGGCCGCGTCGTGCCAGCGGCCGGAGGGCTGTGGCAGGAACCGGCGCGTCTGGGTGCTGGCGGCCACCACCTCCCAAATCTGGTGGATGGAGTCGAGCTCGCCGAGGGTGCGCAGCTGCGCGGCCGCGTTGCCGAGGGAGGTCGCCTCCCGCGCCCAGCAGACCACCGGCAGGCCGGTGGCGGGGGCCGTCGCCTGCTGCAGCAGTGCGTTCTCCCCGCCGCCGCCGACCACGGCGATCGAGCGGATGGGCACCCCGGTGACGGCCTCGATGTCGTCGGCGGCCAGCCGGTAGCTCAGGGCGAGCGAGTCGATCACAAGCCGCGCCACCTCGCCCATCGTGTCCGGCACGGGCATCCCGTTCGCCACGCACGACGCGCGCACGCGAGCCGGCATGTCGCCGGGGGCGAGGAACACGGTCTCATTGAGGTTGAGCACACTGGCGACCGGCGTCGCCTCCCCCGCGAGCTCGACGAGGCGGGCGTAGCCGACCTCCGTGCCCTCCCTGAGCCACTGCGCGCGGCACTCCTGCAGCACCCACAGGCCGGTCACGTTGCGTAGGAACCGCACGGTTCCGCCATATCCTCCCTCGTTGGTGAGGTTCGCCCGGCGCGAGGCCGGAGTGATGATGGGATTGTCGAGCACCACACCGACGAGCGACCAGGTGCCAGAGGAGATGAAGAGGGTATCGCTGCCCGCGTTCGGAATCGCGAGCACGGCGCTCGCCGTGTCATGCGCGGGCGGCAGGATCACCCTCGTGCCGCGCAGCCCGGCGGAGGCCAGCTCGCCGATCACCCCACCCACGTCGGTGCCGGCCGGCGCGACTTCCGGCAGGATCGACGTCGGCAGGCCGAGCGCGTCGAGCAGGCCCATCGCCCAGGTGCCGGTGGCCATGTCGAGCATGCCGGTCGTCGAGGCCGCGGTGAACTCCGTCGCCGTGCTGCCGCTGAGACGGTGGTGGAAGACATCGGGCATCAAGCGGATGTGGCGCGCCCGCGCCAGAACGTCCGGACGCAGCCGGGCGTCGGCCAGCATGCCGAACAGCGAGTTGATCTCCATCAGCTGGATTCCCGTGGCGTCGTACAGGCGCCCTGCCCCCTGCTCGCGCACGGTCCGTTCGAAGACGTCGACCCGGTGCGAGTCGCGGTAAGCCGTTGGCTGCTCGAGCAGCGCATCCGCTTCGTCGTAGTAGCCGTAGTCGATGCCCCAGGTGTCGACGCCGACGGACGCGATCGGGGTGCGCCGGGCGAGGCTCGTCAGGCCGGAGGAGATCTCGGCCCAGAGTGCGTCGGTCTGCCAGCGCAGCCAGCCGTCGGTGGTGATCGCGCGATTGACGAAGCGGTGGTGTACGTCGACGTGCAGGCGGGTGCCGTCGAAGCGGGCAGCGGCGACCCGGCCGCTCTCGGCGCCCAGGTCGACGGCGGCAACGGTGAGCGCGGTCATGATCCCGTGCCGTTGCGGCCGGCGACGGCAACGATGGAGCGTTCGCTGTGGTCGAGCAGCTCGCCGGTGCCGGCGACGCGGGTCACGGGAACGCCGAGGGCGGCCCAGTCGCGCAGGAACGAGTCATCCGCTCTCTCGTCGGTGAAGATGCCGGTGACCTGGTTTCCCTCGGCGAAGGAGTGCAGCCCGAACGAGCCGATCTTCGACGAGGCGAGGGTCACGTAGACGGCGTCGCAGGCGTTGAGGAGGCTGCGTTTGGTCTCGGCCTCCTCGCTGGAGAGCTCGAGCAGGCCGAGCCGCGTGGAGAGGGTGGCGACACCGAAGAAGCCCTTGGCGATGCGTCCGCGGCCCTCGAGCACGTTCGAGAAGGCGCCGACCATGGAGCCGGACGCCCGGCGCAGTACGCCGCCGGGCACCACCACGGTGGCAGTGGAGTGCTCCATGAACAGCAGGGCGGCGCGCATGCCCGAGGTGATGACCATGAGGTCGCGGCGGTCGAGGAGCTCGTGGGCGAGGTAGTAGGAGGTGGTGGAGGAGTCGACGGTGATGACGTCGCCGTCGTGGACCAGGGTCGCGACCTCCCTAGCGAGCTCGCGCTTGTTGGTGGAGTCCCGGCGGAGGCGTTCACTGAAGGCGCCCTCCTCCCCGCTCGAGGCGACCACGGCGCCGCCCCGCACCCGGCGCAGGAGCGCACGCTGCTCGAGGGAGTCGAGGTCCTTGCGCACCGTGACGGTGGACACGCCGAGCTTGGCGGCGAGGTCGTTGACGAGCACGCGGCCGGTCGTGGAGAGCTCGTTCAGGATGACCTCTTCGCGCATGAAGTCGTATCGCTCGGACACGGGACCTCCCCTCGGCAACTCTGACGATGGCACTGCTCTTGACGGGCACAGCTCTTGACTGGCACAGGAACGGGAATCCGCTCGTGTGCGGAAAATCTAACGTTCGGCAAGGACGCCGTCAATCCCCGAAACGAAAGACAAGCAATCGGGTTTCAAAAGAAAGCCCGGACCTTGACGGGGGCGAATGCGGGCTCTTAGAGTGACTGCGAAGCCCCCACCTCGACGACGAGCTCCCTCTGCATCGTCCGCGACGACAGATCGGATCCGCCGTGATGATCGACCCCGCTGCTGCTGATCTGACGCCTGCTGCGCTGCTCGGGCGGTCGAATCGGTTGGGGTCGGATCCGCGGAACACGAACTTCGCCGGGGGGAACACCTCCGCGAAGGGTGTCGGGATCGATCCGGTCACCGGGGAACCGGTCGAGTTGCTGTGGGTGAAGGGGTCAGGGGGCGACTTGGGGACCCTCACCGAACCGGGCCTGGCGGTGGTGCGCCTGGACCGACTCCTGGCGCTGAAAAACGTGTATCCGGGAGTGGAGCGGGAGGACGAGATGGTCGCCGCGTTCGACTTCACCCTGCACGGCACGGGCGGGGCCGCGCCCTCGATCGACACCGCCATGCATGGCCTGGTCGATGCCGCCCACGTCGACCACCTGCACCCCGACTCGGGGATCGCGATCGCGACCTCGGTGGACGGGGAGGCGATCACCCGGGTCGCGTTCGGCGGCAAGGTGGTGTGGGTGCCGTGGCGGCGCCCCGGCTGGCAACTCGGCCTGGACATCGCCGCGATCAAGGCCAGCCACCCGAACGCGATCGGCTGCATCCTCGGCGGCCACGGCATCACCGCCTGGGGCGACAGCAGCGATCAGGCCGAGGCCAACAGTCTCTGGATCATCGATACCGCCGCCGTCTACATCACCGAGCACGGCCGCCCGGAGCCCTTCGGCCCGCCACTGGCCGGCTATGGTCCGCTCGAGGCGGCGGAGCGTCTCGCGAAGGCCGCCGCGATCGCCCCCACCCTGCGCGGGCTGGTGTCCACGGACGCCCCGCGGGTGGGCCACTTCACCGACACCGACGTCGTCCTCGAGTTCCTCACCGGGACGGAGCACCCGCGCCTCGGGGCGCTGGGCACGAGTTGCCCGGACCACTTCCTGCGCACCAAGGTCAAGCCGATGGTCCTGGATCTGCCCGCGGATGCGTCGGTGGCGGATACGATCATTCGCCTCACCGAACTGCACACCGCCTATCGGGCCGATTACGCCGCCTACTACGACGCGCACGCTGACCCCACCTCAGCGCCGATGCGCGGCGCTGACCCGGCGATCGTCCTCATCCCCGGGGTCGGCATGTTCAGCTACGGGCCCAGCAAACAGGCCGCGCGGGTCGCCGGCGAGTTCTACCTCAACGCGATAGGCGTCATGCGAGGTGCCGAGGCGATCTCGACCTACGCCCCCATTCCGGATGCGGAGAAGTTCCGCATCGAGTACTGGTCGCTCGAGGAGGCGAAACTGCAACGCCTCCCGAAGCCGAAACCGTTGGCCGGGCGCATCGCGCTGGTCACCGG
>JACMNE010000177.1 GCA_014378715.1 Microbacteriaceae bacterium
CGGTGCTGTCCCCGACGGTGCTGTCCGTGACGGTGCTGTCAGCAGATGTGCCGTCCCCGGTCGTGTTCTCCCCGGCTGTGTTCTCCCCGGCTGTGCCGCTCCTCGCCGTGACGCTGTGGAGCGCCCCGCTCCCGATCGTCGTCGCTGACAGCGACACCCGGCGGGTCGCCAGCGTGGCCAGACCGGACACGCCCGGGATGCAGGAGAGCGAGATCGTGGAGTCCGGCACCCCGACGACCGTGTGCGCCTCCCGCGACATCCACCCGGCGTCCGCGGGAACGGGCTCGGCCGTCGCCGGTCCGACGGGGCTGCCCGTGTCCCGGTCGATGATCGTGCACGACACCGACCCGACGGGCAGCAGTGCGACGGTGTAGTCCGCGTCCAGCGACCAGGCGACCGCGTACAGCCCGGCAGGCACGGTCACCGTCGCCAGCTCGACGCCCTGCGCGGCACGGAACGCCCCAGAGCGCGTCGCCGCCGGCATCGTCGTCAGGTACGTCGTCGTCAGCGTGTCCCGGCTCAGGCGCACGATGTCGTGCCTTCCCGAGAAGACCGCGGCAGGGCCGTTGTCAGCGGATGTCGCGGATCCGAGCCACACGCCACCGACCGCCACGACCCCCACCGCCGCCGCGAGCACACCGCCCACCGCGACGGCCGGGCGCCACCGGCTCACCGCGCGCGCCGAACCGGGCTCGGGAGCGCGTGGCCGGATCATGGCGGAATCATACGCCCGCGGTCAGCGCGCCAAGATGGGAGCCAGGAGCAGTTCGGCGGTGCTGATCGGCGAGGTCAGGTCGCCGGCTCGGGGCGGGACCTAGGCGTGCAGTGTCGGGTTCAGCTCGATGCCGCGCCCCGACCTGGCCAGCACCTCGACGGCGCCGGAGGTGGAGTTGCGGCGGAACAGCAGCCCCGGCATCCCGCTCAGCTCGACCGCCTTGACGCGTCGCTCCGGCTCGTCCGGCCCGTGCGCCCCGCCCAGCAGGGTCACCTTGGTGCCGGCCGTGACGTAGAGGCCGGCCTCGACGACGCTGTCGTCGCCGATCGAGATGCCGATCCCCGAATTGGCGCCGAGCAGCGCGCGGGCGCCCACCGAGATGCGCTGGGTGCCGCCGCCGCTCAGGGTGCCCATGATGGACGCCCCGCCGCCGACGTCGGACCCGTCGCCGATCACCACACCCTGCGAGATCCGGCCCTCGACCATGGAGGAGCCGAGGGTGCCCGCGTTGAAGTTCACGAAGCCCTCGTGCATCACCGTGGTTCCGGGGGCCAGGTGGGCGCCGAGGCGCACCCGCGCAGCATCCGCTATACGAACCCGGGTGGGGATCACATAGTCGAGCAGCCTCGGGAAGCGGTCGAGTGCGGTGATCGAGATGCCGACGCGCTGCAGTGTGGGGCGCAGGCGCGTGGCGTCGTCGGGGTGCACGGGACCGGCGGTTGTCCAGGCGACGACCGGCAGGAAAGCGAAGATGCCGTCGAGGTTGAGGGTGTTCGGCGCGGCCAGCAGGTGGCTCAGCAGGTGCAGACGCAGGTAGGCGTCCTCGGTGGAGGCGGGCGGCGCCTCGAGGTCGATCTCGACGGCGACGAAGTCGATGCGCACGTTGCGGCGGTCGTCGCTCCCGATGAGCGCCTCGAACTCGGCCGGCGCGATGTGGCGGTCCTGCCCGGCGGGGAACCGGCCGAGTGCGGGGGAGGGGAACCAGGTGTCGAGCACCGTGTCGTCGCCGGATATCGTTGCAAGTCCATAGCCCCAGGCCCAGCGTTCAGTCATACCCCAAGGGTACCGACTGCCACCGGTCGATAAACTCGGGCCATGGATCACCCCGCGACGCCCGTGCCCGTGCTCGACCTGACGGCGACATCGATCGACCTGACCCGGCAGCTCTGCGACATCGAGTCGGTCTCCGGCAATGAGGGGGCGGTTGCCGACGCCATCGAGGCGAGCTTGGGCGGCGCTGATCACCTCGAGATCACCCGCAACCACGACGCGATCGTCGCCCGTACGGACTTCGGCCACGCCAGGCGGGTCGTCATCTCCGGGCACATCGACACGGTGCCGCTCAACCACAACCTGCCGACCAGGTACGAGGTCGAGGACGGCGTGGAGTACCTCTGGGGGCGGGGCACCGTCGACATGAAGGCGGGGGTCGCCGTGCAGCTCAAGCTCGCGGTCGAGCTCACCACCAGCTCCGTCGACATCACCTGGATCTGGTATGACAACGAGGAGGTCTCCTCGGAGCTCAACGGACTCGGCCGGCTCGCCCGGGAGAGCCCGGAGCTGCTCGCCGGGGACTTCGCGATCCTCGGGGAGCCGACGAACTCGCTCGTCGAGGGGGGCTGCAATGGCACCCTCCGGGCGGAGGTGCGCACCCACGGACTCCGCGCGCACTCCGCCCGCGCCTGGGTGGGGCACAACGCCATCCACGATGCCGCACCGGTCCTCGCCCTGCTGGCCGCCTACGAGCCCCGCGACGTCGAGGTCGATGGGCTCGTCTACCGGGAGGGCCTCAACGCCGTGGGCATCACCGGAGGGATCGCCGGCAACGTGATCCCCGACGAGTGCATGGTGCACATCAACTACCGGTTCGCGCCCGACCGCAGTGCCGCCCAGGCCGAGACATGGCTGCGTGAGCTGTTCACCGGGTTTGACGTGACCGTCGTCGACAGCGCCGACGGCGCCCGCCCCGGCCTCACCGTGCCACTCGCCCAGGAGTTCCTCGCGGCCGTCGGAGGGGACCCGAAGCCCAAGTACGGGTGGACGGACGTTGCCCGCTTCTCGGCCCTCGGCATTCCCGCGGTGAACTACGGACCCGGCGACCCGTTGAAGGCGCACGCCGACGACGAGCGGGTCGCCGTGCACCAGATCACGAGCTGCGAGGACGGTCTGCGGTCCTGGCTGACCGCAACCTAGTCACGGCAGGGTAGTGCCCCCGGCGCGCAACTCGTGTGGGGCGCGCTCGTTTTCGCCGTGGGCCCCCGATACGGGATAATGGAGGTTATTCCACGAAAGGGGATCCAGTATGGCAGCCATGAAGCCGAGGACCGGAGACGGACCAATGGAGGCTGTTAAGGAGGGTCGTCTCATCATCGTGCGCGTGCCGCTCGAAGGTGGGGGTCGTCTCGTTGTCTCAGTCAACGACGCAGAGGCCAGGGAACTCCATGACGCTCTCGCGGGAGTCGTCGCAGCTACAACGTAGGAGCACCCGACCGGCGTCCTAGTCGCCGCGTTTGGTGAGTTGCAACAGTCCGTCGCCAACCGGCGACAGGGCGCTGATCACCGCTTCCGATCCCGCGATCTCCCTGAGGAGAGTCCGATACCCGACGGTCGTTTCGTCGCGTTTCGCGGGATCGGAAACGCGCCCCCGCCACAGGGCGTGGGTCACGATCACAGTGCCGCCCGCGCGCACCATCCGCAGTCCATGCTCGACGTACTCGATGACCTTGCCTGGGTCGGCGTCCACGAGCACGATGTCGTAGGAGCGCTCGTTCATCCGCGGCAGCACGTCGAGGGCCCTCCCGGTGATGAGCCGGATGCGGTTTGTGGTGATGCCGGAGTCGAGGAACGCCTTCCTTGCCTCCTGCTGGTGCTCGGCCTCGATGTCGATCGAGGTGAGCACGGCGGACGGCGCCCCGCGGAAGAGCCACAGCCCGCTGACCCCGGCTCCCGTGCCGATCTCGATCATGTTCGTGGCCCCGGTCGCGGCCGCGACCAGCGCGATCTGCGCGCCGACGGCGGGCGAGACGGCGTCGACGCCGAGCTCGATCGAATGCTGCCGCGCAAGAGCGATCTCCGGGCTCTCGGTGACGAACTCCTCGGCGAATCGCCAGTTCGAGTCTTGGTCTGACACGTGTGTTTCTCCTTGGTCCCTTCCAGCGTAGGGCGCTCGCCAAGCAAAGCGGCGATAGTCTGGACGCATGTTCGGGTTGACGATAGACAAGCTCCTCATCCTCGGAGTCGTCGCCGTCTTCCTCATCGGCCCCGAGCGGTTGCCGCACTACGCCGCCCAGTTCGCGAAGCTCATCAAGTCGCTGCGTCGCATGGCGGACGGCGCGAAGGACCGCATGCGCGAGGAGATGGGCCCGGACTTCGACGAGGTCGACTGGAAGAAGCTCGACCCGCGCCAGTACGATCCCCGTCGCATCATCCGCGAAGCGCTCGTGGACGAGCCGGAACCCGTGGCCGCAAGGCCGCAGGTCGAATCGGCGTTCGCGCGCCGCCAGCGCCTACTGAAGGCCGCGCAGCCCGCCCCCTTCGACTCCGAGGCCACCTAGCCCGAGCCGCTGCGTGCTGGCCCTTCTCGACATCAGGCCAGGCCCTCGTGGGCGGCTTGGAAGCGCTGTGCCTCCACACGAAGCTCCTCCACCACACGCCGCACCGACGGCCGCTCGGCGCGGTCGGGACGCATGATCGCCGAGATCTGCCTCGTCGAGCGGATGCCGCTGAGCGGGCGGGTGATGAGCCCGTTCGCGCGGTCGGTCGTGGTGTAACGCGGCAGCACAGCGATCCCGTGCCCGGCGGCGACCACCGCCTCGACGATCCCGTTGTCGACGAAGCGCTGGCCGATGCGCGCCGGTGAGCCGTTCGCCACCTCGATCTGGCGCAGGATGCGGTCATAGGGGTAGCCATCGGGCACCCCGACCCAGAGCTCATCGACGAGGTCGCGGGGCAGGAGCGTGGTCTTCGCCGCGAGGCGGTGCCCCTCCGGGAGGGCGACGTCGAGCGGCTCCTGCAGCAGCGGGACGATGGCGAGCCCGCGCTCCTTCCAGGTCGGCAGGTTGCCGGGGGAGTGTGCGATGACAATGTCGAAGTCCGGGGTGAGGTCGGCGAAGTCGGGCAGCAGTGGATCCAGGTCGCTGCAGGTGAGCAGCAGGCCGGGGAGTGCCTCGATTGCAGTGAGGAGGCCCGGCAGGAGCATCTGCCCGGCCGTGGGGAAGGTCGTGAGGGTGACCTCGCCCTGCGGGGCACTCTTGAAGTTCTCCCAGAGGGCGTCAGCGCGCTCGAGGGCGACCGCGACATCCGTTGCCGTGCGGGCGAGCGCCCGCCCGGCCCCGGTGAGGATCACCCCGCGTCCGGAGCGCTCGGTCAGCGGGATCCCGGCCTCCCTCTCGAGCACCTTGAGCTGCTGCGACACCGCAGAGACGGTGCGTTGTGTGGCGGCCGCCACGGCGGTGATGCTGCCCCGTTCGGACAGTTCCCTGAGCAGTTCGAGTCGGCGCACGTCCATGTAGAAATGCTACACAATCAGTCCATAAAGATTCGATTGTGCTACAGACAGCGACGGTGTGGAATTGACATATTCACCCACACTTCCGTTCGCAGTCTGCTGTCGCCGGAGTCGGAAAGGCAAAAACCATGTTCATTCTTCTCGCCCTCGTCGTCGTCGCCGTCATCGGCTCCGCCGCGGCCACCATCACGACCACCGTTCGCGACGGCTACGGCCCCATCCCGACGCGCAGCCACCTGTAGGCCTGTAAGTAGCAGTTGCACAGAAGCGGGCGGGGGCCTCAGGGTCCCCGCCCGCTTCTGTCTGTCCTCCCCGCGATCAGGGCAGCCTGGACCCAGGCTGATCCGCGACCTGACCTCGGACGACACTGAGGGTGTGGTCGCGCTGTGGCAGCGGGCCGGGCTCACCCGCCCCTGGAAAGCGCCGTATCTGGACCTCCACCGGGCGCTCGACGGGGCGACCTCGACCGTGCTCGGGGTCATCGAGAATGACGCTTCGCCGCCGGCACCGTGATGGTCACCCACGACGGACACAGCGTCTGGATCTACTACCTGGCCGTCGACGCCGGCCACTGGGGGAGCGGCATCGGCTGAACGACCGTGGCGGTGCGGTCGACGTGGCTGACCTGACCGCCGCGCGCGTCGCCGCGCGGCTCAGCGCACGCTGAGGCCGAGCCGACGGCCAGCGAGGCCGCGCCCGCGGCGGGACAGCTGCTCCGCGACATCCGCGATCGCGAGCGCCGCCGGATCGAGGGGCGAGGCGAGCACGATCGGCTCTCCGAGGTCGCCGCCCGCTCGCAGCGCGATGCTGATCGGGATCGACGCGAGCACGGGGACCGGCGCGTCCTGCCCCTCCGACAGGCGAGCGGCCACGAGCTCCCCGCCGCCGTGCCCGAAGATCTCGAGCACGCTGCCATCGGGCTGCGCGAGACCCGCCATGTTCTCGATCACGCCGATCACGCTCTGCCCGGTCTGCCTGGCGACGGTGCCGCTCCTCTCGGCGACCTCCGCCGCGGCAGGCTGGGGCGTCGTGACGACCAGCACCTCCGCCTGCGGCAGCAGCTGCCCGAGCGAGATCGCGACGTCGCCAGTACCCGGCGGCAGGTCGAGGAGCAGAATGTCGAGGTCGCCGAAGTAGACGTCGGTGAGGAACTGCTGGATCGTGCGGTGCAGCATCGGCCCGCGCCACGACACCGCCGTGTTGCCGTCGACGAACATCCCGATAGAGATGACCTTCACCCCGTGCGCGACCGGCGGCAGGATCATGCCGTCGATCTGCGTCGGCTTGACCCCGGCGATGCCGAGGATCCCGGGGATCGAGAACCCGAAGACGTCCGCATCGACGAGCCCGACCGCGAGCCCGCGCGACGCGAGCGCCACCGCGAGGTTCGCCGTGATCGTCGACTTGCCGACACCGCCCTTGCCGCTCGAGACCTGGTAGATGCGGGTGAGCGAATCCGCCCCGAACTGCATCGCCTTCGGCCGCCCGCCTCGCAGCTTCTCGGTGAGCGCTGCGCGCTCCTCGCGGGTCATGATGCCCACGTCGACGACGACGGAATCGACCCCTTCAGCGGATGTCGCGGCCTGCCGCACATCCCTCTCGATCGTGTCAGCCGCCGGGCACCCCACGATCGTCAGCTTGATCGCCACGGTCGCGACGCCCGCGTCAACCGTCACCGCCCCGACCATGTCCAGCTCGGTGATCGGCCGCCGGATCTCCGGGTCGATCACCCGCGCCAGGGCGGCCCAGACGCGTGCCACGGTCTCCGGGTCAGGCATCCCCGGGTCAGGCAACCGGCTTCCCGTCGGCCCGGTCGCGGTCGCGCTCCCGATCCAGGTCCTCCAGCAGGGAGCGCAACTCGGCCCGGATGAAGTCCTTCGTGGCCATGTCGGTCATCGCGAGCCGCAGGGCGACGACCTCCCGCGCCAGGTACTCGGTGTCGTTCAGGTTGCGCTCGGCGCGCTGCCGATCCTGCTCGATCTGCACCCTGTCCCGGTCGTCCTGCCGGTTCTGCGCGAGCAGGATGAGCGGCGCGGCATAGGACGCCTGCAGCGAGAGGATGAGCGTGAGCGCGGTGAACCCGTTCGCAGCGGAGTCGAAGCGCCACCCGATGGGCGCCGTGACGTTGTAGAACAGCCAGGCCGCGGCGAAGATCGTCAGCCCCAGGAGGAACCACGGGGTGCCCATGGCGCGGGCGATGCCCTCGGTGAACCGGCCGAACCGGTCGCGACTGGGCCGCATACCGAAGCGGGGGACGAAGTTGCTGCGCAGGCCCTTGGGGGAGTTGAGCCGTGAGTCCTGACGGTTACTTCTTGCCACGGAGGTCCCTCCTCTTCTGTGCTGGGGTCTTCTGCGCCGCGTTCTTCTGCGCGTCGGTGGCCCGTGCGGCGGTAGCCTGGGCCGGTCGGATGGTCGAGATGGGGGCAGTGGCTGTCGACACGGCGGTGCGCGCCCTCGCCCGCGGGGGCAGCGACGGTTCGTCGCCGTCGGAGCTGCGCCAGTCGTCGGGCAGCAGGTAGTCGAGCACGTCGTCGATCGTCACCACTCCGACGAGGCGGTGGTTCTCATCGACAACGGGCACGGAGACGAGGTTGTAGCTCGCGAGGATGCGCGCCACCTCGGCGGCCGACGCGTCGGCGCGCACCGGCTCGAGCTTCTGGTCGAGGAGGGTGCCGAGCCGTTCGTTGGGCGGGTAGCGCAGCATCCGCTGGAAATGCACCATGCCGAGGAAACGGCCGGTCGGCGGCTCGTACGGAGGGAGGGTCACGCAGACGGCGGCGCCGAGGGCGGGCGCGAGCTCGTGACGGCGGATGAGGGCGAGTCCCTCGGCGACGGTCGCATCGGCGCTGACCATGATCGGCTCGGTCGTCATGAGGCCGCCTGGGGTGTCCGGCGCGTAGGCGAGGAGCATGCGCACGTCGTCGGCCTCGTCGGGCTGCATGAGGTCGAGGAGGGCCTCGCCGCGCTCGTCGCTGAGCTGGGCGATGAGGTCGGCGGCGTCGTCGGGCTGCATCTGGTCGAGCACGTCGGCGGCGCGATCGTCCTCGAGCTGGTTGAGGATGCCGACCTGGTCGCTCTCGGGCATCTCCTCGAGCGCGTCAGCGAGGCGCTCGTCGGAGAGCTCGTCGGCCACCTCCAACATCCGCTGCTCTGGCAGATCGAGGAGCGCGTTCGCGAGGTCGGCGGGCAGGAGGTCCTCGTAGGTGGCGAGCAGGTGGGTGGCCGACTGCGGGCCGCCGTCGATGCTGCTCTCGCTGACCTCGCTCCAGTCGGCGAAGACGGTCTGGCCCTTGGAGAAGGGCGAGCCGCTGGGCTTGGGGCGGCGCATGAACAGCTCATTGACCTGCCACTCGCCGGGGCCGATCTCCTCGATCGAGACGTCCTCGATCGACGCCGCGCCGCTGCCGTCGACGAAGTTCATCTGCCGGCCGAGGATCTCGGCGATGACGCGCACCTCGCCGCCGCGCTGCTCGAATCGGCGCAGGTTCATGAGTCCGGTGGTGATGATCTGGCCGGAACCGATGCTGGTGACACGGCCGATCGAGAGGAACACGCGGCGCTTGCCCGGCACTTCGACGACGAGTCCGACGACCCGCGGTGACCTGCTGCTGCGGAAGACGACAAGCACATCCCGTACCCGTCCGACCTTGTCTCCCGCGGGGTCGAAAACGGAACAGCCATTCAGGCGGGCTACGAAAACGCGGGCGGCACTCACGGTAAAACCCTACTTGGTCGGTGGAAGAATGAGCATGTGAGCACACCGAGCCCCTTTTCGCGCCGCCCCATCGTGTTCCCCACCCTGCCGCGCGGCGATGTGCTGGGAACCTACGAGACGTACCCGGAAGCGCAGGCGGTCGTCGACCGGCTGGCCAAGGCCGAGTTCCCGGTGAAGCAGCTCTCCATCGTCGGCAGCGGACTGCGCACCGTCGAGCGGGTCACCGGCAAGCTGACCAACGCGCGGGCTGCGGGTGCCGGGGCCGCGAGCGGCGCCTGGCTCGGCGTCTTCTTCGGGCTTGTGCTGTTCCTCTTCACCCCGACCGGCGCCTCGCTCGCCTACCTCGGGGCGGCCGTGCTGATCGGCGCCGGCTTCGGCATGATCTTCGGCCTGGTCTCCTACGCGCTCAAGCGTCGGCGTCACGACTTCACCTCGATCAACCAGGTGCTCGCGAGCCGCTACGAGATCATCATCGATCCCGCGCTGACGATGCGTGCGCAGGAGCTGCTCGCGCGGCCCACCCCGGACAGCTAGCCCAGTAGCTGGCCCGAGCAGGGAGAAGCCAGCAGCTAGCAGAGAACCCCGCAGGCCCCGCTCAGCCGCGGGCGAGCCAGGCCTCGACGTCGGCGACCGTGCGGGGGATGCCGACCGAGAGGTTCTCCGCCCCGGACGCCGTCACGAGGATGTTGTCCTCGATGCGAACCCCGATCCCGCGGTACTCCTCCGGCACAGTCAGGTCGTCGGGCTGCAGGTAGAGGCCGGGTTCGATCGTGAAGACCATCCCCTCCTCGAGCACCCCGTCGATGTAGAGGTCGCGGCGAGCCTGCGCGCAGTCGTGCACGTCGATGCCGAGGTGGTGGCTGGTGCCGTGCACCATGTACCGGCGGTGGAACTGGTTCTCCGGCTTGATGGACTCCTCGGCGCTGACCGGCAGAAGACCCCACGCGGCCGTGTGCCTGGCGATGACGGCCATGGCCGTCGCATGGATCTCCCGGAAGCGGATGCCGGGGCGCACGATCGCGAAGGCCGCATCGGCGGCCTCGAGCACCGCCTCGTACACGCGGCGCTGCACGGGGGAGAAGGTGCCGCCGATCGGCAGGGTGCGGGTGACGTCGGCGGTGTACAGGCTGTCGAGCTCGATGCCGGCATCGAGCAGGATGAGATCGCCCGGCACGACGGGGCCGTCGTTGCGGGTCCAGTGCAGGATGCAGGCGTGGGCGCCGGAGGCGGCGATCGTGTCGTAGCCGACCGTGTTGCCGTCGGCGCGGGCCCGGCGGTTGAAAGTGCCCTCCACGAGGCGCTCCCCGCGGGGGTGCGCGATGATCGCGGCGCGGTCGGCGATGACGTCGTCGAAGCCGTCGGAGGTCGCCGCAACGGCGAGGCGCATCTGGTGCACCTCGTAGCTGTCCTTGACGAGCCGCAGTTCGCTCAGGTCGCGGGCGAGCTCGATGTCACGGTCCTCGAAGGGGTTGCCGTTCGCGACGATGGCGAAGTTGCCGTTCTCGTCCACGTGAGTGGCCCTGATGCGAGTCATATCGATGGTGCGGGTGAGCTCATCGTCGGCCTCGCGCACCATGGCCGCCTCTGTGCCGAGACCGGCGAGGACAGCGTCGAGGTCGGCGATGCCTGCCGTGACGAGCCCGAGGTCCGCGGCGACGTGGTCGGCGGAGGGCCGGGCGCCGGTCCAGAATTCGCCGATGTCGGAGTTGGCGTAGAACTCGTCCGAGTCGCGGCCAGCCCCCTCGCGGAAGTAGATCGTGGCGGTGTGGCCGGCGTCGTCTGCGGCGAGCACCAGCACGCTGCCCGGCACGGTGTCGCTGCCCCAGCCCGTCAGGTGCGCGAAGGCGGAGTGGGCGCGGTAGGGGTAGTCGGTGTCGTTGGAACGCACCTTGGGGGCACCGGCCGGCACAATGAGGGTGATCCCGGGGTAGAGCGCCGAGAGGCGGTCGCGGCGGGCGGCGGCGAAGCCAGACTGCTCGCGCGGGGCGGGAAGCGCGGAGTCGCGCTCGGCCCAGTTGGCTCCGATGAAGCTCCGGAACGCGTCGGACGACGGAGTGGTCGAGCGGTTCGTGGTCGCGCGGGGAGCCGGGGATTGTGTGGAGTCAGCCATCAGTCCATTCTGCCACCCGTGTCGCCGGGCGCCACGGGATTGGCCGGCTTCGGCCGGTTGGGGCTCAGCCGGCGCGGACAAACCTGGCGACGATCGGACGGTGGTCGCTGCCGAAGTCGTCCCGGTCGCGGATCACCTCGACACTCGTTGACCGCCAATTGGGGGTCGCCATCACGTGGTCGATGGGCGCGCCGAGTACGGCGGGCAGGTCGGTCGGCCAGGTTCCTACGGCGGCCGGGCCGGTGGACTGCGCCGCGTCGACGCAGTCGCCGATTGCGGCGCCCGGCGCGTTCGCGAGGCGCGCGTAGTGGTCGATCGTCGAGTTGAAGTCGCCGGCCATGATGATGTCGTCGCCGGTGCAGGCGGCGCGCAGCCACTCCAGGTCGCTCCGCCAGGAGTCGAGGTAGTCGGGGATCGGGGCCACCGGGTGGGCGGCGATGATGGTCGGCCCCTGCCCGTCGTCCGGGGTCGCGATGACGCTCGGCACGACCTCCGTGGTGCCCAGGGTGGTGTCGAGCGAGTACTGGCCGAGGTCGACGCTGGTCAGCAGCGAGGTCGACCTGGCCTTGGAGATCTGGTCGAGCGCGATGTGGTTGACCCACATGGGGCGCCCCGCAGCCTTCATCAGACCGGCGACCTCGATCGCGGTCTCCTCCGTCGTCTCTGGCAGCGAGACGATGTCGGCGCCGGTCTCGATCGCGAGCTCGGCGATCGCCTCGGCGCCCGGCGCGTCGCCCAGCGTGTTCCAGGCGAGCACGGTGATGTCGCCGTCGACGGACGCATCGAGTCCGCCGTCGCCGAAGCCGCGGGTGGCGAGCACCGCCCCGGTCACGGCAATGAACACCACGAGCATGACCATGAGCGAGGCGCCGAGCCGGCGGAACGGCCGCACGACGATCGCGAGGATCGTGACCACCACGAGCAGCCCGACGGCGACCAGCCCGGCGACGGCGCGGAGCGCGATGACCTGGGCGACGATCGGCAGGTACTGCATGCCGAACAGCTGCGGCCACGCCGTGACGAGCAGCGCGGCAGCTACCGCGAGCACAACAACGGCGGCGGCGAGTCGACGGATCATGGCTGCTTCACCATATCCGACCACGCCGGGGCATTGGCCGCGTTCCGTGGGCATCCGCTCACGGTCAGCATGGAAGCGCGCGGCCTACGATGGCAGCATGTCGTCACCGATCGATCTACATACGCACAGCAGTGTGTCAGACGGTACGGAGACTCCGGCGCAGCTGGTGGCTGCCGCCGTCGCCGCGGGACTCGGCGCCGTCGCGATCACGGACCACGACTCCTCGGCCGGCTGGAGCGAGGCGTTCGCCGCCGCCGAGGGCACCGGCCTCACCGTCATCCCCGGGATGGAGCTCAGCACCTTCTTCGGCTGGAAGAGCGTGCACTTGCTCGCGTACCTGTTCGATCCGACGAACGCCGCGCTCGTTGCCGAGACCACCAAGATCCGCGACGCACGGCTCAAGCGGGCCGAGAACATCGTGCTCCGTATCGCCGCGGACTATGACTTCACCTGGCTCGACGTACTCGCCCAGACCACCGTCGGCGCAACCGTCGGGCGTCCGCACATCGCCGACGCACTCGTCGCCCGCGGCTATGTCGCCACCCGAAGCGCAGCGTTCGAGAGCATCCTGCACCCGCGAGCCGGCTACTTCGAGCCGCACTACGCGCCCGACCCGCTCGTCGCCATCAAGCTCGTCGTCGCTGCGGGCGGGGTCCCCGTGTTGGCCCACCCGGGCACGCGGGGGCGCGAGGAGGTCATCCCCGAGCACAAGCTGGCCAAGCTCGCCGAGGCCGGACTGTTCGGCGTCGAGGTCGACCACCGCGACAACACCCCCAGCGGCAAGGAGCGATTGCGAGAGCTCGCCGCCACCTACGGCCTGCAGATGACCGGCTCGAGCGACTACCACGGCGCGGGTAAGCCGAACCGCCTCGCCGAGAACTCCACCAGGCCCGAGGTTCTGGAGCGCCTCATCGAGCGCGGCACGGGCACAGAGCCCTTCCGAGGCTAGAGCGCGGCAGGGCGCGATTTACAGTGGGCCCGGGAGGCCATATATTTCCAGCAGGCGGATGTGACGTGGCATCCGTTCCTCGAACCTGGAGGTCATGGTGCGCAGGCTGGTGGTCGTGGAGAATGTGTCCCTCGACGGGGTGATGCAGTCGCCCGGCCGCCAGGACGAGGACACGCGGGGCGGGTTCGAGCGGGGCGGCTGGGCGAGCGGGCCCCTGATGCGCGACCAGGAGGCGTCGCGGGCGACGATGGCCGGCCAGGAGTCCACCACCGCGATGTTGTTCGGGCGCCGCACCTACCTCGACCTGGTGGGCCACTGGCTCACCACGGCCGATCCGAACCCGTTCACGGAGATCCTCACCAACACGCCGAAGTACGTGGCCTCCTCCACCCTCGCCGACCCGCTGCCGCACCCGAACTCGATCCTGCTGGAGCTCGACGCAGAGGGGGACGCCGTGGCCGCCGTCGACCGGCTCAAGGCGGAGGGTCACGGCGACATCGTGGTGCTGGGCAGCGGCGCGCTCGTGAGGAGCCTGGCCGCGGCCGGGCTCGTCGACGAGTACGCGCTCACGACGATCCCGGTCGTGGTTGGGTCGGGCGCCCGCCTGTTCGGCGACACCCCCATGGATCTGCGGGTGGTCGCCACCGCGACCTCGCCGACCGGGATCGTGGTCGCGAGGTACGCGGTGGGCTGAACCCCGGTCAGGCCGCCGGAGGCGTGGCGCCCGGGTTGCGACGGCGGGTGCGCTGGCGTCCGCGGGGTGAGGTGGCACCCTCGGCCGTGGTGTCGCCTGCTGTGGGTGCCGTGGTGGATGCGGCCGTCGACGCAGCGGGGGTGGTCGCCGGACGCCCGTCCGCGCGGCCGCGCGGGCGCGGCCGGGCGCCGGTGCCACTGGTGGCGCCGGGGCCTCCCCCCCTGCCCTTGTTGCCGCGGGTGCTCCCACCATTGCCCGTGGAGGAGCCGCCGGCAGCGGGGCCGCCACGGCGTCCACGTGAACCACCTGCTCC
>JACMNE010000178.1 GCA_014378715.1 Microbacteriaceae bacterium
TCGATCTCGCCGGGGGTGGGAGCGGCGATCTCCCGGAACTCGGCATCCGTGCCGTCCGCGGGCGCACCGAAGTTCGCACCGAGGTTCTGCCCGACCTGCCCGGGGAGATAGAAGGATTCCGCGAGCTCGGTGCCGACGGCATCGATCGCGCGGATGCCTCGGCTCCCCCCGTTCGCCATGCCGGCCTGGCCGCTCATCCTCACGATGTCGTAGTCCGTACCGCTCGCGTACTCGGCGCGGAAGTCGTCCTCCGAGTAGGCGAAGCTGTCGACCGCTCCCGTTGTGTAGCTCAGCCAGAACACCGTCGAGGCCCCCGGTGCGATGACCGTGCCCGGCTCGACCGACAGCAGCGGCTCGGCCGTCACTCCTGTGTACTGAAAACGCACGCCCGCCGCGTCGAGATCGAGTTCGGCGTCGGAGGTGTTGGTGACCTCGAAGAACTCGAAGTTGTCGTCACCGGTGCCGTTCGGAACGATCTCGGTGATCAGCAGAGAGGGCGTCGGTGCAGCCAGGGCCGGGGCGGCGCTGAACAGGGGAGCCAGGGAGAGCGCGATGATGACGGTCGATGCCGCGAGGGCGCGCACGGGTCTGACGGCAGGCATAAATGAGCAGCTTTCAATTGAAGGGATGCTGCGAACCTATGCCGCGTGCGCGACCGGCTGGTGGCCGCGAGGTGAACGGGGGACATTGTCGGGGTACACGGGCAATGACCGGCCCGGCGATCGCCTCAGACGGCGGGCGTGGCGCCGGGGCTCAGATGGCCTCGGTCGTCGAGTCGGGAGCGACCTCCACATCCGCTTTGCCCACATGCAGGTGGTCGTCCACAAGCGAGACGAGCACGGTGTCTCCGTCGCGGATCGTCCCGCTCAGCAGCGCGGTCGCCAGCCGGTCGTCGATCTCCCGCTGCATCAGCCGCCGCAGGGGGCGGGCGCCGTAGAGCGGATCGTAGCCGCGTTCGGCCAGCCAGCCCCGGGCATCCGGAGTCACCGCGAGCTCGAGCCGGCGGTCGGCGAGGCGCCGCGACAGCTTGTCGATGTCGAGCTCGACGATCTGGCCGAGGTCGTCGCCCGTCAGTGACGAGAAGATCACGATGTCGTCGAGCCGGTTCACGAACTCCGGCTTGAACGCCTGGCGCACCATGGCGTTCACGGCGGTCTCCTTCTGCTCCTCGGTGAGGGTCGGGTCGACGAGGAACTGGCTGCCGAGGTTCGAGGTGAGGATGAGGATGGTGTTGCGGAAGTCGACCGTGCGGCCCTGGCCGTCGGTGAGGCGCCCGTCGTCGAGCACCTGCAGCAGAACGTCGAAGACCTCCGGGTGGGCCTTCTCTACCTCGTCCATCAGCACCACGGAGTAGGGCCGACGGCGTACCGCCTCGGTGAGCTGGCCGCCCTGCTCATACCCGATGTAGCCAGGAGGGGCACCGAGCAGGCGGGCGACGGAGTGCTTCTCGCCGTACTCGCTCATATCGATGCGGATCATCGCCTTCTCGTCGTCGAAGAGGAACTCGGCGAGCGCCTTGGCGAGCTCCGTCTTTCCGACCCCGGTCGGTCCGAGGAACAGAAAAGATCCCGTCGGGCGGTCGGCGGCGGAGATGCCGGCACGCGACCGTCTCACCGCATCGGAGATCGCGCGCACGGCGACGCGCTGTCCGATGATCCGCTTGCCCAGCTCCGCCTCGAGGTGCAGGAGCTTGTCGGTCTCGCCCTGCAGCAGGCGGCCGATCGGGATGCCGGTCCACGCGGCGATGACGGCCGCGATGTCCTCGGCGGTGACCTCCTCGCCGACCATGGGCTCGTGCTCGGGCACATAGGCCTCCGCCTCGCGCAGCTCCTTCTCGATAATGGGGATCTCGCCGTAGAGCAGCCGGCTCGCCTCGGCGAAGTCGCCGTCTCGCTGGGCGCGGTCGGCCTGCACCTGCAGGGATTCCGCGCGCTTCTTGAGGTTGCCGATGCGGTTGATCGCGTTCTTCTCGGTGTTCCACCGCGCCTCGAGCTCGGCGAGCCGGCCAGCGCGCTCGGCCATGTCCGCACGCAGCCTCTCGAGCCGCGCCTTCGAGGCGTCGTCCTTCTCGCGCTTGAGCGCGAGTTCCTCGATGCGGAGCCGGTCCACGCTTCGCCGCAGTTCGTCGATCTCCACCGGGGCCGAGTCGATCTCCATCCGCAGCCGGCTCGCGGCCTCGTCGATGAGGTCGATGGCCTTGTCGGGCAGCTGGCGCCCGCTGATGTACCGGTTCGACAGGGATGCCGCGGCGACCAGCGCCGCGTCGGAGATCGGCACCTGGTGGTGGCTCTCGTAGCGCGGGTTGAGCCCGCGCAGGATCGCGATCGTGTCCTCCACGCTCGGCTCGCCGACGAACACCTGCTGGAAACGCCGCTCGAGCGCTGCGTCCTCCACGATGTACTGGCGGTACTCGTCGAGCGTTGTCGCCCCGATCAGGCGCAGCTCGCCGCGTGCGAGCATCGGCTTGAGCATGTTCGACGCCGCCACGGAGCCTTCGCCGCCGCCGGCGCCCATCAGCGTGTGCAGCTCGTCGACGAAGGTGATGATCTGGCCGTCGGCCGCGTTGATCTCGGCGAGCACGGCCTTGAGCCGCTCCTCGAATTCCCCGCGGTACTTGGCGCCGGCGACAAGCGCGGCGAGGTCGAGGCTCACAAGCCGCTTGCCCTTGAGGCTGTCGGCCACGTCTCCCGCGACGATCCGCTGGGCGAGCCCCTCGACCACGGCGGTCTTACCCACGCCGGGCTCCCCGATCAGCACGGGGTTGTTCTTCGTGCGGCGGGTGAGCACCTGGCTCACCCGGCGGATCTCCGCGTCGCGCCCGATCACCGGATCGAGCTTGCCCTGCCTGGCGATCTCCGTGAGGTCCACCCCGTACTGCTGCAGGGGGGTCTTCTGGTCGTCGCCGGATCCTGGGGCACCTTGCAGGTTGGCCATCGATCGCCTTTCCAAACTTGAGTTATCGCGGCTCAAGTTTATGCGACGGCCATTCCACGCGCCACTTCCCGATCTCGCCATGAGCGAACATCCGGTGCATCATCAGGCAAGCGGATGTCACGGACGATCGAGAACACGGGCCGCAACAGCGACTCGCGCTCCTCGAACCGCTACCCGTTGATCGGCAGCAGGATGCCCTTCACCGACGGGTCGGTCGCGAGGAACTCCTGCACTGCCGGGTCGGTGAACGCCTGGATCAGCTTCTTCACGTTGTCGGAGTCGGCGTAGTCCGATCCGATCGTCAGCTGGCCGGCGAATTCGTCCGGCGCCTGCGGGGCGAAAATCTGCTTCTCGATCGGGATGCTCGCCGCGAGGTAGTACTCGGTGTAGCCGGCTGCGGCATCGATGTCGGGGAGCGCCCGCGACTGGGCGGCGAAGTCCAGCAGTGTGAAGGTGAGGTTCTTCGGGTTGGTCGCGATGTCGGCCTGGGTCGCCGTGCCGGCGGTGGTGCCCTCCTTGAGGGTGATGAGCCCGGCGCTCTCGAGCAGCCAGAGGCCCTGCGCCTCGTTGGCGGGGTCGGAGTAGAGCGAGATGTTCGCGCCGTCGGGGATCTGGTCGACGCTGCCCCACTTGTCCGACCAGAGCCCGAATCCCCAGCGGAAGATGGGGGCGGCCGCCGTCTCCGTGAAGTCGGGGTTCGACTCGAGCACCTGGGCGAGCCAGAGCTTGTGCTGGTAGACCGTGCCGGCCACCTCGCCCTCGCTCACCGCGCGGTTGATCGTGTTGCTGTCGGAGAGCCCTCTGAACTCGACCGTGATGCCGTATTTCGGTGCGACCTCCGTGGCCACGAAGTTCACGAGCGCCTGCTCGGAGGCGTTGCCCTCGGCCGTCGCGACGACGAGCGTGGCACCGGCGACATTGTTCGGCGACTGGGCCGGGTTGAGCAGCGGGATGCCGATGGCGGCGGCGACCCCGACGACCACCACGATCCCGCCGACGATCCACGGCCAGCGGCGGCGCTTCTTCAGTTCGAACCCGTGCGGGTCGTCGGCTGCGGGCTTGGCGAGGGCGTCCTGGGACATGGCTGTTCCTTAGCGGTGAGAGAGGGTGGAGGAGAAAGTCGAGAGCGCATGTCGCGGGCGCGACTCAGACGTTGCTGAGCTGCCGCGGTGCCCGGGGCATCCGGGCACCCCGGGCGGTGCGGTCCCGCGCGTGCGGGGTCGCTGCGCGCACCAGGGCGTCGCCGGCCAGCTGTACCGAGGCGACCGTCGCCACGAGGATGATGATCGTCGCGATCATCACGGGGTGGTCGAAGCGCTGGTAACCGTAGGTGACCGCGACGTAGCCGATGCCGCCCGCGCCGATCGTGCCGGCGATCGCGGAGTACTCGATCATCGCGATCGTGTTGATCGTGAGCCCGCCGATGATCGAGGGCAGTGCCTCGCTCAGCTGGGCGGTGCGGATGATCTGCAGCCGGGAGGCCCCGGAGGCCCTGGCGACACGCACCAGAGTGGGCGGCACCCCGCGCAGCGAGTTCTCGACGATGCGGGTGAAGAACGCGATGCCGGCGATCGACATCGGCACCACCGCGGCCGGGATGCCGATGTTGGTACCTGTGATGAACCGGGTGAACGGCACGATCGAGGCCATGAGGATCAGGAAGGGCAGCGACCGCCCTATGCTCACGATCCAGCTCAGGGTGGAATGCAGCGCGGGGTTCTCGAACAGGCCGTCCGGGGCGAGGTTGTGCACGATCGCGCCGAGGGGGATGCCCACGGCGACGACGATGACCATCACGATGCTGACCATGACGAGGGTGTCGAGCAGTGCGGGGAACACCAGCGCGGGGATCTCGGCGATCGGCACGGCATTCGACGAGCGGATGATGGCGCCGACCGCAGAGGAGAGGAGCGAGGCGCTCATGCGGCACGCTCCAGCAGGGCATCGGTGTTCGACGGCTCGGATGCGGTGGTCCCGGTCGCCACCCGGCGGGCGTCGAGCCCGAGGGCACCCGCGGCGGCGGCGATGTCGTCCGCCGTGACGCCGTCCGCGACATCCGCTCGATCGTTCGACACCCCGACCGTGGCGTGGCCGACGGCTCTGCCATCGACGGTCTCGATCGACGCGCCGAGCAGCGACACGGTCTCGCCGAGCGCGGCGGCGAGGCGGGAGACCCAGTCGGCCGGCACGTCCGGCGAGGTGTAGGTGAGGTGCCACTCGTTCTGCCCGCTTTGCGCGGCGACGTGCGGGCGGGCGGGGCGCAGGGCGCGGCCGAGGGCGGACTCCGGGTCGCGGAGCAGGTCGACGATCGACCCGGACTCGACGATATGCCCGTGATCGAGGCGGGCGACGGAGTCGGCGACCTGGAGCACGGTGTCCATCTCGTGGGTGATGAAGAGGATGGAGAGGCCGAGGTCGGTGCGCAGCTCACGCAGGAGGGTGACGATCGAGGCCGTCGACTCAGGGTCGAGGCCGGACGTCGCCTCGTCGGAGAGCAGGATCGAGGGGCGCAGGGCGAGGGCCCTGGCGATGCCGACCCGCTGGCGCTGGCCGCCGGAGAGCTGGTGCGGGTAGTGGCCGGCGCGGTCGGAGAGCCCGACCCGCTCGAGCAGCTCGCCGACGCGGCGCTTCGTCTCGGCCGCGGTGACTCCGAGGTAGTCGAGCGGCAGCGCGATGTTCTGCGCGGCGGTGCGGCGGCTGTAGAGGCTGTCGGACTGGAATATCGTGCCGATGCGGCGGCGCGCGACCCGCAGTTGCCTCTCGCCGAGGCGGGACAGGTTCTCGCCGTTGACCAGCACGGAACCTGCGGTCGGGCGCTCGAGCAGGTTGACGCACTGGGCGAGGGTGCTCTTGCCTGCCCCGCTCGGGCCCACGACCGCGAAGATCTCGCCGGCGTCGACGGTGAGGTCGAGCCGGTCGAGCACCACGGTGCTGTTCTTGCCGTGACCGTAGACCTTGGTCAGTTGTTCGATGCTGATCATGCGCGCAGCCTATGAGAGCGGATGTCGCGGCGCGACGCCATGACGCAACACTGTGACGCCATGCGTCGCCGTGTGACGCGGCGGTTATTCGTCGTGCCGGTCGGGCCGGTTGTCGAAGACGAACCGGTAGTACTCCGTGAGGGTCAGCTCCGACGCCGCCTCCCGGTCGAGCACCACCGTCGCGTGCTCGTGCAGCTGCAGGATGGATCCGGGGCACATGCTGCTGAGCGGACCCTCGACGGCCCGCGCGACGGCCGCCGCCTTGCCCAGACCGCTGGCGAAGAGAAGGATGCGCCCGGCCGCCATGATCGTCCCGAGTCCCTGGGTGACACAGTGCACGGGCACGTCCTCCGGGGTGGCGAAGAACCGGGCGTTGTCGCGCCGCGTCTGAGGAGTCAGCGTCTTGATCCGGGTGCGGGAGCCGAACGAGGAGGTGGGCTCGTTGAATCCGATGTGCCCAGTACCACCGATCCCGAGGATCTGGAGGTCGACGCCCCCCGCGTCGGCGATCTGCCTCTCGTAGGCGGAACACGCCGCTGCCAGGTCGGACGCGGCCCCGTCCGGAACATGCACCCGCGCGGGGTCCAGCCCGAGCGGCACGGTCACGTCGCGGTGGATGACCCAGTGGTAGCTCTGCGGATGATCGTGGGCGACCCCCACGTACTCGTCGAGCGCGAAGGCGGTCAGCCCAGCCACCGCGGGGCTGGCCCTGCGGGCGAGCGCCGCGTAGACCGGGAGCGGGGACGAGCCGGTCGCGACCCCGAGCACATCGAGGCGTTCCGCATCGATGTCCCGCAGGATCTCGTCCGCGCCGTACTCGCCCATCTCCTCCGCGGAGTCGAGGATCACGACCTGCATGACGTTCCTCTCATCTGGTGACCTTCCACTGCTTGGCGGTGGGGGACGTAGTCTCCCGGGCGACACGGCACTCGTCCTCGAGTGGGCCGTCGATGACGACGGGACTGAACCCGGACGGCGCCACCAGAGCGGCGAACTGCTGGGGTGAGTAGCCTCCCCAGCGCTGGTCCCCCGTCGGGCGGTGTCCGCCGATGACGACGGTCCCGATGCGCGAGTAGAAGATGGCCCCCATGCACATGGGGCAGGGTTCGAAGGTCGTGTAGAGGGTGGCGTTCTCGAGTCCCGCGGCGAGGCGGTCGTCCGACAGCCCGCGCAGCACCTCGATCTCGGCGTGCGCGGTGAAGTCGTCCCGCGTCGTGGCGGCGTTCGCACCGGCTCCGATCACCTCTCCGTCGAGCACGAGGACGGACCCTACCGCGAGGTCCCCGCGCAGGCCGGCGTTCTCGGCCTCCGCGATGGCCAGCCGCATGTAGGTCGTGTGGTCGTCGGTCGCTGCGTCCATGTCCCGGTCCTCTTCTCCCTGCGGGCGTACTCCACGTCCCCCGGCCAGAGTAGCCATCCGGAGCGGTGTCGCCCGTGCATTTCCGGGGAAGCGCGGCCCGTTCGTACAAATTCAGGGCTGACTTAACCTGCCGGTCATCCGGGCGGGCCGGATCCCGCTCCGGTCGTGCCTACGATCGCTCATGAGCTCCATTCCGCCGCCCCGCATTGTGTCCCTTACCCCGTCGCGGGTGCTGGCCGCGGCCCGGGAGCTCGGATTCGACCTCGACGAGGCGGAGATCGGCGGCTACCTCCGCGCCGTCGAGCGTAAACGCGAGTCCTACGCCCGGGTGCGTCAGCTCGCCGGCGCGCCACCGAAGACCGCCGGGACCGGTCGGACAGGGAGCGACCCCGCCGCACCGAACCCGCACAACGCCTGGGCGACGATGACGCACATCCCCGGGAGCGGCAGCGGTCCGCTGGCCGGCTGGCGGGTGGCTGTCAAGGACACCATCGGGGTGGCCGGGATCCCCCTGCGCGCGGGCAGCGCGTTCCTCGGCGAGATCGTCCCCCACCTCGACGCGACGGTGGTGTCCCGGCTGCTGGCGGCCGGCGCCGAGATCACCGGGATCGCGCGATGCGAGGACCTCGGCTTCTCCGGACACAGTTTCACCGGTCTCGGTGGAGCCGTGACGAACCCCTACGACCCGTCCCGCTCCACCGGAGGATCATCCAGCGGATGCGCCGCGCTGGTCGCCGCTGGCGAGGTCGACGTCGCGATCGGGGGCGACCAGGGCGGCTCGGTCACCGGTCCGGCGTCGTGGAGCGGCATCTGCGGCCTCAAACCGACCTTCGGATCGGTGCCGTACACGGGCGCGCTCCCCGGGGTGCCGTCGGTCGACCACCTCGGGCCGATGGCCCGCAGCGTGCTGGAGATCGCGGCGGTCCTCGAGGTCATCGCCGGACCGGACGGGGTCGATCCCCGGCAGGGGACGGCACCTGGATACCGGCCGGGGGAGGTCACCGGCCACGTCGGAGCGCCCTTCGGAATGGATCCTCTCTCCGGGGTGCGGGTCGGGGTGCTCGAGGAGGGGTTCGACTGGCCCGGGCTCTCGCTCGCCGCCGTCGACGCAACGGTCCGGGCGTCCGCCGCACGGTTCCGCGCCCTCGGCGCTTCGGTTCGGGCCGTGTCGATTCCCGGGCACCGTGATGCCAGGCACATGTTCACCCCGTTGATGAGCGAGGGCTCGCTCGCCCTGCTCCACCCGCTGGACGAGCCGGGGTGGGAGGGCATCGCGCGGGTCTGGCCCGGGGCGGGGGCCTCGATCTCTCTCGCCTGGGCCGAGCGGGCCGCGGAGCTTCCGGTTGCGGCCAAGGTGGCGTTCATCACCGGCCTGCTGGCCCGATCGGAGACGGGAGGCGAGGTCGCCGCCCTGGCCCGGTGCCTCGTGGCCGAGCTGACGTCGGCCTACGACGCGCTGTTCGACTCGGTGGACCTCGTCGTCATGCCCACCCAGCCCGGGGTCGCGGCCACCTTCCCCGGCCGGCTGGAGGCCGACGAGTTCGTCGACGTCGCCCTCGGGATGTCCGTGAACACCTGCGCCACGAACCTCACCGGACACCCCGCGCTCTCCCTCCCCTGCGGTGCGATCGACGGCCTGCCGGTGGGGATGCTCATCGTGGGGGCGCGCGAGGCGGACATCTCCGTGCTGAGAGCGGGCCACGCCTTCCAGTCGCTCGTGTTCCGGATGCCGCCCCCAGCGCCCGGGCCGGTCTGACCGCGCTCAGGCCGGCAGTGCCAGCGTGACGATCGGCCCGAGGCGCACCTCGGTGCCGGACTCCGCGGACTCGTAGATCGCCGCGAGGATCCTCGCCATGTGCAGCCCGTGCATGGCGGGGGCGACGGGCGCGCCCCTCCCCTGCGCCGTCCGCACGAAGGTGTCGATCTCGTTCTGGAAGCCCTCTTCCAGTTCGAAGGTCAGCGAATCGATCGTCGGGGTGAGCTCCATGAGGGTGTTGTGCCGCTCGGTGGTGATGTGCAGCGCGGGTTCCAGGGTCGCCCCACCCTTCTCCCCGTAGATCTCGAAGAACTGGTTGTCCCGCCCGTGCAGCGAATAGGAGGTGTCGAGCATCAGCACCGCGCCGGAGGCGAACCGCACGAGCGCGCCGGCGAGGTCCTCCACGGAGTTGTGGTCCACGTCGTAGTCCGCCGTCATGTACCGGCCGAGACCCTGGATGTTCCCCCGGTTGCCGAGACGCTCGAAGGTGTATCCGCTCACCGACTTCACCTCCGGAAAGTCCATGAGGAAGAGGCACATGTCGATGAAGTGCACTCCGAGGTCGATGAGCGGGCCCCCGCCCGAGATCGACCGGTTGGAGAACCATCCACCGGGGTTGCCCGCCTGGCGCAGGAAGGTGGCCTTGGCGTAATAGAGGGGACCGAGGTCCCCCGCGTCGATGAAAGACTTGAGGGTGACGGCGTTGGAGGAGTATCGGCGCACGTAGCCGATCTGCACGAAGCCGGGGTTCGCGGCCTCGGCACTCACGATGGCCTCGGCCTCCGCCACGGTCACAGCCATCGGCTTCTCGATGAGCACACTCTTGCCCGCCTCGAGCGCGGCGATCGCAATCTCGGCATGGCTGTCATTGCGCGTGCAGACGCTGACGACGTCGATGTCCGAGGAGGTCACCAGGTCGCGGTAGTCGGAGCAGACCCTGGCCGCGCCGAACTCGGCGGCACGGGCCGTCGCTCGCTCGGTGTTGAGGTCACAAATCGCGACGACCGCGACATCCGGATTCTTCGCGTAGGCGGCCAGATGGAGCCCCGCGATGGTGCCGGCGCCGACGATTCCCACACGTATCCTGCCCATGGTCACTCCCCCTCGTTCCAGATGCGCTGCGCGTTGGCGAGACCGACTCCGACCCCGGTGAGGGAGTCCTCGAGCCCCTCGAACTCGATGGAGATGGGCCCGTCGAAGCCGGATGCCTTGATTGTGCCGATGATCGACCGCATGGGCAGGTCACCGAATCCGACGATCGCGCCGAGGATGCTGCGGTTCGCGACCGTGCTCAGCCATCCATCGCCCGGTCTGAAGTCCCGGATGTAGAAGTCCTTGAGGTGCACCACGGAGGCGAAGGGGAGGGTCTGCGGCACGGCGGACTGCGGCAGCTCGTCGACGCAGAGGAAGTTGCCGACGTCGAGGGTCACCTTGAAGTTCGGAAGGTCAACCGCCCCGACCAGGCGTCGGACCCGCTCACTGTTGTTCATGCTCATGCCGTGGTTCTCGACGCTCGTGGTGATGCCGAGGGTCGCGGCGTACTCGGCGATCCGACGGCAGACGGGGACGATCGCCTCGAAGGTACGCTCGAACTCGGCCTGGTCACTCTCGCGCCAGTCCCAGGCCACCACATCGTGGCGAAACAGCGGGATGCCCAGACGGTGGGCCACGTCGAGGTGCGCTGTCAGCCGGGTGACCTGCGCCTCGAGGTCAGGGTCGAGGAAGTCTGCGGCGACGACATAGTTCACAAGGGGCACGTTTCGGGCCTCGGCCCGCCCTCGGATCCGCTCGACCAGGTCGGGATCGTCGATGAGCTGGCTGCCGAGGCCGGCGATGGAGATCTCGAGGTGACTGGCCGACGAGTCGGCGACCCAGTCGATGGCGTCGAGGATGTCCATCGTGCCCTCCTCGAACGCCCGCGCGAAGCTGTAGGAACTGACGCCGATTCTCATGCGGATGAACCTCCCTGTTCGCCGCCCGGCAGGGGCGGCGCTCCCACGCTATCCGCCCGGTCAGAGGCCGGTTCCCGGGCCGAGTTACTTTGGCACCGAATTAACCGGGTGTTAACGGGGTACCGGCTGGACGCCACATCCGCATGCCTAGGGTGGAAGGACACCTCTGGAAGACAGGATCGACCATGCCGAATCGCCCCAGGATCATCTCGCTCGGGATGTCGCTCGAAGCCAGCGTCTACTCGCCGGCGGTGACCCCGATCGACCAGTTCGTGCGGACCGAGGGAGACGGCTACTTCGCCAGGTACCCCTTCCTGGCTGCGGGATCCGCGCTGCGCACCCGGGCGGACTGGACAGCCCTGGTGCACTACCGGGCCATCCCCGGAGGCCCGGTGCCGTCGGCCGACTATCGGCAGATGACCGGCACCATCCTCGCCGCCGTGCGGGACACCCTCCGCGCCGACGGACCCGTCGACGGGGTGCTCTACGACATCCATGGGGCGATGAGCGTCGTCGGCGTCGACGACCCGGAGGGCGAACTGGCGGTGCGGATCCGGGAGCTCGTCGGGCCGGATGCGCTGATCTCCGCCAGCATGGACCTGCACGGAAACGTCTCGCAGCAGCTGGCGTCCACCGTCGACCTGATCACCTGCCACCGTCTCGCACCGCACGAGGATGTGCTGGACACGGTCGAACGCTCCGCCACGAATCTCATCGACCGGCTCCTCGGGCCGGGGCGGTCCGACCCGGTGATCACGGCGTGGATCCCCGTGCCCATGCTGCTGCCGGGCGAGAAGACCAGCACCCGGGTGGAGCCGGCGAAGAGCCTCTACGCCCTGGTGCCCGAGGTGGAGGCGCGCGCCGGCGTGATCGACGCCGGTCTGTGGATCGGCTATGCCTGGGCCGACGAGCCCCGCAACCATGCCGTGGTCGTGGTGACCGGGGACGACCGCTCCGCAGTCGTGGAGTCCGCGGAGCTGCTGGCCGCCAGCCTGTGGCGGGTGCGAGACGACTTCGAGTTCGTCGCGCCGACGGGCACCCTCGACCACTGCCTCGACACCGCTGTTCACAGCACCGCCCGGCCCTTCTTCATCAGCGACTCGGGGGACAACCCGACGGCCGGCGGGGCGGGCGACGTGACCGGCACGCTGCGGGAGCTGCTACGGCGGCCGGAGATCGTCGACGGCTCGGTCGAGGTCGTGTACGCGTCGATCCCCGACCCTGGCGCGGTCGAGGTCTGCGTCCTGGCGGGGGTGGGTGCCACAGTGTCGCTGCGGGTGGGAGCGATCGTCGACGACACCGTCGCCCCGCCCGCGGAGATCGACGGCACGGTCGAGCACATCGTGCATGGCGACCCGGCCGCCGACACCGAGGTGGTGGTGCGCAGCGGCGGCCTTCGCCTCATCCTGACCGCGCGGCGCAAGCCATACCACCTCGAGTCGGACTTCCTGCGGAACGGCGTCGACGCGCGGGCGGCCGACATCGTCGTGGTGAAGATCGGCTACCTCGAGCCGGAGCTGTTCGCCATGGCCGCGGACTGGCTCCTGGCCCTCACCCCTGGCGGGGTCGACCAGGACCTGTCCCGCCTGCCGCACACCCGCATCATCCGCCCGATGGTGCCGTTCGATGAGATCACGGAGGAACCGGACCTGTCGGCGCGCGTGCTGGAGGCGACGGGGCGGGTGGCCGTCTAGAGTTCGGAGAGCGCCTTGCGCAGGCAGAGCTGGCCGACCCCGAGCACACCCGCGTCGATGCCGGCCGCGCTCTGCTGGATCCGCAGGCTCGTGGTCGCGAGCGGATGGCAGCTCTCGTAGAGCTGAGAGCGGATGGCGGCCACGAAGGGTTCGACGGTCGACAGCAGCCCGCCGAGCACGACCACCTCCGGGTTGAAGAAGTTGACGATCGCCGCGAGCGTATCGCCGACGAGTCGACCCGCCGCCCTCGTGCGGGTGGTGGCCCGCACGTCGCTGTCCTGGGCGAGGCGCACGATGTCGAAGATGTCGCGCACCGGCACTCCCGCCTTCCGCAGCTCGTCGCCGATCCCGGCCCCGCCAACCACCGTCTCGAGGCAGCCCCGGTTGCCGCAGCCGCAGGGGCGCTCGCCAGCGGCGGCCACACGCACATGCGCGATATCACCCGCCAGTGCCGTGGCGCCGCGATACACGTGCCCGTCGATCACAATGCCGCAGCCGATGGACGTTCCGGCCTTGAGGTAGAGCATGCTCTTGTACTTGACCGACGTCGCCTGGGCCTGCCTGGCGAGGTAGGCGTACTCGCCGAGGCCCATCATATTGGCGTCATTGTCGACCACCGCCACCGTGTCGAACTCGGCTGCCAGCCAGTCGACGACGTCGAAGCGGTGCCAGCCGGGCATCGACGCCGGCGACTCGACCATGCCCTTGGCGACGTCGACAGGCCCCGGGATGCAGACCCCCACCCCGCGCACGGTCGGCTGGCCAGCGGTCGCGAGCAGTGCGCGGAGCGCGTCGGCGACCAGGCCGAGCACCTTCTCCGGCCCGGAGCCAATGCTGATCGCAATGCTCTCCGTGCACAGGATCCCGCCCGACATGTTGAGCAGGGCGAGCCGGGCGTGGTTGCGTCCGAGGTCGGCCGCCAGCATCACGCCCGCGTCCTCCCGCAGCTGCAGGATGCGGGGGCGGCGCCCGCCGGTCGGGTCACCCTTGCCGACCTCCTCGACGAGAGAGGCGTCGAGCAGTTCGTTGATCTTGCCCGTGATCGTCGACGGCGGGAGGCCGAGGGTGCGCGCGAGGTCCGCGCGATTCGTCGCCGACCCGGTCGAGATCATGTACAGAAGCGCGGAGGCGGTCTCCCCCGTGAGCTCGCTGTCGCGCTTCTGCCTGCGCACGCGCGGGGGCGGCGAACGCAGAAGGCGGAAGGGCGGCGGGGCGGGAGAGTCCGCAGTCATTCGCGGGTGCCAGTCGACAGGTTCCCTGTGCTGCCCGAAAGCCGACCGGCGATCAGCGCCGAGGCGATCACCCCTGCCTGACCGCCGAACCGGGCGCGGGCGATCACCGGGCGGCGCTGGAAGGTGAGCAGGGAGTCGAGCCGGGTCCGGAGCGGGCCGAGCAGCTGCTCGCCCGCCCCGGACAGACCCCCCGCCACGACGATGATCTCGGGCGACAGGATGGCCGTCACCTGGGCGAAGGCGAGCGCGAGCGCGTCGATGCAGGAGTCGACGACGGCTTCGGCGACGGGATCCCCCGCCGCGGCGGCGGCGAACACCCGCTCGGCACCGGCCGGAGCCGTGCCGGTCGCGCGGGCGTAGGCCCCCTCCACCCCCTTGGCGGAGGACAGCGTCTCGAGGCAGCCCCACCCGCCGCAGGCGCAGACCACTCCCGCGGTCGAGCCCACGGCGGTCGTGCGCATGTGCCCGAGTTCCGCGCCGAATCCGTCGGCGGTGTAGAGCCGTCCGTCGACGAACACCGCCGCACCGATGCCGGTGCCGATCGAGACGACCATCGCGTTGTGGTATCCGCGTGCGGCGCCCATCTCGAACTCCGCCACTCCCGCGCCCCGCGCATCGTTGCCGAACGCGACGGGGAGGCCGGTGAGCCCCGCGAGCCGGTCGCGCATGGCCACGTTGCGGAGCCCGAGGTGCTCGGCGAGGACCACCACCCCGCGGTCGTCGTCGACTAGTCCCGTGATGTGAACGCCGATGGCCGCCGGGGACGCCTGCGGGAAGTCGCGACGCGTGCTGTCCACGGCGTCCACGAGCGCCGCCAGCAGGGCGTTCTCCTCCCCCACCGGAGTGCGAACGGACCGGGTGTGGACCACGTCGCCCCGCGCGTCGACGACGACGATCTTGATCGCCGTCCCCCCGATGTCGAAGGCGATCACCGGACGGGGGTAGTGAAGTTCCAGCCGCGGGTAGGACTCCTCGCTGTCTGTCACGCCGGCCGCCGGCGCTTCGGGGCCCGTCACTTGAGCGCGCCGGCCGTGAGGCCGGAGGCCATCCGCTTCTGCACGATCATGAACAGGATGACGACGGGGAGCGCCATGAGGGTGGACCCGGCCATGATGCCGCCCCAGTCCGTCTCCTGCATCTGCCCCCGGAATCCCTGCAGCCACAGGGGAAGTGTTCTGCTGTCCTCGGCGGAGAGCGTGACGAGGGCGAGGGTGTACTCGTTCCAGACGGCGAGGAAGCTGAAGATGGAGGAGGCAACGAGCCCGGAGCCGAGCAGCGGCAGGGTGATGCGGCAGAACGCGCCGACCCGGCTGCACCCGTCGAGCATCGCGGACTCCTCGAGTTCGATGGGGATGCCGTCGACGAAGCCCTTGAGCACCCAGATCGTGAAGGGCACATTCGCGGCCAAGTACAGCACGCTCAGCCCGATGACCGAGTTGAGCAGCCCCCAGCCGTCGAGCATCCGGTACTGCGAGATGAACAGCGCCTCGGCTGGGATCATCTGGATGATCAGGACCGCGACGATGAAGGAGTTGCGCCCACGGAA
>JACMNE010000039.1 GCA_014378715.1 Microbacteriaceae bacterium
ACGAACGCGAACAGGAACCAGAACGCGAAGGCCCCGACGAGCCAGACACCGATCGGCAGCACCGCCGGGCGTGGACGGCAGCGGATGATGGCGGCAACCATGAACGCGACGGCGAGGACGATCTCGAGGGTCCAGTAGACGGGGCTCGTGGTGTCCGCGATGAACTGGAGGCCGTAGATGCCCTCGCCGAGGAGGACCGCCGCTAGCGGGGTGACGCCGAGGGCGCGCCAGAGCGGGCGGCCGTAGCGGGTGAGGCACGCGGCGACCCCGAGGAGCGGGCCGGCGACGAGGCCGATGAGGGTCCAGATGGAGCCGAATGGCTCGGCGTAGAAGAGGCCGCGCCAGAGCGAGGCGAGGCCGTAGCCCTCGTTGAGCGCCTGGAACGCGACGACTCCGAGAAACGCGCCGAGAAGCGGGCGGGCGCGGCTGAGCCAGACGAGCAGGAAGCTGAACATGGTCCAGCCGCCGGCGGAGTTGCTGAGCGAGTGGAGCCAGGCGGGCAGGAACCCCTGGGCAAAGCTGGTGAGTCCGCCGATGAGGAGGGCGCCCAACAGGACGAGCGCGGTGGCGAACAGGGCGGAGCGCCAGGTCTCGGAGTACCAGCGGCGATTGGGGGACATATCTCGAGCGTAGGGTCTGGCGGGCAAATCTCCGGAGCGCTATTTTGTCGGGGTGACGAGCCCGATTCGGCTCAGGGGGGACACACCATACCCAGAAAGGCGACCCCCGACTATCACCTCCTCCGACACCACCGACCTGTTCCGCGATCTCGCCGGCCCGATCCGCGGCCGTGATCGAGGTGGCTGACGCGACCGACATCGCGGTGGTGATGCGGTTCGCGGCTGGGCACGACCACGGCGTGGCCGTGCAGCTGATCGGCCACGGCGCGCTCGAGCACACCCGCCCGACCCTGCTCGTGCAGACCCGATTCCTGGACGAGGTCGAGATCCGCGACCACACCGCCTGGGGCGGCTCCGGGGTGCGCTGGGAGACGGTGCTCGCCGCCGCAGCTCCCCTCGGACTCATGCCGCTCGCCGGCTCCGCCCCGAGGGTCGGCGTCGTCGGCTACCTCACCGGCGGCGGACTCAGCCCGATCGGCCGCGGGTACGGCTTCGCCTCCGACCTCGTCACCGCGATCGACGTCGTCACCGGCGACGGCACGATCCTGCGCGCGACCCCGAGCGAGAACACCGACCTCTTCTGGGGCCTGCGCGGCGGCAAGGGCGCGCTCGGCATCGTCAGCGCGGTCGAGTTCACCCTCGTCGACCTCCCCGAGTTCTTCGGCGGCTGCCTGTACTTTTCCGCAGCGGATGTCGCGGACGTCACCCATCGCTGACGCACCTGGGCCACCACGCTCCCCGACCAGGCCTCGACCTCCCTCGCCATCCTGCGCCTCCCCCCGATGCCCGGGATCCCGGAACCCCTGGCCGGAGTCACGACCCTCGCGGTGCGGTTCGCCTGGACCGGCGACGCGGTGCAGGGACCCGCCCTCATCGAGCCGATCGCGACGGCGGCCCCGGTCATCTTCGGCGGCCTCGGCGTGATGCCCGGCGCTGCGCTCGGCATGATCCACAGCGATCCGGTCGATCCGATGCCGGTGCACGATGAGGGAATCCTGCTCGACGCACTGACCCCGGAGGCCCTCGACGCGCTGCTGGCGGTCTCCGGGCCCGAGTCGGACTGCCCGCAGGTCGTCGTCGAGCTGCGCCTGCTCGGCGGCCGGTTCACCAGCCGTGTCGACAGTGCGGTCTCGCACCGTGCTGCGCCCTTCAGCCTGCTCAGCATCGGGATCGCGTCACCGCCCGTGGTCGAAGCCACCCTCGCGAGCGCCGCGGCGATCATGGAGTCGGTCGCCGCGGTCACCTCCGGTCGCAGCCTGGTGAACTTCGGGGCGAGTCTGGGGTCGACCCACATCACGCGCAGCTACGACCCGGACGCGCTGCAGCGGCTCGCCCGCATCGCCTCGGCGAACGACCCCCGTGGGGTGCTGCCGGAGGCACGGGCGCTGGTGGCTGCCGCGGGTGTGTGAGGCGCGGACGCGACATCCGCCGTCTGGGGAACGCGCCCTCAGTACACCGGCATCAGATCGACAAGCTCCTTCGACTTCTCGATGATGGTCGCCGTGAGGGCCTGAGCCTCGGCGGCATCCTCCGATGCCGCCGAAGGCCGGTCGAAGGATGGGTATTCGCTGGCATTCCTCAGGCCCCGCATCCAGCCGAAGCCGTCGACGATCTCGTTCTTCGGCGGGGTGAGTTGAGCGCGGAGCGCGTCCTCGACGACCCGGTGACCACCCGTGGACGTCGGCCGGAGGCCCTGGTTGATGAGCATGGCGACTAAAGCTTTGCGGGCGCCGTCATAGGCCAACTGAAAACTTCCCGTTGGATCGGAGTCGGTCATCAACTGTGATGACGTGAGGTGCCTGCGGGCCTCCTCGAGGTAGACGTCTGCAAGTTTCCGGTCTGGCGAAACGCGCTCGAGGCGCCGTTCACTCAGCAGAGCATCGATCGCGGGTCGGCCTTTCTCCCAGCGCCGGATCACCGGTCGGCTCCGATCTCGATCGGAACGAGCGCCCGCTCCTTCACCGTGTCAATGAAACCGTCCTCGGAGCCAGCCCAGCGGGGCGGTGAGACCACGTTGATGTTGACCTCCCGGCCCACGATCTCCGTCGCCCGGCGAGCAGCATCGTAGATCTCCGAGCGGTCGGGAGTGCCGATGACGAGAACGTCGATGTCCGCCGGGTCAGCGCCTGGAGTTCCGGTGTACCGCTCGGCCCACGACCCGTAGAGGTACGCCTGCGCGATTCCGGGAATGGTTCGCAGCAGTTCGGGGAGCACAGCGGCGGGACCGTATCCGTAGAGCACAATCTCCCGGAGAGGCCGGTACATCGGATGCTGGTCATTCGCGCTGATCAACCGCGACCTACCCTGCCTCCTGTCCTTCAGAGTGCCACCAGCGACCAACCTGTCCACGTCTCGCATGATCGTAGGCGCGGCGACCCCCACCCGCTTGGCAAGATCGGTGAGAGTAAGTTCGCGGTCAGGATGCAGAACGAGTTCGGCTAGTAGTCGCCCCTGAGTGTCCGATCGAAGAATCGGAGTGAGCAACGACCCGGAGGATTTCATAATGACTAAGATATCTTAGGTGCAATGAAAAGAATAGAGACGATCTCCGTTTGGGGCTACTGGGCCGCGTCGAACTCGGCCATCGCGTCGTCGGGGATGACCCCGCCGTTGGCGATCGAGGCGCAGCCGACCTTGAGGTAGGTGACCGCGACCTCGTACTGGTTGGCGCTGGCCTCCCACATCGCATTCGGGATGTTGCTGAAGGCGACGAGAGTGGTCGAGATCGGCGGCAGCTCGACGCCGTCGGCGCCCGGCATCTCGACCGTGGCGGTCGCGGCCTCGTCGGGGTAGTCGGCGAGCACCTTGTCCGCGGCGGCAGAGAAGGTGGCCTGGTCGTAGGTGCCGTCGAGCACGCTCTGGCAGACGTCCTCGGTGGCGGCCTGGTAGATGGTGCGCTCCGAGGGGGCCGGTGCGGGCGCGCCGGTGCAGCCGGCGAGGGCGAGGACGGCGAGGAGGGCAACGGCGGCGCGGGACGTTCTGGAGGGGCTGGACACGCGTTCGAGCTTAGGCTGGGCGCGCCATGGTTTCCCCTCTTCCGCCCCAGGTTCGCCGCGCCCGCGTGGGCGTCGCCCTGTTCTTCCTCACCAACGGCGCCCTCTTCGCCAACCTTCTCCCCCGCTATCCGCAGATCAAGTCGGCACTCGGACTCAGCAACACCGAGTTCGGCTTGGCTGTGGCGGCGTTCCCGGTCGGTGCATTGATCGCGGGGCTGGCCGCCGGCGCGCTCATCCGGCGGTTCCGCTCGTCGCGGATCGCGGTGGTCGGCAGCGT
>JACMNE010000179.1 GCA_014378715.1 Microbacteriaceae bacterium
GAACGCTGGAACGCTGGAACGCTGGAACGCTGGAACGCTGGAACGCTGGAACGCTGGAACGCTGGAACGCTGGAACGCTGGAACGCTGGAACGCTGGAACGCTGGAACGCTGGAACGCTGGGCCGCCAATGCGTGTGGCAAGTTGGCCGAGACCGCGGGCAGACTCGGGCGGGTAGGCAGTCGGAGTCGCAGACCAGCCCCGGGCGGCTGGCTGGCTAGGAGTGATAGGTCGCCGGAGCGGCTGGTCGCCCCGGAGCCGCTCAAGCCGAGATGCGTGATGACAGTCCGAGGTCGCCGGTCGCTGAGTTCGAACCGATGCGAATTGTCGGTGAGTGGTGCTCTGCTCAGCGCGGCTTCCGCGGCGCGTACGTCGGCACATACCGCAGCAGGATTGCCGCACCCACGAGCCCGAGAACCCCCATGATGCCCGTCGCGACCGCGATCGACGCGGTCGCTGTCACAGCTGCCACGAGCAGTGGTGCCCCAGCGCTCCCGAAATCGCTGGTGAACCGCCACGCACCCAGGAACGGCGCCGGATTGGCCTTGTCCGCGAGATCCGCTCCGAGCGTCATGAGGATCCCGCTCCCGATCCCGTTCGCCAGCGACAGGAACATCGCGATCACGATGAACCAGAGCACACTGTTCGCGACATCATGGCTGAACGCGAGTGCGATCAGCCCTCCACCCAGGCCGACCATCGACGGCATCGCGCTCCAGAGCCGACCGAAACGGTCCATGATCTGCCCGCTGGCATAGAACAGGGCGAAGTCGATCCCACCAGCGATCCCGATGATGAGGGCCGTGTTCGTGTCGCCGATGCCGATGCTCACCGCCCACAGCGGCAGGATCACCGCCCGACTCGCCCGCGTCGCCCCGACGAGCGCTGCGCCGGTCCCGAGCTTCCCCAGCACTCCGCGGTTGCTCCAGATCGTGCGGAACAGCCCGATCGACTCGCCGGCCACGAGCGCCTCGCCCTCCGTGAGAGCGTGATGATCAGCAGAGCCAGAGCCAGACCTCGTGCCAGAGCCAGTGCGTCTGCCCCGCACCGCACCGAACGTCGCCGACGGATCTCGCAGCAGCAGCAGCACCACGGCCGCCCCGAGGCACCCGACGATGTGGATGAAGAACACCGCAGACGTCGACCCCGTGACGTGGATCACCGCCGCCGCAATGAACGGCCCGATGAAGAACCCGAGCCGGAACGTGCCGCCCAGCGACGAGAGCGCCCTGGCGCGATAGGGCAGGGGAACATACGTCGTCATGAACGCGTGCCGCGCCAGGGCGAACACCGCCGTCGCGATGCCCACCACGAAGATCCCGACGCCGAGCATGAGGGGGTTCGGGGCGACAGTCGCGATGACGAGCCCCCCGATCGCCACGAACGCCGCACCGATCATCGCGGTCCGCTCGCCGATGCGGCTGATGAGCCAGCCGCTGGGGATGTCGCCGATGAGCTCCCCGACCATGATCATGGCCAGGATAAACCCCGCGATCGCCAGTGTCGCGCCCAGGTTGTTCGCCACGATCGGGATCATCGGAATGATTGCGCCCTCGCCGATCGAGAAGAGCAGTGTGGGGAGAAAGGCGGGCAGAGCCATCGACTGCCAGCGGAAGGGAGCATCGGTCATCGCCGTCCGATGCTACCGGCCACGGGGTACGGGAGCCTGCGAGGGTAGTCTGGCTGGGACATGACCGATCTTGATATCTCCGAAAACATCCAGGCGCTGCGCTCGACCTTCGCCGACATCCGCTCTGTTGTCGACGTCGAACGCCTCGAGAACGAGATCACCGAACTCAGCGAGCAAGCCGGTGAACCCGACCTCTGGGACGACCCGGCCGCAGCCCAGAAGATCACGAGCGCGCTCAGCCACGCCCAGTCCGACCTCGCCAAGCTCACCAGTATCGAATCCCGACTGGACGACCTCGAAGTCCTCGTGCAGATGGCGAACGAAGCGGATGATGAGGACTCCGCCATCGAGGCGCAGGCCGAGCTCGCCGGCATCCAGAAGGTACTTGGCGACCTCGAGGTGCAGACCCTCCTGAACGGCGAGTGGGACTCCCGAGCCGCAGTCATCACGATCCGCGCGGGGGCCGGTGGCGTCGATGCCGCCGACTTCGCCGAGATGCTGCAGCGGATGTACCTGCGCTGGGCCGAACAGCACGACTACCCGACGACCGTGCTCGACACCAGCTACGCCGAAGAGGCGGGTATCAAGTCGACGACGATCGAGGTCGACGCGCCATACGCCTTCGGCACCCTGAGCGTCGAGGCCGGAACCCACCGCCTCGTGCGGATGAGTCCCTTCAACTCCGCCGGCAAGCGCCAGACCAGCTTCGCCGCCGTCGAGGTCGTGCCATTGATCGAACAGCTGGAGTCGATCGACATCCCGGACGGCGACATTCGCGTCGACGTCTTCCGATCGAGCGGACCGGGCGGCCAGTCGGTCAACACGACCGACTCCGCGGTGCGCATCACCCACCTCCCGACCGGCATCGTCGTCAGCTGCCAGAACGAGAAGAGCCAGATCCAGAACCGCGCAGCCGCCCTCCGGGTGCTGCAGTCGCGGCTCATGGTGCTGCAGCGCGAGGAGGAGGCGGCCCAGAAGAAGGAGCTCGCCGGCAACATCACGGCGAGCTGGGGCGACCAGATGCGCTCCTACGTGCTGGCGCCATACCAGATGGTCAAGGACCTGCGCACGAACTACGAGGTCAACAACCCGTCGAACGTGTTCGACGGCGACCTCGACGGGTTCATCTCCGCCGGCATCCGCTGGAGAAAGCGCGATCAGGACTAGCCAGCGCCCGCGCCCGGGGAAGCGTCAGGGCTAGCCCCGCTTCACGACCTCGTACGCAGCCAGGGCCGCCTTCCGCGAATCGCCCAGGTCGATGATGGGCTCCGGGTAGTCCGCCCCGTCGACCTCGGGCACGAACTCGCGTATGTACTCCCGGTCGGGGTCGAACTTGGTCTCCTGGAGTACCGGGTTGAACACGCGGAAATAGGGCGCGGCATCCGCCCCGGACCCGGCCACCCACTGCCAGCTCGCCGAGTTGCTCGCCGGGTCGGCGTCGACGAGGGTGTCCCAGAACCAGGCCTCTCCCACGCGCCAGTCGACGAGCAGGTTCTTGATCAGGAACGACGCCGCGACCATCCGCACACGGTTGTGCATGTAGCCGGTCTTCCACAGCTGCCGCATACCCGCGTCGACGAGCGGGATACCGGTGCGCCCCCGCTGCCAGGCATGCAGGGTGTCCTCCGACGGCTCCGCCCAGGGGAATCGGTCGAAGTCCGGCCGGAAGTTCTTCGTCGCCATATCGGGGTTGTGGAAAAGCAGGTGGTAGCTGAACTCCCGCCAGCCCAGCTCGGCGAGGAACTTGGCCGGGTTCTTCGCCCCGGGGGACATCCGGCGCACCTCGTCGAGGGCGTGCCAGACCGTGTACGGGCTCACCTCGCCCCACCTCAGGTGCGGCGACAGGTTGCTGGTCGCCAGCACCGCCGGCTCGTCCCGGTGCTCGGAGTACAGCGGCAGCCCCTCGTCCACGAACGTGCCCAGCCGGGAGATCGCGCCGGCCTCCCCGGGGGTCCACGCGTCGCGCAGCCCCTGTGCCCAGTCCGGTCCTGTCGGCAGCAGACCCCAGTCGTCGAGCACGTCGCTCTCCACCTCGGGCCCGGTCGGCGGTGACGACGGGAGTGCGGACGGTGTCGGCAGCGGATGTCGCGGCTCGCCGCTGGCCAGACAGGCGCGCCAGAACGGGCTGAACACCGAGTAGGGGCCGCCCTGGCCGGTGGTGATCGTCCACGGCTCGAAGAGGAGAGATCCAGCGAAGCTGCGCGCATCGAGTCCCGCGGCCCGCGACGACTCCTTCACCTCGGTGTCGATGGCGCGCTCGGCGCCCCCGTAGCGGCGGTTCCAGACGATCGCGCCCGCCCCGGTCTGGGTGATGAGATCGGCGATCACCGCGGCAGCGGCCCCCCGGCGCAGCACCAGTCGTCCGCCGATCGCGGCCAGCGCCTCCGACAGTGCCTCGAGGCTGTGGTGGAGCCACCACCTGGACGCTCCGCCGATCGGGCGGATGCCGTCGCTCTCGTCATCGAGCACGAACAGGGCGATCACGGGGGCGCCCCGCTCCACGGCGGCGGTGAGCGCGGGATGGTCGGCGGCGCGCAGGTCGTCGCGGAACCAGACGATGGTGGGCGATTCGGGCGCAGGTTCGGTCATCCGCTCAGGATAGGGGCGGGTGCTGGAAGATTCCGGCCTGTCGGCTGCTCCGATCGACTCCGACCGACCTAGGCTCGAAAGACCATGATTCGGTTTGACCAGGTAACCAAGCAGTATTCCTCCAGCGCGCGCCCCGCGCTCAATTCCGTGACCCTCGAGATACTGAAGGGGGAGTTCGTCTTCCTCGTCGGGGCCTCCGGGTCGGGCAAGTCGAGCTTTCTGAGGCTCGTGCTCAAGGAAGAGAATCCGAGCCGAGGCCAGATCCACGTGCTCGGCCAGGAGCTCGGGCGGCTCGCCAACCGCAAGGTGCCGCTGTTCCGACGCAACCTCGGGGTGGTGTTCCAGGACTTCCGCCTACTGCCGCAGAAGACGGTGTTCGCCAACGTCGCGTTCTCCCTCCAGGTGATCGGCCGCAGCAAGGGCTTCATCCAGGAGGCCGTCCCCGACGTGCTCAAAATGGTGGGACTGGCCGGCAAGGCGAGCCGCTTCCCGCACGAGCTCTCCGGTGGTGAGCAGCAGCGAGTGGCGATCGCCCGCGCGATCGTCAACCGCCCGGCCATCCTCCTCGCCGACGAGCCGACCGGAAACCTCGACCCCTCGACGAGCGCCGGCATCATGACGCTCCTCGAGCGGATCTCGACCTCCGGCACGACTGTGATCATGGCCACCCACGACGCCGGCATCGTCGACCAGATGCAGCGACGGGTCATCGAGCTCGTCAGTGGCCAGGTGGTGCGTGACGAGCGCCAGGGCGGCTACCAGACGCAGTCCATCTCCGTCACCGGAAGCGGGGCGAACCTGTGAGGCTCGGTCTGATCATGTCGGAGGTCGGCACGGGACTCCGGCGCAATGTCTCGATGGTCATCTCGGTGATCCTCGTGACCTTCATCTCCCTCACCTTCGTCGGGGCGGCGATCCTGCTCCAGTCGCAGATCGGCCAGATGAAGGGCTACTGGTACGACCGCGCCCAAGTCGCCGTGTACTTCTGCACGGCATCATCCGACATCGGCAACTGCGACCTCGTCGAGGCGACCCAAGAGCAGAAGGACCTCGTCGAGGCCCAGCTCACCTCGACGACCCTCGCCCCGCTCATCGACCGGTTCGAGTTCGAGGACCACGACCAGGCCTTCGCCCGCTACCAGGAGCAGTTCTCCGACAACGAGTTCGCCGACTTCGTCACCCCCGACTTTCTCAACGAGGCCTACTGGGTGAACCTCAAGGACCCGACCCAGTCGGATGCCCTCGTGGAGAGCCTCACGGGCTTCGCCGGTGTCGAGGAAGTCAAGGACCAGCGCAAGTACCTCGACCCGATCTTCGCCGCCCTCAACGCGGCGAGCATCACGGCAATCGGCATCGCGGGACTCATGCTCGTGGCCGCCGTGCTGCTCATCTCGACCACGATCCGGCTCTCCGCGTTCTCGCGGCGGAAGGAGCTCGGCATCATGAGGCTGGTGGGGGCGTCGAACCGGTTCATCCAGACTCCGTTTATCATCGAGGGCGTGATCGCCGCCCTCATCGGTTCGGTGCTCGCGGCCGGCGCCGTGCTCGCGATCGTGAAGTTCTTCGTGCAGGGCTATCTGGGATCGACGATCCAGACCACCACCGCGTTCATCGGCATGGGTGACGCCCTGCTCGTCGCCCCGATCCTGATCGGGATCGGAGTGGTGCTCGCCGCGGCATCCGCCAGCGTGGCGATCAGCCGGTACCTGAAGGTGTAGGGACCGCCGGTTAGACTGGTGGGCCGCTCCGCACGTGCGGGGCAGGAGACGACGGAGAAGATTGTGCCCAGGGAGCGTGGACAGAAGGTCGTGGCGTCCAACCGCAAGGCGCGGCACGACTACACGATCGAGGACACCTACGAGGCCGGCCTCGTGCTGACCGGCACCGAGGTCAAGTCTCTGCGCGCCGGCCGCGCGAGCCTCACCGACGGCTACGCCTTCGTCGAGTTCGGCGAGGCCTGGCTCGACGCCGTGCACATCCCGGAGTACAACGAGGGCACCTGGAACAACCACCCGCCCCGCCGCAAGCGCAAGCTGCTCCTGCACAAGCAGCAGATCCTCAAGATCCACAACAAGATCAAGGAGGGCGGGTACACGATCGTTCCGCTCTCGATCTACTTCCTCGACGGCCGCGCCAAGGTCGAGATCGCGGTCGCGAAGGGCAAGCGGGAGTACGACAAGCGCCAGACCCTGCGCGAGCGCCAGGACAAGCGTGAGGCCGACCGCGCCATGGGGGCCCGTCGCAACCTCGGCGACTGATCCCCGCTGGTACTGGTCGTTATGTGGCGACGAACCGCGCGTCGACGACCGCCTCGACCCTGATCTCCTCTGGCGCAAGGGACAGCGGGGGAGAAGCGGATGCCGCGCCGGCCGACATCCGCATCAGCTCGGCGCCATGACCGCTCGGCGTCGCACCCTTGCCGTCCAGCATTCCCTCGTCAGCGAGGGCGATCGCCCGCACCGTGCCGAGCCCGATGCTCTGCGCGTAGACGCTCGCTTTCGCGACGGCGTCCTTGACGGCGCGGGAGCGCACCTCGGCGAGGGCGGCCGACCGGCTTGCGTCGGTGAGCGCCCAGTCGATGCCGCCGACCGATACCCCCGCGATGCCCGCGACCTCGTCTACGAAGCGCGCGAGCGCTCCGGTGCCGGGACCGGGTGATGCTGGCGATCCGACCGCGAATACCACGATGAACCCGACCCGCGCGTGGAAGACCGGATCGAGAGTGCGGCCGTCCTGGTTCCACGGGCGCTCCGTCCACAACTGAACGCTGTCGCTCGAGAAGCGGATGAGGGGACCGGTAGCCGCATCGACCGGCTGCAGCCTCGAGCGCACCTCGTCGGCCGAGGCGGTGGTCGCCGCGTAGACCGCGTCGCGGTCGGCCCCGTCCCACTGCACGGACAGCGTCAGCGTCGCCCGCTCCGGCGGGTGCGCCGCCTGGAATCGTCCCTGCACGGTGATGATCGTCTCGGTCATGGTGCCCTCCGGTCGTCCAGCGCCATTCTGACACCGATCGGTGTCGCGCTCGGGTCGTTCGCGACGTAGAATGGAGGGCTGCCAATCACCGGCGGCGCAATTGATAATTCAACAGCGTGTGATGCCAACCACTTCGGCACTCGGTCTCCCGGGTGCGCAGTGCGTCAGGGGGATGATCGGTTTCGACATTGCCTGAGCAACTGTGAGAAGCGGGTCGAGGATGCAGGGTTATCTCGTAAACGATCTCTGCAAAATATAAGTGCCAATAAAACACGCACTGACTTCGCCCTCGCTGCCTAAGCGAGCGCACTAAAGAAGTCCGTCAGTCCGGGAATGCTCTCTACCCGGTCGCTGGCGCAATCTTAGAGAGCTTGTTCCGTCATTCCGTCCTGGGGTGCCGGGAGACTTAAACCAGGGCTGGGCTCGTCGGTTTAGATGCCAGCGTCAAATTCCGGAGCCGAGTAGAACGATGTCACTGGATACACCCGTAGAAGGCATGGAAACACAGCAGTGGACGGGGGTTCAATTCCCCCCATCTCCACCACCTGTTGACATCACACGCTGTTGGATCTTCCCCTCAACGCCTCTCTCGACACCGTCGCCCGAGCGGTCTACGCTCGCCGTAGCGGCGGATTGTGTTCGGCTTCCCGTCGACGACCGGCAATCGCGAGGGGCGTGGACAATGGCGGCAACCGTCGTCGGTACTGACGGGTCGGAGCAGGCGGCCTCAGCACTGGACTGGGCGATCGATCACGGTGCGGGCAAGGCGATCGTGCTTGTGCGGGTCGTCGACAGCACCATCGGTGGGGCGGACTACGTCGTCACGGAGGGGTCGCTCGGTGCGGCGCAGGACGGGCTCGACCGCGAGGCCGACCGGGTGCGTTCGGCGCACCCCGGCCTCGACGTGAGTACCCAACTGGTGCACGGCGACCCCATCACGGAGCTCGCCCGGTTCTCGACGGCCGAGTCCCTTCTGGTCGTCGGTACCCAGAAGCGCACCGGGTCGCGGTTCCGCTACTCCTGGTCGGTCGGGGCGCGGCTCGCGTCGACCGCCAACGGTCCGGTGGCCATCATCCCGCACGACACGGCAAGGGTCGGCCGGGGGATCGTGGCAGGGGTCGACGGCTCCGAGCCATCCGCCGCCGCCCTGCTCTTCGCCGCCGCCGAGGCGGCCCGCGAAGGCGCCCCCCTCACCGCCATCCACGCCTGGCAGGATCCGGCGACGGAACGCGCCCACCGCGCGCTGCTCGACGGCGCCGTGTCCGGCCTCTCCGGCGGGTTCCCGCGGGTCGAGGTGACCCCGAGGCTGGTGCAGGGCACTCCGGCGTGGGCGCTGCTCGAGGCGGCGAGGGACGCCGCGCTGCTCGTCGTCGGCAACCACGGCGAGACGGGCGACTCGCGGTCGCTGCTCGGCTCGGTGAGCCAGAGCGTGATGATCAACATCCTCTCGCCGACGGTCGTCGTCAAGACGGCGGAGCGCGCCTGACCCACCCGCGGTCTCGCGGATGATGGATACGCTGGGGGAGTGAGCACCCCCGACCCGGTTCCGGCCGACCCCAGCCTGACGGACCCGGTGCTGGCCGAAACACTCGGATCGACCGTGCGCCACTCGGCGGTCGAGGATGTGCTCGGCATCCTCACCGGCACCATTGTCGCCTCGTTCGGGCTGTTCCTCCTGAAGTCGGTGGGCGCCGTCACCGGCGGCACCGCGGGGCTCGCGCTCCTCCTCAGCTACGCCGCGCCGATCCCCTTCGGCGTGATCTTCTTTCTCGTCAACGTGCCGTTCTTCGTGCTCGCCGTCGGGAAGAAGGGCTGGAGCTTCACCCTGCGCACCATGGTGGCCGTCGCGCTCGTCTCGGCGTTCGCGTCCCTTCATCCGCTGATGGTGGACATCGACAGGATCACCCCGGTCTACGCCGTACTGTTCGGCAACCTGCTCGCCGGGGTGGGGCTGCTGATCCTCTTCCGCCACCGGGCCAGCCTCGGCGGGTTCAACATTCTCGCACTGCTGCTGCAGGAGAAGCTCGGCTGGCGCGCCGGCTACGTGCAGATGGCGCTCGACGTGGCGGTCGTGCTCGCCGGGTTCTCCGTGGTGTCGCCTCAGACAGTCGCACTGTCGGCCGCGGGCGCGGTAGTGCTGAACTTCGTGCTCGCGCTCAACCACCGGCCGGGACGCTACCTCGGCAGCTGACCGGGAGGTGCGGGGCCGGGTCAGTCGAGGGCGCGGATCGCTGCCTCGTGCAGGAGGCCGTTCGTGGCCAGGGCCGAGCCGTTCCACGGCCCCGGGATACCGGAGACGGAGGTGAACGCCCCGCCGGCTTCCTCGATGATCGGGATCAGAGCGGCCATGTCCCAGGCCTTGAGGTCGAACTCGCCCGCGATGTCGATGAGCCCCTCAGCGACCATCATGTACGACCACATGTCGCCGTAGGCGCGGGTTCGCCAGACCTCGCGGGAGAGCTCGATGAGACGGTCGAGCTTGCCCGCGTCGTCCCAGCCCTTCAGACTGTTGTAGCTGAGCGACGCGTCGGAGAGCTCGCCGACCCCGGAGACGAAGATGCGCCGCTCGCGGTGCCCGTTCTCGGATGCCCGCTCGCTGGTCCATGCTCCCTGGCCGCGGGCTCCCCACCAGCGCTGCCCGAGGGCGGGGGCGCTGACCACCCCGACGACGGGTACGTCGTCGACCGCGAGGGAGATCAGGGTCGCCCACACCGGGATGCCGCGTACGTAGTTCGCGGTTCCGTCGATCGGGTCGATGATCCACTGCCTGCGGGGGGTTCCGGTCTCGTTGAGCGCGTCGAGCACGTCGCGGTCATCGGAGCCGAATTCCTCGCCGAGGATCAGGTCGTCGGGCCGGGAGTCGGCGAGCGCACCGCGGATGGCCGCCTCCACTGCCCGGTCGGCGTCGGTCACGTGAGTCATGTCCGGCTTCATCGAGACCAGGAGGTCGTTGGCCCTGAAGCGGTCGGAGGAGATGCTGTCCGCCATGTCGGCGAGCTGCCTCGCGAGCTGGAGGTCGGACTGGATGCTGTAGTCGGTCACGGTCTCAGGCTACCCGCGCCGTCAGGCGAGGGTGCCGAGCAGGCGCTGCATGGAGTCCAGCCTCAGCTTGCCCGCCTCGCCCAGGTCGCCGGCGGCGACGGCCTCGACGATGGCGCAGTCCGGCGAGTCCGGCAGGTGGGTGCAGCCGCGGGGGCACTCCAGCGCGATCTTCGCGAGGTCGGTGAACGAGCGCAGGATGTTGTCGGTGTTCACGTGACCGAGTCCGAAGCTGCGGACCCCGGGGGTGTCGATGATCCAGCCGTCACGGATGCGGAACGAGATCGTCGACGATGAGGTGTGGCGGCCGCGCCCGGTGACCGTGTTGACCCGGCCGATGGCCCGGTTGGCGTCGGGGACGAGAGCGTTGACCAGCGTCGACTTTCCTACGCCGGAGTGGCCGACCGCGACGGTGGAGTGGTGGTCGAGCAATGAGGTGAGGGTATCGACCGGCCACTGGTTCTCGGCGCTGCGCACCACGGCGATGTCGAGGCCGGCGAAGTTCGCCAGGAACGGGGTGGGGTCGACGAGGTCGGTCTTGGTGATGCAGAGGATCGGGGTGATCCCGGCGTCGAAGGCGGCGACGAGGTAGCGGTCGACGAGCCGGGGGCGCGGCTCGGGGTTGGCCGCGGCGACGACGATCAGCATCTGGTCGGCGTTCGCCACGATGATGCGCTCGACCTCGTCCGAGTCGTCGGCGCTGCGGCGCAGCAGGGTCGACCGCGGCTGGATCCGCACGATGCGGGACAGGCTGCCCTCCGCGCCGCTCGTGTCACCGACGAGGTCGACGCGGTCGCCGGTGACGACGGCGTTCTTGCGCAGCTCGCTGGCCCGCGACGCGGTAGCCTCGTGCTCCTTGTCGGTGCCCTCGCCGACGAGCACGGAGTAGCGTCCCCGGTCGACGGTGAGCACCCGTCCGGTGACGGCGTCCAGGTGCTCGGGACGGATCTTGGTGCGCGCCCGGTTCCCCTTCGGGTTCGGGCGCGACTTCGCCTCGTAGTCGGCGTACTTGTCGTCCTGGTCATCCGGATCCTCGGTGAGCCAGCTCATGGTCAGAAGATCGTCATCGGGTCGACGCTCGCGGCCGGGGCCGCCCCGACGGTGCGCAGCCACAGCTCGGGGAACTCCGGCATGGTCTTCGCGGTGGAGGCGATGTCGTCGATGAGAATCCCGGGGACGGCGAGGCCGATGACGGCGCCGGCGTGGGCCATTCGGTGGTCCTCCCACGCCTTCCAGCCGCCCCCGAGGAGGGCGCCCGGTTCGACCAGGAGGCCGTCGTCCAACTCGGTCGCCCGGCCGCCGATCGCCGTGATGTTGGCCGCGAGGGCCGCGAGGCGGTCGGTCTCGTGCCCGCGCAGGTGGCCTATGCCGGTGATGCGGCTCGGGGAGGTGGCGAGCGCGGCGAGGGCCACGATGGCTGGAGCGAGCTCGCCGCCGGCGCTCAGGTCGACATCGACGCCGCGGATCTCGCGGCCCCCGGCGAGCCCCGCCCCGCCGTCGACGACGAGGGAGGTGCCGACGCGGCTGACGGAGGCGCCCCAGCGGGGGAGGATGCTCTCGAGGTGGGCTCCGACCTGGGTCGTCACGGACGGCCAGCCGGTGATGGTGACGGTGCCGCCGGCGACGATCGCCGCGATGAGGAACGGCGCGGCATTGGAGAGGTCGGGCTCGATCGCGACGACCGCGCCCGCGATCGGACCGGGTTCGACGACCCACACGCCCGGTTCCGGTGTCTCGACGGTGACACCGCGCGCGCGCAGGCAGGCGATCGTCATCTCGATGTGCGGGAGGCTCGGCAGGGTGTCGCCGGTGTGGGTGAGGTGCAGGCCGTTCTCGAACTGCGGCGCCGCGAGCAGCAGCCCGGAGACGAACTGGCTCGACGAGGAGGCGTCGATGCTCAGGTCCCCTCCGGCGACCCGGCCGGTGCCGTAGAGGCTAAACGGCAGGCTCCCGCGGCCGTCGTCGGATACGTCGACGCCGAGGGCGCGCAGCGAGTCGATCGTGGTGCGCATGGGGCGCCGGCGGGCGGGGGGGGCGCCGTCGAAGGAGACCGGGCCCAGCGCCAGAGCCGCGACGGGGGGCAGGAAGCGCATGACCGTGCCGGCGAGACCGCACTCGATCGACGTCGCGCCGCCCAGCTCGGCGGGGGTGATCCTCAGGTCCGGCCCGTAGTCACCCGAGCCCACTTCGTCGATGCGGGTGCCCAGGGAGCGGAGGGCGTCGATCATCAGCGCCGAGTCGCGCGAGCGCAGCGGGGCCAGCAGGGTGGATGGACCCTCGGCGAGGGCGGAGAGCACCAGCTCGCGGTTCGTCAGCGACTTCGAACCGGGCAGCGACAGAGTCGCCGAGAGCGGCCCGCTGGCGGTCGGCGCGACCCAGGGACCCGGCTTGGAGTCGGTCGTCTGGCGGTCGTCGTCGTAGGGGCTGAACTGCGGTCCGGAATAGTTGAATACCTGCATCGGTTACAGGATATCGAGGATCGTCCCACTAGACCGGAGGACTGGCATGACCGTCACCACCCAGGAACGCCGCCAGAGGGCGGTGACCGGGCGTGACCGCCGCCCCGGAGCTGCCGTGCACTCGTGCAAAGTAGACTTGCGCGCGATGAGCACCCTCGGAAACGACACCCCCCAGAACGACGCAGACAGCCAGGCCGATGCCGCGGCCGACGTCGTCGATGTGCGCGCCCTCTTCGAGGAGCAGGCCCTCCCCTTCATGGACCAGCTGTACGGCGCGGCGCTGCGGATGACCCGCAATCCGGCCGATGCCGCCGACCTCGTGCAGGAGACCTTCGCCAAGGCCTACGCCGCGTTCGGCCAGTACCAGCAGGGCACGAACCTGAAGGCGTGGCTGTACCGCATCCTCACCAACACCTTCATCAACATCTACCGCAAGAAGCAGCGCGACCCCTACCAGGGCACGATCGACGAGCTCGAGGACTGGCAGATCGGCGGTGCTGAGTCGCTCACGCAGGGCCGGGCGACACGATCGGCCGAGGCCGAGGCGATCGACCACCTCCCCGACAGCACCGTCAAGGACGCGCTGCAGTCGATTCCGGAGGATTTTCGGCTCGCGGTGTACTTTGCCGACGTCGAGGGCTTCTCCTACCAGGAGATTGCCGACATCATGAAGACACCGGTGGGCACCGTGATGAGCCGTCTGCATCGTGGCAGGCGGATGCTTCGCGGTCTCCTCGTCGACTACGCGTCCGAGCGCGGGGTCGGCGTTTCCGTGAAAGGACAGAAGAAATGACGGATTGCGGCTGCGACAAGGCGAAGGCCGAACTCGAGGAGTACCTGCACAATGAGCTTCTGTCCGACGACGCGGCCGACATCGCGGAACACCTCGCCGGCTGCTCCGACTGCGACAGCGAGCTGCATGTCGGCCGGGTGCTGACCGAGACGGTGCGGCGGGCCTGCAAGGAGATCGCGCCGGAGGACCTGCGCGACCAGGTCCTGGCCAACATCCGTCGGATGCAGGACCACTGACCCACACCAGCACTGACCCACACCAGCACTGACCCACACCAGCACTGACCCACACCAGAGTGACAACAAAAAACCCGGCCGCTCGCGCGGCCGGGTTTTGTGCGCCCATGAGGGTGTGACCTAGAGGGTCAGCGCCCGGTTGATGAGGTCGGCCTGCTCCTGCGCGCTGCGCTTGTTCGAGCCGGTGGCGGGGGAGGCCGCGGCCTTGCGGGAGGCGACCGTGATAGTGCGCCCACGCAGGTGCCTGGCCAGCTCGAGGCAGACGAACGGCCAGGCGCCCTGGTTCTCCGGCTCCTCCTGAGCCCAGACGAGCTCGGCGTTCGGATACTGCGCCAGCACCGTGTCGATCTCGGCGAGGGGGAGCGGGTAGTACTGCTCCATCCGCACGAGCGCGATGTCGGAGCCCCCGCGCTTCTCGAGCTCGGTCGCGAGATCGTAGTGGATCTTGCCCGCGTGGAGCACCACCCGCTTCACGGCGGCCTTGTCCGTGATGGCGGCGTCGTCGATGATCGGCTCGAACTTGCCCGATGTGAAGTCCTCGACGCTGCTCGTCGCTCCGCGTAGCCGCAGCATCGCCTTCGGGGTGAAGACGATCAGCGGGCGCCGGGGACGGGCGTACGCCTGGCGGCGCAGCAGGTGGAAGTAAGATGCCGGGGTCGACGGCCGGGCGACCGTCATGTTGTTCTCGGCGCACAGCTGCAGGTAGCGCTCGATGCGAGCGGACGAGTGGTCGGGTCCCTGGCCCTCGTAGCCGTGCGGCAGCAGCAGGACGACGCTGGAGCGCTGCCCCCACTTCTGCTCGGCGCTGGAGATGAACTCGTCGATGACGGTCTGGGCGCCGTTGGCGAAGTCACCGAACTGCGCCTCCCAGAGCACGAGTGCGTCGGCGCGCTCGACGGAGTAGCCGTATTCGAAGCCGACCGCCGCGTACTCGCTGAGCAGGGTGTCGTAGATCCAGAACCGGGCCTGGTTGTCGCTGAGGTTGGCCAGCGGCAGCCACTCCTGGCCGTTCTGGCGGTCGTGGAGCACGGCGTGGCGCTGCACGAAGGTGCCGCGGCGGGTGTCCTGGCCGGCCATCCGCACCGGGGTGCCCTCGAGCAGGAGCGAGCCGAGAGAGAGGAGCTCGCCGAACGCCCAGTCGATCGCGCCGCTGCGGCTCATCTCGACGCGTTTGCGCAGGAGCGCCTGCAGCTTCGGGTGCACCGTGAAATCGGTCGGCGGGTTGTCGAAGGCGTCGCCGATCTTCTCGATGACGGCGGAGGAGACCCCGGTGGTCAGCGGCTCGCCGACGCGGTCGTCATGCTGCTGCTCCGGGCTCACCCCGCTGATCATGGCATCGGTGATGATCGGGATCGATGCGGTCTGCGCCGCGTGGGTCTCGGCGAACGCCCGCTCGAGGCGGTCCTGGAAGTCCGCGTGGGCTCCCTCGTACTCGTCCTGGGTGATGTCGCCACGACCGACGAGCGCGTCGGCGTAGAGGGTGCGCACGGAGCGCTTCGCCTCGATGAGGTTGTACATCAGCGGCTGGGTCATCGAGGGGTCGTCACCCTCGTTGTGCCCGCGGCGGCGGTAGCAGACGAGATCGATGACGACGTCGCGGTGGAACACCTGGCGGTAGGCGAAGGCCAGCTCGGCGACGCGCACGACCGCCTCGGGGTCGTCCCCGTTGACGTGCAGGATCGGAGCCTGGATCGTCTTCGCGACATCCGTCGAGTAGATCGACGTGCGGCCCTCGCCGGGAGGGGTGGTGAACCCGACCTGGTTGTTGACGACCAGGTGGATGGTGCCTCCGGTGCGGTAGCCGCGCAGCTGCGACATCTGGAGGATCTCCACGACGATGCCCTGGCCGGCCATGGCCGCGTCGCCGTGCACCATGATCGGCAGCACGTTGAACGAGCCCATGGGCCCCCGGTCCTGCTTGGCGCGGACGATACCCTCGAGCACTCCGTCTACGGCCTCGAGGTGCGAGGGGTTCGCGGCGAGGTAGACGGGGATCTGGTCGCCGGTGGCGCCGGTGAAGGTGCCCTCTGTTCCGAGGTGGTACTTGACGTCGCCGGAGCCCTGCACCGTGCGGGGGTCCTGGGTGCCCTCGAACTCGCGGAAGATCTGTCCATAGGTCTTGCCCGCGATATTGGTGAGCACGTTGAGCCGGCCGCGGTGGGCCATTCCGATCGCGGCCTCGTCGAGGTGCGACTCGGCCGCGCCCTGGAGGAGCGCGTCGAGCAGGGCGATGGTGGACTCTCCGCCCTCGAGGCTGAAGCGCTTCTGGCCCACGTACTTGGTCTGCAGGAAGGTCTCGAAGGCCTCGGCCTCGTTGAGCTTGGCGAGCACCCGCATCTGGGCGTCGTGGGTGGGCTTCGAGTAGGGCTTCTCGAGGTGGTCCTGCATCCACTTGCGCTGCACCGGGTCCTGGATGTGCATGTACTCGACGCCGATGGTGCGGCAGTAGGAGTCGCGGAGCACACCGAGGATGTCGCGGAGCAGGGCGGAGCGGCGGCCGCCGAAGCCGCCGGGGACGAACTCGCGGTCGAGATCCCAGAAGGTCAGTCCGTGGCTCGTGATGTCGAGGTCGGGGTGGCTGCGCTGCTGGTACTCGAGCGGGTCGATGTCGGCCATCAAGTGGCCGCGGACGCGGTACGAGTTGATGAGCTCCTGCACCCTGGCGGTCTTGTTGACGGCGTCGGCGAGGTCGACGTGGATGTCGGACGCCCAGCGGATGGGCTCGTAGGGGATCCGCAGGGCGGAGAAGATGCCCTCGTAGAATCCGCGCTGCCCGATCAGGAGCTCGTGCACCTTCTTCAGGAACTCGCCGGAGCCGGCGCCCTGGATGACGCGGTGGTCGTAGGTCGAGGTGAGGGTGATGGTCTTGCCGATGCCGAGGTCGGCGAGGGTCGTCTGCGACATTCCCTGGAACTCGGCCGGGTACTCGAGGGCGCCGGCGCCGATGATGGCGCCCTGGCCCTTCATCAGGCGCGGCACGGAGTGCTCGGTGCCGATGCCGCCCGGGTTGGTGAGCGAGATGGTGGTGCCGGCGAAGTCGCCAGCGGCAAGCTTGTTGTCGCGGGCCTTGCGCACGAGGGCCTCGTAGTCGGCGACGAAGTCGGCGAAGCCCATCGTCTCGCAGTTCTTGATGCCGGGGACGAGGAGGGCACGGGTGCCATCGGGCTTGGGCATGTCGATCGCGAGACCGAGGTTGATGTGGGCCGGGGTGACGACGGACGGCTTGCCGTCGACCTCATCGTAGAAGACGTTCTGGCTGGGGAATTCCTTGATCGCCTGGATGATGGCCCAGCCGATCAGGTGGGTGAAGGAGACCTTGCCGCCTCGGGCCCGTTTCATGTGGTTGTTGATGACGATGCGGTTGTCGATCATCAGCTTCGCGGGGATGGTGCGCACGCTCGTGGCGGTCGGGACCGTGAGGCTCGCGTCCATGTTCGTGGCGAGGCTCTTGGCCATGCCGCGCAGCGGCTGGACGACGTTCTGCGGGCCCTCCGGGGCGGCGACATCGGGTACCGGCGCCTTGGCTTTGGGTGTGGTCTTCGGCGCGTCGGCCGGGATGGGCTGCGGCTTCGCCTCGATCGAGGTGGTGCGGGCGACGGGGGCGCCGGCCGGCTGGGTCGGAGCTGGCGCTGCGGCTGCCGGGGCGACATCCGCTGCCGGGGCGACATCCGCTGCCGGCGCGACATCCGCTGGTGAAACAGGGGCCTCGGGGGTGTCCGAGACCTCGGTGGGGCGGTAGTTCTCGAGAATGGGCCACCAGGATTCGTCCACCGAGCCCTTGTCGACGATGTACCTCTCGTACATCTCGTCTACGAGCCACTCGTTGGCCCCGAATTCGCCCGAAGAACTGTCTTCGGGAACAATTCCGGTTACTTGGCTAGACACGGCCGACCGCCCACTTTCCGTTGCAGCTGTTCTGATGCTTGCTGGTTTGAATCCGTGCGCGCCGACATTGGCAACACACCCCACCAACCTTATTCACTTTCCCGCGAGTGGTTCGACCCGGTGCGAGGGTTTACCGTGATTCACATGAGGTTCTACGATGCGACTCCCCAGTACGACCTGACCTATTCCGACGTCTTCCTCGTGCCGAGCCGGTCGGACATCGCCTCGCGCCTGGACGTGTCGATCGCCCCGAGCGACGGCACGGGCACCACGATCCCGATCGTCTCGGCGAACATGAGCTCGGTGACCGGGCCGCGCCTGTCGGCGACCATCGCCAGGCGGGGCGGGCTCGGGGTCCTCCCGCAGGACATGCACCTGCAGGACCTCGACGCGGCGATCCGCTGGGTCAAGGACCAGCCGGTCGGCTTCGACTCGCCGGTATCGCTCGCCCCGCACTGCACGGTGGCGGACGCCCTCAAGCGGCTGCCCGCGATCGAGGGACACGGCATCGTGCTGCACGATGCTGGCGGCGGTTACCTCGGCTGCCTCGCCGCGACCTCGCTCGCCCTGGCGCCGCCGGAGACCGCGCTCGGCGACCTGCTGCACGGCGATCTCACCGCGATCGATGCCGACGACGTGACGACGGCCAGGGCCGCCTTCGACCTGCTCGTCGCGGCCGACCTGCACTTCGCGCCCGTGCTGCGGCACGGCGCGGTGATCGGCACGGTCAGCCGCACAAGCGCCGTGCGCTCCACCCTCTACGGCCCGTCGCTCGACGCGGGCGGCCGGCTGCGCGTGGCCGCGGCGATCGGCATCAACGGCGACGTGGCTGGCAAGGCTGTCGCACTCGCGGCGGCCGGCGTCGACGTGCTCGTCATCGACACGGCGCACGGCCACCAGGACGGCATGCTCGCAGCCATCCGCTCGGTCGCGTCCCTCGGGCTGTCCGTGCCGATCGTGGCCGGCAACGTGGTGTCGGCGACGGGGGTGCGCGACCTCGTCGCCGCCGGGGCCGACATCGTCAAGGTCGGCGTGGGGCCCGGCGCCATGTGCACCACCCGCATGATGACGGCGGTCGGCCGCCCGCAGTTCTCCGCCGTCTACGAGACGGCGACCTGCGCCCGCGAGCTCGGCGCTCACGTCTGGGCCGACGGCGGGGTGCGCTACCCGCGGGACGTGGCCCTCGCCCTGGCGGCCGGCGCGGCATCCGTCATGATCGGCTCCTGGTTCGCCGGCACCATCGAGGCTCCGGGGGATCTCCAAACGGATGTCGGCGGACGACTGTACAAGGACAGCTGGGGCATGGCGTCGACGAAGGCGGTGCAGGACCGCTTCGGGCGGCTCGACGCCTACGACCTCGCCCGCAAGACGCTCTTCGCCGAGGGGATCTCCTCGTCGAAGATCTACGTCGACGAGCTTCGGCCCTCGGTGGAGGACCTGCTCGACATGATCACCGCGGGGCTGCGGTCTTCGCTGACCTACGCGGGGGCCACGACGCTCGCCGAATTCTCCGACCGCGCGCTCGTGGGCATCCAGTCGGCGGCCGGTTATGAGGAAGGGAAGGCCCTCCCCGTCAGCTGGTGACGATAGAATCATCCGAATAATGGATGACCCTCCTCCCAGTCCCGCGGTGACCTCCCCGTGAACGAATTCGTCCTGCTCGGCATCGGCCTCCTCCTCACCGTCGGAACCGGCTTTTTCGTCGCCTCCGAGTTCGCGCTCGTCAACCTCGACCGGTCGGAGCTCGAGGCCCGCGAGGCCCGGGGCGAGAAGAACCTCGGCGTCACGATCGGCGCCCTCAAGATCACCTCGACCCACCTGTCCAGCGCACAGCTCGGGATCACCCTCACGACGCTGCTCACCGGCTATACGCTGGAGCCGGCCATCAGTAGCTTCCTGCGGGGGCCGCTCGCGCTTGTCGGTCTCGGCGACCCCGCGCTGATGATCATCGCGAGTGTGCTCGCCGTGACCGCGGCCACCCTGCTGTCGATGATCGTCGGCGAGCTTGTGCCGAAGAACTTCGCCCTCGCTCTCCCGCGGGCCACCGCCAAGGTGGTTCTGCCGTTCCAGGTCGGCTTCACGATCGTGTTCAAGCCGGCCGTCACCTTCCTCAACACCACGGCGAATGTGATCCTGCGCTCCATCGGGATCGAGCCGAAGGAGGAGCTCTCGTCGGCCCGCACCGCGGAGGAGCTCACGTCCCTGCTGAGGCGCTCCGCCCGAGAGGGAAGCCTCGACGGCGACACCGCCACGCTGCTCGCCCGCACCATCGCCTTCAGCGAGCACAGTGCGGCCGATGTGATGACACCGCGCCCCCGCGTCTCGAGCGTCGACCGCTCGGCATCCGCTCAGACGGTCATCGAGCTCGCCCGCCAGACGGGCTTCTCGCGGTTCCCGGTGATCGACGACAGCATCGACGACGTCGTCGGTCTCGTGCACATCAAGCAGGCCGTCGCGGTGCCCCGGTCGAAGCGCTCCAAGGTGCCGGTGTCCGCGCTGCAGACGACCGCCCTGCGGGTGCCGGAGACCATGCGGCTCGACACGCTGATCGGCGAGCTGCGCCAGGACGGCTACCAGATGGCCGTCGTCGTCGACGAGTACGGCGGCACGGCCGGTGTCGCGACCCTCGAGGACCTCGTGGAGGAGCTCGTCGGCGAGGTGTCGGACGAGCACGACCGGGCCAGGGCCGGAGTGGTGCGCTCGCGCGACTGGCTGACCTTCCCCGGGAGCCTGCGTCCCGATGAGCTCCTCGAGCGCGCCGACGTCACGGTGCCGGAGGACGGCCCCTACGAGACGGTCGGCGGGTTCATCATGAGCGAGCTCGGCCGTCTGCCCGTCGTCGGTGACATCGTGACGGTCGACGCCGGCACGTTCCGGGTCGAACGCCTCGACGGCCGCCGCATCGAGCGGCTGAGGTTCACCCTGCACCCGGCCGAGGCTACCGCGACGGGGGACCAGAAATGACCTCGACAGACTGGTGGGGCATCGGCTGGCTGGGCATCCTCCTGGCTGTCAACGCGTTCTTCGTCGGCGCGGAGTTCGCCGTGATCTCGGCGAAGCGCTCGCAGATCGAACCGCGAGCCGAAGCGGGCAATCGCGCGGCGAAGGCGGCCCTGTATGCGATGGAGCACGCCACACTCATGCTGGCCACGAGCCAGCTCGGCATCACGGTGTGCTCGCTGCTGATCCTCAACGTGGCCGAGCCGGCCATCCACCACCTGGTGGAGATCCCGCTGGGCCTCACCCCGCTCTCGATCGAGGCGATCGGCACGATCGGCTTCATCGTCGCGCTGCTCATCGTCACCTTCCTCCACGTTGTCCTCGGCGAGATGGTGCCGAAGAACCTGTCGTTCTCAGTGCCGGACCGGGCAGCGCTGATCCTCGCTCCGCCGCTCGTGGTGGTGTCGATGATCTTCCGCCCCATCATCGTGGCCCTGAACTCGACCGCGAACGCCGTGCTGCGGGCGTTCCGGGTCGAACCGAAGAACGAGGCGACGAGCGCCTTCACCGTGGACGAGGTGGCCACCATTGTGGCGACCTCGACCAAGGAGGGCGTGCTGACCGACACGATCGGCGCGCTCAGCGCGGCGTTCGAGTTCACCGAGAAGAAGGTCAAGGACATCGCGGTCGGGATGCCCGACCTGGTGTCGCTGTCCGAGGCCGCGACGCCGAAGCAGGTCGAGCGGGCGGTCGCCAAGCACGGCTTCTCCCGGTACGTGCTCGTCACCGAGGCGGGGGAGCCGTCGGGCTACCTGCACCTCAAGGACGTCATCGACCTCGAGGAGGCCGACCAGTTCGAGGAGCCCGTGCCGCCCAAGCGCATCCGCCAGCTGATCTCGATCAGCCGCGAGACCGACCTCGAGGACGCCCTCGCCTCGATGCGCCGCTCGGGAACCCACCTGGCCCGCGTGTTCGACGACGCGGGCAACACCCAGGGGGTGCTGTTCCTCGAGGACATCATCGAGGAGCTCGTCGGCGAGGTGCAGGACGCCACGCGGCGCGACGTGCTCGAGGAGCGCGCGCGCGAGCGGGCGTCCTGGACGAACACCTAGAGACAGGGCGGGGCGGATGGACGGCACGGCGGGCACGGTGCTGGCGATCGCCGCGGCCGTTCTCGCCGGTGCGCTGGGTGGGGTCTACCTCGTCTTCGCCGTGATGGTCATGCCCGCGCTGCGCTCCCTGCCCGCCGAGCGGGCGGTGGAGGCGATGCTGGCGGTGAACGCGAGCGCGCTGCGACCGCCGTTCCTGCTGCTGTTCTTCGGCGGAGCCGCGACATCCGCTGTCCTGATCACTGGCGAGGTGCTGTCCTGATCACTGGCGGGGTGCTGTCGGGGGCGCGGCCGGGGTTCCTGGCCGGAGGGGTGCTCGCGCTGGCGGCGTTCGTAGTGACCGTCGTGCGGAACGTTCCGTTCAACAACGCCCTGGCGCTGGGCGGTCGCGATGCCGCGGGCGCGTGGGCGGCGTTCGACAGCGGATGGGGCGTCGCCAACCACATCCGCTGGGTGGCGTCGATCGGGGGGTCAACCGCGCTCGTCGCTGCGCTCGGGGGCTGAACGCGGCGGTTCAGGGCTGTGGCCCGGCGCTGCGGCTCAGCGCCGTCGCGGGTGGCTCAGCGCCACTGCGCCCGGTGGTACTGCCGCGGGAAGTAGTCGATCGTCGCACCCAGCTCGTGGGCGGCCCGCAGCGGGAAGTTCGGGTCGCGCATCATCTCGCGGCCGAGCATGACCGCGTCGGCGCGTCCGGACTCGACGATCTCGTTCGCCTGGGCGGCCTCGGTGATGAGCCCGACGGCGTTCACCTCGACGTCGGATGACTCCTTGACGAGCTGGGCGAACGGCACCTGGTAACCGGGTCCGACCGGGATCGTGGCCGAGGCGACGAGCCCGCCGGACGACACGTCGAACAGGTCGGCTCCTGCGTCACGCGCCCAGGCAGCCACTGTCGCGGTCTGCTCGGGGTCCCAGCCTCCCTCGGTGTAGTCGGTCGCCGAGAGGCGCACGAAGACGGGGACGGTGTCTCCGACCGCGGCGCGCACGGAGCTGACGATTTCGAGCAGCAGGCGCGCGCGGTTCTCGAGACTACCTCCGTACTGGTCGTCCCGCCGGTTGGAGAGCGGCGAGAGGAACTGGTGCACGAGGTAGCCGTGGGCGCCGTGCACCTCGACGAGGTCGAAGCCGGCCGCGACGCTCCGCACCGCAGCCTCGGTGAACTCGGTCACGATATCCGCGATGCCGACCTCGGTCAATGCTGCCGGCTCGTCGTAGCCGTCGAAGGCGGCCGCGGACGGGGCGACGGTGCGCCAGCCGCCCTCGGCGATCGGACGGGTGCCCGACTGCGGACCCCATTCGCGGTAGACGGAGGCCTTGCGCCCGGCGTGGCCGAGCTGGATGCCGGCTGCGGCCCCCTGGGAGTGGATGAAGCCGACGATCCGGGCCCATGCTTCCTGCTGCTCGTCGGTGTAGATGCCGGTGTCTTCGGCCGAGATGCGGCCGACCGCGCTCACGCCGGTGGACTCGGTCATCACGAGGCCCGCCCCACCGCGGGCGAAGGATCCGAGGTGCACCAGGTGCCAGTCGGTCGGCACACCGTCCTCGAGGTCGACCGAGTACTGGCAGAGCGGAGAGACCCAGATTCGGTTTCTCATCGTGACGGAGCGGATGGTGTGCGGGCGGAACAGCGCGATGTCAGACATTGCCGGGGACAACGCCCGGCGCGCCCGATCTATGCCCGATCAGCTCAGCTTCGCTTGATCCCTGGGCGCGGCGGGCCGTGGCGCGGCTGCATCGAGACGGCTGTACGAACCGTGACACGGGTGCGCTATTTCACGTGTCTCCGGGCACCCCGCGAGGGGCCGCATCGCAGATGTGCGGGCACGGGTGGCGCCGGGCCGACGGGTGCACGGACATCTGTCATCCGCGAGCCCCTCCGCATCGCAAATCCGCGGGCACGCGCGGTCATTTCCCGAGCCGTGTACAGACTTCTGTCATCCCCGATGTCGCTGGGAACCGCTGGCATCCCGGGTGAGGTCCCGACGGGACGCCCGGAGCGCCGCACCCGATCGGTCTGGCGACCGTGGCGACAGCGACAACGGCGATCACGCCGATCACGGCGAACCGCGACATCCGCTGAACTATCGTCGTACCGTGACCTCCCTCGAATGGACGACCGCCGACGCCGCCGCCTGGATCCGCCGCCCCGCCGCCTCCGATGACAAGTATTCCCGCGGGGTGCTCGGGGTTGTCACCGGCTCGGCCCGGTACCCCGGCGCTGCGGTGCTCGGCGTCGAGGCCGCGCTGCACACCGGGGTCGGCATGCTGCGCTACCTGGGTCCGGCCGCCCCGACCCACCTCGTGCTCGCCCGCCGCCCCGAGGTCGTCACGGCCGCGGGGCGTGTGCAGGCGTGGCTCCTCGGCTCCGGCATGGACGCCGCCGCCCGCGATGCCGAGACCGCCGGCCGCCTCGATACCGCGCTCGCCCAGGGGCTCCCGACCGTGCTCGACGCCGGCGCCCTCGACCTCCTCGACGCCGTCACCGGGCCGGTCGTCATCACCCCGCACTTCGGCGAGCTCGCTCGGCTGCTCGGTGTTGACAAGGACCAGATCTCAGCGGATGCCGCGGGCTGGGCGTCCCGCGCCGCGCAGGAGCTCGGGGTCACCGTGCTCCTCAAGGGCGCCCAGACGTTCGTCGCCGACCCGTGCGGCACCCGCCTGGTGGTGCGCAACCCGAACGCCTGGACCGCGACCGCCGGCAGCGGGGACGCGCTCGGCGGCATCCTTGGCGCCCTCGTCGCCACACACGCGTCGCTGATCCCGGGCACGGACGCCGGAGTGGACACAGGAACAGGAACAGGCACAGGCACAAGCACAGGCACAGGCACAAGCACAGGCACAAGCGAAGGCGAAGGCGAAGGGGCGGGCGTGAGCGCGGGCGCTGGCACCACTGCTGCTGGCACCCAGACAGCGGATGTCTCTGCCCTCGCCAAGCTCGCCGCGACCGCCGCCGTCGTTCACGCCCTTGCCGGGCAGCTGGCCGGCGCCGGGGGACCGTTCGTGGTGCTCGACCTCGCGACGTCGGTCGCGCGTGTGGTGGCGCGGCTGGTGGCGGCCCCGAGCGACTGAGGGTCGTCGCGGCAAGCATGCGGCGCCCGGCTCGTTGCCGTCGGAGGTCTGCCGCCCGCAGGTCTGCCGCCCGCAGGTCAGCCGACGGCGGCGAAGGCGTCGAGCTCGGCGCGAGTTGGGGGCTCGGCCCCGGCGCGGGAGACGGTGATCGCGGCCGCCCGCGCCGCGCGGTCGACCAGCGCGGTCAGGCCCTCGCGCCCGATGGCCGCGAGGGCGTCCCGGCGCTCCGCCCCGAGAAGTCCGAGGTCGCCCAGGCCGCCGATCAGCGCGGCCATGAACGAGTCACCGGCGCCGATGGTGTCGACGACGTCGACGCGGTACGACGGCACCGTGATGACCCCGTCCGCGGTGGCGACGGTGGCGCCGGCCGAGCCGGCGGTCACCACGACGATGCCGGCCCCGAGCGCGACCCAGGCCGCCGCGACATCCGCTGGCTCGGAGCCGGGGTAGAGCCACTCCACGTCCTCGTCGCTGGCCTTGACCAGGTCGCTGAGCCGCACCGCGGTCTCCGCCCGGTCGCGTGCCGCCGCCACGTCGCCCTGTAGCTTCGCGCGCACGTTCGGGTCGTAGCTGATGGTGGCGTGGTCGCGGCTTGCGGCGACCAGACCGTAGACGGTGGTCGCGCCGGGTTCGAGGATCGCTCCGAGGGACCCGAAGTGGACGACATCCGCCGGGGGGAGGTCGGGGAGACCCTCGAGAGAGAACTCGATATCGAAGACGTAGGTCGCTGCGCCGTCCGGTCCGATCACGGCGTTGGCGGTGGAGGTCGGGACCCCGGCGATGGGCGGCAGGAGCAGGCGCACCCCGGCTGATTCGAGGTGGTGGCGGATGAGCTCGCCGCGCGCGTCGCCACCGATGCGGGCGAGGAAGCCGACGCCCATGCCGAGGCGGGCGAGGCCGAAGCTCACGTTCATCGGCGAGCCGCCTGCATGCTCGACCGCGCCGGTGTCGGTGGTCACGATGTCGATCAGGGCCTCGCCGATCACGATGGCGGTGGGTGATTCGCTCGTCATTCGACTCTGCTCCTTCGGGTGCCGTGGTTGGCCCCAATCCTAGGGGGAGCGCGGGCTCAGTCTGCGGCGCCCGCCCCGCGGAACCTCGCCAGGAACTCGACCGTGCGCGGTTGGGTAGGGGCGCCGAAGAGTCGCTCCGGCGGCGGGTCGCTGATGTCGACACCGCGCAGGAAGATCTGCCCGTCGGCAGGTCGACGACGATGGCGTCGACGGTGCCGGACTCGAGGGCGAGCTGTGCATCGTCGTTGGTGCTGAAGACCTGGGCGCCGATCAGGAGGCCCGTGAGGTCGGCGACCGAGGTGGCGGATGCCGCGGGGGACCCCTCGACGGAGATCACGACCTGGGTGGTCTCGTAGTACGGGGAGGAGAAGTCGACGGCCTGGTGGCGGTCGTCCGTGATCGAGAACTGCTGATGACCCACGGGTAGTACGCCGGCTGGCCCAGCGCGGCGGCGGTGCCGAGGCCGATCGCGAGAGTGCGGCGCAGGGTGGATCGCAGGGGTGGGTCCTTCGCTCGGGGCAGACTCCGTATGGTGCCGCAGGTTCGGTTTCCGGCGTGTGTCGCGCGTCGAATTGTCACCCGGCGGCCGGGCCACCCTCCGCCGGTACCATTGGCAACCATGGCCGCGCAGACCGAGACAGCACCCTCCCGTGTCGGGGTCATCCACCGGGTCGCCGGAAGCCCGGTCACGCTGTGGTTCGGGTTCATCGGAGCCCAGTTCGTGCTCGCCATACTCAACCTCTATGGCAGCGGCTACCCGATCGCCGACGTGTCGAGCGTCTACAGGTACTGGACCGACCAGGCGCTCGTCGCGAACTACTGGGTCGGCATCGACGGCCCGTGGGTGTATCCGATCCTCGCCATCCTGCCGATGCTCGCCGCGCACGGCCTCTACCCGGTCGCCGCGGGCATCCCCGCCTTCGCTCCCGCGACGCTGGGCGCCGGCCTGTACACGGGCACCTGGCTCACGATCGTCATGCTGCTGAACATCGCCGCGTTCGGGGTGCTGGTCGGCTGGGGGCGCAGGAGGGACCGGTTCGCAAGCGGATGGTGGTGGATCGCGTTCCTGCTGGCCCTGGGCCCCATCGCCCTGGGCCGGATCGACTCGGTGACCGTGCCGATCGCGATCGTGGGGGCTCTGTTGATTGCGACGCGGCCGCGGCTGGCCGCGGTGCTCCTGACCATCGGCGCCTGGGTGAAGGTGTGGCCGGGCGCGATCGTCATCGCGGTGGTCGTCGCCTCGAAGGCGCGCTGGAGGGCGCTCGTGGCGGCTCTCGCGACCAGCGCCGCCATCGCGGCCGCCGCGTTGTCCTTCGGCAGCGGTGCCCACGTGGCGAGCTTCGTCACCGAACAGACCGGCAGGGGACTGCAGATCGAGGCCCCCGTCACCACAGCCTGGATGTGGATGACCTGGGCCGGGGTGTCCGGCACCTCGGTCTATTTCGACCGGGACATCCTCACCTGGCAGGTCACGGGGCCAGGGGTCGGCACCGCGAGCGACCTGATGACCCCGCTGTTCCTACTCGTCGTGGC
>JACMNE010000180.1 GCA_014378715.1 Microbacteriaceae bacterium
GGGGGCTTCGAGGGTCGCACCAAGAAGGAAATCCTCATGCTGACCCGCGAGATGACCAAGCTGGACCGGACCCTGGGCGGGATCCGGGACATGTCGAAGGTCCCCTCCGCGGTGTGGATCGTCGACACCAACAAGGAGCACCTGGCCGTCGCCGAGGCGCGCAAGCTGAACATCCCCGTGGTGGCGATCCTCGACACCAACTGCGACCCGGACCTCGTCGACTACCCAATTCCGGGTAACGACGACGCGATTCGCTCCGCCGCCCTGCTGACCAAGGTTGTCGCCGCCGCCGTGGCCGAGGGTCTGCAGGCGCGCGCCAGCCGTAGCGGGGGCGGCGAGAAGCCCGCCGAGGGCGTCGACGAGCCCCTGGCCGAGTGGGAGCAGGAGATGCTGGCAGCCGCCGGCACCGGTGCCACCAGCGCGCCGACCGCGGCCGATCCTGCTGCCACCGCGTCTCCCGAGACCGCTGCGGCGGAGGTCCCGGTCACCGAGGTGGCCGCCGCCACCGAGGCCGACGAGCCGACCCGGGCCGACGCCCCCGCCGTGGGCGCCACCCCCAGCTCGTCCTGATCCGCTCGAGCCGGGTCCCACGCCTGCTGGCGAAGGGGCCCGGCTCGTCGCTTCGGACCGGCGCCGCCAGCGAGCGTCCTGCCCGGCCACGCTCCTCAGTCACGCCATCCCCCACCCCTGAACCAGGAGGCCGAACTCACCATGGCTAGCTACACCGCCGCCGCCGTCAAGAAGCTCCGCGAGCTCTCCGGCTCCGGGATGATGGACTGCAAGAACGCTCTCACCGACAGCGACGGCGATTTCGACAAGGCTGTCGAGCTGCTGCGCATCAAGGGAGCCAAGGATGTCGGCAAGCGGGCCGAGCGGCCCACCGCCAACGGCCTCGTCGCCGCCTCCGAGGGCGTCATGGTCGAGCTCAACTGCGAGACCGACTTCGTCGCCAAGAACGCCGAGTTCCAGGCCTTGGGCCAGCGCATCGTCGAGCTCGCGGTCGCCCAGAAGCCCGTCGACGCGGAGGCCCTCAAGGCCCTCGAGCTCGACGGAAGGACGGTGGCCGCGGTGATCGACGAGTTCTCCGCCCGGATCGGCGAGAAGCTCGAAGTACGTCGCGTGGTCGTCTTCGACGGCCCTGTCGCCGTCTACCTGCATCGCAAGTCGGCCGATCTGCCCCCCGCCGTCGGCGTGCTCGTCGAGTACTCCGGCGACGGCGAGTCCGCCGGTGACGCCGCCCGTGGTGCGGCCATGCAGATCGCCGCCATGCGCCCCAAGTTCGTCACCCGCGACGAGGTGCCCGCGGACGTTGTCGCCAACGAGCGCCGCATCGCCGAGGAGACCGCACGCGAGGAGGGCAAGCCGGAGCAGGCCCTCCCGAAGATCATCGAAGGCCGGGTGAACGGGTTCTTCAAGGATGCCGTGCTCCTGGAGCAGTCCTCGGTGCAGGACTCGAAGAAGTCGGTCAAGGCCGTGCTCGAGTCCGCCGGTGCGACCGTCAGCCGGTTCGCCCGTTTCGAGGTCGGCCAGAGCTGAGCCGCGCAGAGTCCTGACCTTGATGGGGCAGGATGGCGGGGTCGCCCCAGGGGCCAGGAGCACCCGGTACGAC
>JACMNE010000181.1 GCA_014378715.1 Microbacteriaceae bacterium
GCGAGCCAGGTCGACGCCGGGTCGGCGAGGGCGACGCGGATCGCCTCAGCGAGGCCGCCCTCGGGGTACACCGTCATCGTGCCGGGACGCAGCCGCGCCATCTCGTCCACGTAGCGCGACGCCGCGACTAGGGGGCGACGTCCGGCGGAGATCCAGCTGCCGATCGACCCGGACGCCGAGACGTGCCGATGTGCGGCGACCGGCACGGCGGCAAGTCTGGCGCGCCGCTCCAGCTCGGCGTCGGCGAGGAAACCCGTGACCATGAAGCGGATGTCGCTCGCTTCCGCCCTCGCCCGCAACGCGGTCAGCTCGTGCTCGGACCCGGGCGAGACCGCGCCGAGGGCGAGAAGGCCGAGGTCGGAGCGAACCTGTGACGGGCCGGCGCGCAGCTCGAGGATCGCGCCGAGCACCTCGGCGTGCCCCTTGCCCGGATAGAGGAAGCCGAGCACAGCGATGTCCCGGAGTGTGGTGGCGAGAGCGAGCCTGCCCTGGCGCGGCGCGGCGACCGGCACCACCACCGGCAACGGGATCACCGTCGACCCGGGCGGCTCCTCGCCGATGTACTCCGCGAAGAGGGCCCGCTCGTGGGCGCTGTTGAACACCACCCCGCTACTCGCGCCGGCGATGCGGCGGTATGATTCGGCCCGCCGGGGCAGGTTGCGCACGCCGTCGGAGGGCTGCGGCAGGTCGTGCAGGGTCACCGTGACGGGGGCGGTGCCTGCGAGGTACTCGACCCAGTCGGCGGCCAGTTCGGGGGTAGCCCCGAGGATGCGGTCCGTCGCGTGCAGGTGCACGGGCGAACCGGGCAGCGGAGCACCGCGGGTGCCGCGCAGGGTGAAGGCGGCGGCCTCCGGCGCAAGCGGATCGACCGGCAGCGGCGCGGGGGCGGCGGCGTCGAGGCGCCCGACGGCGGCGGCGAGCTGCCTGGCGTAGATCGCGACGCCGTGCCGATCGGGCCCGACGAGCAGGAGCCGCGGGAGCTCGCTCACCCCAGCCCCAACATCCGCAGGGTGTCGGAGTGGCGCTCGAGCCCGGCCCCAACGGTGTCCGGATTGCGGCGGAACCAATCGAGATGCTCGCTTCGCACCACATCCGCCCCGACGCGCTCGCCGTCGACGCTCCAATCCGCAGAGGCGGGCCAGTCAGGATCACCCGACCCACCGCCCAGCCCGAACGCCTCGACCACCGCGGCCTCGCGCGGCGCGATCACGCTCGACAGCAGTTCGCGCCCCGGGTCCACCACGAGCGCGCCCAGTCCGAGAAACGCTCGCACCCGCGCGGCGACGGTGGTGAACACGGGGTTGCCGGGATGGTTGATCGTGCGCATCAGGCCGAAGTGCGGTGTCTCGAAGAGATCGCTCGCCACCACGTCACATCCGCTCTGTTCCCGCGTCGTCAGCTCGGCCAGGGATGCGGCGGCGACCTCGCGCACCGCGGACGGCGTCGGCGAGAAGCCGGGGTCGACGCGCTGCCCTGCCGCCTCGCAGAGCGTGCGCAGGTCGGTGTAGGCGACCACGGGCGGCACGAGCGAGCGGTCACCCGGCGACCGCACGATGCCGAGGAGCGGGTGCAGCCCCGAATAGCGGATGACGGGCACCCGCGCCACCCGCGCGTCCGGCGGCAACTGAGCGATGAGCTCCTCCGTTCCCAGCGGCAGGTCGTGGTAGCCGGGGTGGACGGGCTGGGTGACGAGGATCGCGACCCGGGGCAGGAGCGCCCGCAGGTGTGGGACGTCGGCGGCGGTGAGCTCGTGCACGGGCGGGATGCGGAGGGTGTCGACATCCGCTGCCCCGAGCATGATGCGCAGGGACTCCGCCTGGCAGTTGCCGTGCACGAGAAGGAGGGGTCGGTCGTCGGGGATCGGATCGAGCCCGTAGAAGCGTCCATAGTGGGCGCGACGGGGGTCGGGAGCCGGTTTCTGCGCGGGGGTCGCTCTGGCCATGGCCCTATTGTGCATCCTGTCAAGGCCGCGCAATCTGCCGGGTTGACTTTTACCCTTGACACGTCGCGGCGTTGCGACCTCCCCCCACCGACCCGTCCCGGTGCCTCCCCGCGCCGACTCCCCCGACGGTCGGCCCACCCAGCCGAGAGTCCCCCATGTCCGTTCACACTGCGCTGTCCGCCCCCGCGGACACTCCCGCGATGTCCGCCCCCGCGGCACCGCCCCGTCCTGCCACGATCGAAGCCGCCCGGATCCGGGTCGCCGCGATCCCCGCCGCCCACCCCTATGTGCGGAGCATCGCCGGCGACGAGGTGACCGTGCTCGGCGAGCTGATCCCGGATTCCCGCCCAGCCGGCCAGTGGTGGCCGCCCGTGCGCTTCGACGCCGCCTGGATCACCGCCCACGCAGACGAGTTCGATCTGATGCACCTGCACTTCGGCACGGAGTCCTTCGACGAGACGCACCTGACGCAGACGGTCACGGCCCTGCGCGGCTCCCGGCGTCCCCTCGTCTACACCGTGCACGACCTCTCCCACCCCCAGCTCGGCGACCAGCTGGCGCACGAGCGGCAACTCGACATCCTCGTGCGGGCGGCGAACTCGCTCGTGACACTCACCCGGGGCGCAGCGGCCGCCATCCGGGAACGGTGGGGCCGCGAGGCCGCCGTGATCGCCCACCCCAACGTGTTCCCGCTCGGGGCGCCGTTCCCCGCGACACCCGCGCGCCGGGAGATCACCGTCGGGGTGCACCTGCGCGACCTGCGCCCGAACATCGACGCGGAGGCGCTGACCGCCGAGCTCGCCGATGCGGCGGCCGAGCTGCGCGCGGGCGGCATCCCGGTCACCGTCCGCATCGACGTGCACGAGCGCGTGCGCGACGCCGGGGCGCTGGAGCGGCTGCGCGGGCTGTGCGAGGGGCGGGACGGGGTCGACCTGCGGGTTCGGCCGCGACCGGACGACGACCTGCTCGCCACCGAGCTCGCCGGGCTCGACGCCTGCGTCCTGCCCTACCGCCACGGCAGCCACTCGGGCTGGCTGGAACTCTGCTGGGATCTGGGAGTTCCCGTGCTCGCCCCCGATCTGGGGTTCTTTGCCGACCAGCACGCGGGAGATCCGACCATCGTCACCCGCCGCACGGGGCAGGGCCTGGCCGGGGCGCTGCGTGAGCTGCTGGACTCCGCGGGGGCCACCCGCGCCGGAACCGCGCAACGCGCCGCCCTGCAGGAGGCCCGCCGAACCCTGCGCCGCGCCGAACGGCAGAGCGTCTCGGCCGACTACACCCGCATTTACGCCGCGGCGATCACCAGAGCGCGCCCGTGAGCGGCCTCAGGGTCGCCGTCATCGCCCCCATGCGCTACGCCATCCGCGAGCCACATGCCGGCGGGCTCGAGTCCTCCGTCTGGCACCACGTGCGGCTGCTGCGCGAGCGCGGGCACACGGTGACGTTCTGCGCGGTCGAGGGGTCCGACTTCCTCGACGGGAGCCCGGCGGAGTTGCGGCTGCCCGCCGTTGCCTGGCCAGCCGGCGACGCGATCTCCGACGTGGACTACCCGCCCGGGTACCTGGAGTTCGCGCTCCCCCGCCTCGAGGCGGCCCTCGCGTGGCTGCGGGACCACCGCGACGACTTCGACATCGTCGACAACCACTGCCTGAACCCGCTGCCGCTCGAATGGGCCGGCCGTCTCGGGATCCCGATGGTGTCGACGCTCCACACGCCGACCCTGCCAGGCCTCGTCGACGCGCACGCCCGCAGCGCGCGGCCGCGCAGCTCCTTCCTCGCCGTCAGCGACCACACCCGCCAGCAGTGGCAGGGCGAGGGGATCGAGGCGGAGGTCGTGCTCAACGGCATCGACACCGACCTCTGGCCGCTCGGCCCCGGCGGCGACGACCTCGTCTGGTTCGGGCGCATCGTTCCGGAGAAGGGCCCGCATCTCGCGATCGACGCCGCACGGCTTCTCGGGCGCGACATCCGCCTCGCCGGCCGGGTCGGCGACGTGGACTACGCCCGCCGCGAGGTCTGGCCCCGCCTCGGCCCCGATGCCGCGTGGTTGGGCGAGCTCGGCCAGTCCGGACTCGCCGCCCTCGTCGGGCACAGCGCCTGCGCGCTGATCACCCCCGTCTGGCACGAGCCGTTCGGGCTCGTCATCGCCGAGGCGCTCAGCTGCGGAACCCCGGTCGCCTCCTTCTCCACGGGCGGCGTGCCCGAAGTCGTCGGCGACTCCACGAGTGCACGCCTGGTCGCCATGGGCGACGTCGCGGCGCTGGCCGCGGTCGCCGCCGACCTCATGGGCGAGTTCGCCGCCGACCCGCACGCGCGCACCCGCACCCGCGCCGACGCCGTCGCCCGGCATTCCCTCCACGACCGGGTGGCGCAGATCGAGCTGGTCTACCGCCGGCTCATCGACCAGTCCTCAGGCCGGGCCGCATGAGAGCCGCGCGCCCGCTCCTCGGCTGGTACCTGCACCACCACGGGCGGGGCCACCTCACCCGCTTCCTCGCTCTGCGTCCCCTCATCGAAGCGGATGTCGTCGTCTTCAGCTCCCTCCCCCGCCCGCGTGATCTGCCGGCAGCCACCGACTGGGTGCTGCTCGACTCCGACAGCACCGCACAGGAGACGACGCGCGGCACGCGACATCCGTCGACGTGCTCGCCAGACGCGAACGGCACGCTGCACTGGGCACCCCTCGGGCACCGCGGCCACTCCGCCCGACTCGGCGCGATCAGTCAGGCCCTCGCCGGCAGGGCGTTCTCGGCCGTTGTGGTCGATGTGTCGGTCGAGGTGACCGTGCTCGTGCGCCTGCTCGGCGTCGCCCCGATCCTGCTCGCCCAGCCGGGCGTGCGCACCGACGACGCCCACCTCCTGGCCTTCCGGATGGCGGAGAGGATCATCGCGCCCTGGCCGGCGGGCGTCCCCGGCCTGGCGGGGTTCCCGCTGGGCGCGGCCCCGGTCGAGTACGTCGGCGGGATCTCCCGCTTCACCGGGCGGCACCGTCCGCTCGCCTCCGACCCCTGGTCGGTGCTCGTGCTGGGCGGCGGCGGGTCGCACCTCGCCAATGACCTGATCCGTCGGGCGGCCGCGGCCACCCCCGACCACGACTGGCGTGCCCTGGGCACCCATCAGTCCGGCTCCGACTGGTGCGCCGATCCTTGGGCGCAGCTCTGCGCGGCCGAGGTGGTGGTCTCCTGGGCCGGCCAGAACGGCGTCGCCGACCTCGCCGCCTCCGACTCCCGCGCGATCGTGATCCCGCAGGAGCGCCCCTTCCTCGAGCAGGCCACCACTGCCGCCGCCCTCGGCGACGCCGGACTCGCCCTCGTGCTGCCTGCCTGGCCCGAGCCGGGCGCATGGCCGGCCCTGCTCGACCGCGCCGCGCGACTCGACCCCGACTGGCGGCTGTGGCAGTCCGACGGCGCGGCCGGGCGGGCGGCGGCCGTGATCGACGGGGTTCTCCGGGCAGCGGATGTCGCGGTCCCCCGCCAGACGGGAGCCGCCAGCGCATGACCGCGATCGCCGTCGTCACCGTGTGCACCCGGTCCCGCTGGGACCACGTGCTCGCCCAGCTCGGCACCCTCGAGCGGAGGCACTCCGACCGCCCGGCGCATGTGCTCGTCTGGCTCGATGACGACGCTCCCCCGGAGGTGCCCGGGGCGACAGTGCTGCGCCTGCCCCCGGGCGAGCACGGACTGCGGGTGGGCGCGGCCCGCAATATCGGAGCCGATGCCGCGATCGCCGGCGGCGCGGAGCTGGTGGTGTTCCTCGACGCAGACTGCATCCCCGGGCCCCGGATGCTCGACCGCTATGTGCAGGCGGCGGCGGCGCACCCTGGCGCGCTGCTCTGCGGCCCGGTCACCTATCTGCCCGAGGGTGCCCCCGCCCACGACGATGGCGCGCTGGACGCGGCGACCGCTCCCCATCCCGCCCGCCCGTCACCGCCCGACGGCACGATGTCCGTGGCCGACGCGAGTGACTACGACCTGTTCTGGTCGCTCTCCTTCGCCATCGACGCCGCGGGCTGGCGGCGGATCGGCGGTTTCTGCCCGGACTACCAGGGGTACGGAGCGGAGGACACCGACTTTGCGCGGATCGCCCGTCGGGCCGGGATCCCGCTGGTCTGGGTGGGCGGCGCCCACGCCTACCACCAGCACCATCCCACCTCGTCGCCGCCGTGGCAGCACCTCGACGACATCCTGCGCAACGCCGCGGTCTTCTTCACCCGGTGGGGGGAGTGGCCGATGGGCGGCTGGCTGCGCGCGTTCGCCGCGGAGGGCGCGATCGAGCTCATCGGGGGCGCCTGGGTGCGTCCTACGCGCGCTCTGCCTCGATGAGGGCGGCGGCAGTGGGGTCGGAATCGTCGAGCAGGGCGCCGAGGCGGTCTACCTCCGACTGCTCGCCGATCGCGGCGGCGGCGCGACGCAGGGCGTAGAAGGCGCGCAGCACCCCGCGATTCGGCACGTGCGACCACGGCACGGGGCCGTGACCCTTCCAGCCGGCCTTGCGCAGCGCGTCGAGGCCGCGGTGGTAGCCGACCCTGGCGAAGGCGTAGCTCTCCAGGGTGCGCTTGGCGTTGAAGGCGTTGTTCGCGAGCAGCGCCCAGGCCAGCGGCGAGGAGGGATGCGCGACGACCACGTCGGAGGCATCCAGTCCCGTGTTCGCGATGGCGGCCGTGACGTCGGGGTCCTCGGGCAGAAGGGTCGCGGGCAACCCCAGCAGATTCGTTGTCATGCTGACACGGTACCCGCTCGAGGGCCGTTCGGGGTACACCCCATCAGGAGGCGAAGCGCACGTGTTGCAGCACCCACGCATGCATGGTCACGGCCGCGGCCGCGGACGCATTGATGCTGCGGGTCGAGCCGAACTGGCTGATCTCGACGACCGCCTGGGCGGAGTCGATCGCGGCACGGGAGAGCCCCGGGCCCTCCTGCCCGAACAGCAGCACACAGCGAGCCGGGAACGCGAAGGTCTCCATGATGACCGAGCCGGGCACGTTGTCGATGGCGATGACGGGTAGGCCGTCGGCGGCGGCCCAGGCGGCGAAGGTCTCGACCGTGTCGTGGTGCAGCACGTGCTGGTAGCGGTCGGTGACCATGGCGCCGCGCTTGTTCCACCGCTTGCGGCCCACGATGTGCACGGTCTGGGCGCCGAAGGCGTTGGCGCTGCGCACGATCGAGCCGATGTTCATGTCGTGCTGCCAGTTCTCGATCGCAACATGGAAGGGGTGCCGCGTCTCGTCGAGGTCCGCGACGATCGCCGCCATCGACCAGTAGCGGTAGCGGTCGATCACATTGCGGGTGTCACCGCGCTCGAGCAGCTCGGGGTCCAGGCGCGCGTCGTCGGGCAGGGCGCCCACCCACGGGCCGACACCGTTGGTGCTCAGTTCGACGCTCGGGTTGGGGAGGAAGGGATCCTGGGGCACAGTTCGAGAGTATCCGCGCGCCGTCCGCTCGGGAGACACCGTCTGTCTGGAGACACCGTCTGTCTGGAGACACGGGCCGTCTGGCGAGACGACACGACGGGTCGATACCATTGCCGCATGGCCAAACGTGAAGAAATCGAATGCTGGCTCACCGACATGGACGGCGTGCTCGTGCACGAGAACCAGGCCCTGCCAGGGGCCGCCGACCTCATCCGCCAATGGCGGGACCAGAAGAAGCCCTTCCTGGTTCTCACCAACAACTCCATCTTCACCCCGCGTGACCTCAGCGCCCGGCTGCGGGCCTCGGGTCTCGACGTTCCGGAGGAGTTCCTCTGGACCTCCGCCCTCGCCACCGCCGACTTCCTCGCCCAGCAGATGCCGGGCGGGTCGGCGTTCGTCATCGGCGAGGCCGGCATCACCACCGCGCTGCACGAGGCCGGGTTCGTCATGACCGACACCGATCCCGACTACGTCGTGGTCGGCGAGACCCGCAACTACTCCTTCGAGGCGATCACCCGCGCCATCCGCCTGATCCTCGGCGGCGCGCGCTTCATCGTGACCAACCCGGATGCGACCGGCCCGTCGTCGGAGGGCCCGATGCCCGCGACCGGCGCCGTCGCGGCGCTGATCACCAAGGCGACCGGGCGCGAGCCCTACGTCGTCGGCAAGCCCAACCCGATGATGTTCCGCTCGGCGATGAACAAGATCGGGGCGCATTCCGAGAACACCGGCATGATCGGCGACCGCATGGACACCGACATCATCGCGGGCATCGAGGCGGGGCTCCACACGATCCTGGTGCTCACCGGGATCAGCGACCAGGCCGAGATCGAGCGCTACCCGTTCCGGCCGGACGAGATCCTGTCCGGCGTCATCGACCTCGTCGAGAGGGAGCCGTTCGAGGTCGACATCGACTGAGCGGCAAGGCAGGGCAGGGCGGACAGGGCAGGGCCGGACCCGCGACGCGTCAGGCCGCCGGGCCCCAGACGGTCCAGGCGGTGCGCACGGTGTCGAACGCCGCCGTCGCCGATGCGTTGCTCGCGCGCTGGGCGAGCGCGGCGATGAGCACGAGCCCGAGAACCACCACGAGGGCGATCCCCACCCAGAGCAGGATCTTCTGCGTCCGGGTCATCGGCTCGCGCGCCGGCTTCGACTCGCGCTGGGCGTTCGACTGGGCGTTCGACTGGGCGTTCTGGCGAGCGTTCTGGCGAGCGGATGTTGCGCCGCCGCCGTCACCCGTGTCATCGCCGTCACCGTCGCCGTCACCGTCACCGTCACCGTCAGTGTTGAGACCGAGGGCTTCGAGCCCGGCGGGCGCCGTGTTGTTCCGGGCACCCGCGGCGCGGTCGGACCAGTCCTGATCCGCACCGTCAGCCGCATCGGCGGCGTCCGCCGCGACACTCGTGGTCGCCGCGCTGCCGAGGATCGCGTCGATTCCCGCCGACCCGGGCTGGGCCTGCAGCATCGGCTCCACGAGAGGAACCGGCGCATGGTCGGCGGAGGGGTGCGCGGTCGGCGGCGTCGCACCAGCCGGAGCCAGAAAAGGGGCCGGGACAGGAAGAGGGGCCGGCGGCGGTGTGGACGCGGAGCGCGGGGCCGAGAAGTCGTGCGCCAGCGGCGTGGAGGCGGCCTTCTGCGCGGCGGCCTCGCGGGCGGCTGCCTCCCGCGCGGCGCGGCGCGGCGACGGGGCATCGAGGAAGTCGTCCATCGTCATCGGCACGGCGGGGGCCTCGGCAGCGGGACCAGCAGAGCCGGACTCGGCAGTGGTAGCAGCAGAGCCGGATTCGGAAGCGCTGTCAGCATCGGCGGACTCGGCGGCAGCGGCAGACTCGGCCGCGGTGCCCGCGTCGACCGCAGAGGCGGCAGAAACGGGCTCGGGAGCACGGCCGACGAGCGGGTCGAACCCGCGGCGGGTCAGCGCTGGCGGCGGCGGGTACAGTCGGTCGGCGCGGACACCGGGCGCAGGGGCTGCGGGGGCGGGTACGGGTGGAACGACGACACTGGCGTCGGTGTCGGTCGTGTCGCCTGCAGCGGCGTCGTCAGCGTCAACGCTGTCGGCATCAACAGTGTCGGCATCAACACCGTCGGGATCACCCCTGTCCGCTGGGCGGTGGTGGGTAACC
>JACMNE010000182.1 GCA_014378715.1 Microbacteriaceae bacterium
CCGTGCGCGCCCTGTGGAAGGACTGGACCAAGCTGTTGCGCATCGGTGTCGAGCTCGGCCAGATGATGACCATGGACCGGCTCGGCAAGGTCAAATACGCCGCCGCCCTCGCGCGCCGCGACTCCCGTCACTGGGTCTACCACCGCGAGGGCAAGCCCTGCCGCGTCTGCGGAACCCCGATCGTCATGGAGATGGCGGCGGGCCGAAAGCTCTACTGGTGCCCGAAGGATCAGGCCTGATGCGTCACACCCCTCACTTCCTCATGACCGACCCCGACGACATCCGCCGCCTGATCCGGGAGAATCCCTGGGCAACCCTCGTGTCGAACACGGCGACCGGCATCGTCGCCTCTCACTACCCCGTGCTCCTCGAGGAGGACGCGGAGGGCATCAGCATCGTCAGCCACGTCGGGCGCCCCGACGAGCGCCTGCATGAGCTCGGCCAGCACGAGATGATGGTCATCATCCAGGGCCCGCACGGCTACATCTCGCCCGGCTGGTACGACTCCGGCGACTTCATCCCCACCTGGAACCACGTCACCGCGCACCTGTGGGGCACTCCTGAGCTGCTCGCCGCAGACGAGAACTTCAAGATCCTGGGCCGTCTCGTCGACCATTTCGAAGACAGGATGCCGCGTGCGATGAGTCTCAGCATCGATGAGGACACCGCGCGGCACGTCGCCACGGGCACGGTCGGACTGCGCATGAGGGTCACCCGCTTCGATGCCAGAGCAAAGCTCAGCCAGAACAAGGCGCCGGAGGTTGTCGACCGCATCATCGACCGTCTCGAGCACGGAGACGAATACACGCACCCGGCGCTCGCGCGCGAGATGCGCAGGGTGCGCGAGAACACGATGCACGAGACGGCTCGCGAGTGAGCCTGCTGCTGCGCGGCGCGAGGCTGGTCGGCCGTTCCAGCGAGCCCACCGACGTGCTCCTCAAGCACGGGGTGATCACCGCGATCGGCGAAAGTCTCACCGGAACGGCGACCCTCGACCTCGGCGGCCGCTGGCTGATGCCCGGTCTCTGGGACGGCCACGTGCACGTGAGTCAGGCCGCTCTCACCTCCCGTCGGGTCGACGTGTCGTCCGCGACATCCGCTGCCCAGGCTGTGAAGCTGATGGCGGCGGCCCCTCGTCCGCCGGCCGGGCTGCCGCTGGTGGGATTCGGATTCCAGGACGCGCTCTGGCCCGACGTGCCGACGGCCGCGCTGCTGGACGAGCGGATCGCGGGTATCCCCGTGGTGCTCGTGAGTCGCGACCTGCACTGTTGCTGGCTCAACACGGTCGCGCTCGGATGGTTGGGGCTCGGCGCAAACCCGACCGGGATCGTGCGCGAGGACGACGCCTTCCCCGTGACGGCGGCGCTGCAGAACGTGCCGGAGGATGTGCTCGACGGCTGGGTCGCCGAGACGGTGGCCGCTGCTGCCCGGAGAGGGGTCGTCGGCATCGTCGACTTCGAGATGAGCGACAACATCGCGACCTGGTCGCGGCGCTTCGCGAACGGCTTCCGGGGGGCGCGGATCGACGCCGGGGTCTACTCGGCCGGGCTCGACGCGGCGGTCGCGGCCGGCCACCACACTGGCGAGGTGATCGCCGGCACCGACGGCTTCCTCACGGTCGGGCCGTTCAAGGTCATCACCGACGGGTCGCTCAACACCCGGACCGCCTACTGTTCCGAGCCCTATCCGGGGCTGGACGTCGACGTGTTCGGCGCCCTCACCGTGCCGCCCGCCGAGCTCATCGAGCGGATGCGCACGGCCCACCGGGGCGGGTTCGTGCCCGCCGTCCACGCCATCGGCGACGAAGCGAACCGTCTCGCGCTCGACGCTTTCGCGGCGGTCGGCTGCGGCGGTCGCATCGAGCATGCGCAGCTGCTTCGCCCAGCGGATGTCGCCCGCTTCGCGGAACTCGGTGTTGCCGCGAGTGTGCAGCCAGAGCACGCGATGGACGACCGGGAGATCGCGGACCACTACTGGGCCGGGCGCACCGACCGCGCCTTCCCGATTCGCACGCTGCTCGAGGCGGGCGCGCGGGTGATCCTCGGCTCCGACGCGCCCGTCGCGCCGCTCGACCCGTGGATCTCGATCGCGTCGGCCGTGGGGCGGTCGCGTGACGGTCGGGAGCCGTGGCACCCGGAGCAGACGATCACGGCGGCGCAGGCGATCGCGGCGTCGACGCGGGAGATGCCCGGCGTTTCCGGTGGCTCTGGCGTGTCAGTGGGCGACATCGCCGACCTCGCCATCGTCGAGCTCGACCCGCTCACGGCGTCGCACGAGCAGCTGCGGCGGATGCCCGTCGCCGCGACCCTGCTCGCCGGATACTTCACGCACAACGCGCTGTAGGGGTTCGGGGTGTGGCGCCAGCGCCGCGACATCCGCTGAATGGGCAGAACCGCTCGGTTACGGTGGACCCATGACTTCATCGCAGCGCGAGGGGGAACGTCCGCTCGTCTCCACGGAGGGTCCGCAGACCCAGTTGACCCAGCAGTCCAGCCCGGAGATGTGGGGACGACTCGTCGCGTGCACCTTTGCGCTGGACGGCGTGCGGGAGGGCCACAGCCAGGTGTCGCCGTCGTCGTCCCGTGCCGTGTTCCTGGTCGACCTCGCCGAGGAGCGCTCCCCGGAGACCTCGCTGGCGCCGGGCAAGCGGCTTGAGCCGGTGCATCTGCACGCGGTGTCCGACACGAGCGTGCACGTCGTTCTGCCGGCCGGACGCGGTGCCGACCTCACGGCGCTGGGCTGGGGCGAACCGCACCAGTACGAGGACTTCGGCACGGAGTTCCTGATCTACGGCCCGCGCACCGACGCAGAACTCGACGTCGTGCTCGCCATCATCGGCGAGAGCCTCGCGTTCGCCAGGGGAGACTTGCTCGTGAGCGACCCGCTCGGAGTTTGGGACCGGCGCTACTTGCAACTCGACCAGCTCTGGAGCGGCCAGCCGAACGGTGTCCTGGTCGCCGAAGCCCACGGGCTGGCCCGGGGCCGGGTGCTGGATGTCGGCTGCGGAGAGGGAGCGGATGTGGTGTGGCTCGCCGAGAACGGATGGGACGTCACGGCGCTCGATGTCTCGCTGGTGGCCCTCGACCGCGCTGCTGCGGAGGCGGACCGCCGTGGACTCGCGGTGACCTGGGTGCACGCGGGTCTCGTGGAGGCGGCGCTGCCCGCCGGGTCCTTCGACCTCGTGTCCGCCCAGTATCCGGCACTGCTGCGCACCGATGACGCTCTCGCCGAGCACGCTCTGCTGGATGCGGTCGCGATCGGCGGGGTGCTCCTCGTGGTGCACCATCCCGCGCCGACCGCCGAAGAGGCCCTCGCCCACGGCTTCAACCTCGACGACTACGTGGGTCTCGCGCAGGTGGCTGCCCTGCTCGACGACCGCTGGGAGATCGAGGTCGACGAGACCAGGCCGCGCCACGTGGCGACCGGTGGCGGGTCGCATCACACTCAGGACGTGGTGCTGCGGGCGCGTCGCCTCGGGTGATCAGCGCAACGCGCCGACGCGCTCCGCCAGCACCCGCAGGTCGCGCGCCCGCTTCTCATAGCGCGCCGCGAGCACGATCAGCACGATGCCGCCGCCGGCCAGCCACAGCCACCAGGGCAGGAACTCGTAGGCTGCACGGATCTGCGGCAGGAATGTGGCGACCACGTGCACGAGCACCACGATGCTTGCGATCAGGAGCGGAGCCTGAAGGCGCCTGAGCGCCCCGACGATCATCACGGCGATGCCGACGACGCCGATCGCCACCAGGCGCCAGATGGGACGGTCCCCGATGGTCGCCAGCAGTGACGGCACGAGGAGCATCACGACTCCGGGTCCGAGCCACGGCCAGCTCCGCGCCTCGGCAACAGCGGCCAGTCGCACGGCACCGGCCGCGAGCAGGGCGATGGCGATCGGTGCCGAGCCGAGCTCGATCGGGTCGAGCTCACCGGATGTCGCGCCGACGAGCAACGACACCACGGCGAAGCCCAGGGCCAGCCAGGTGATGCGCCGGGTGAACGGAGCCCGGTCGAGGAGGAACCCGAGCAGGTAGAGGGCGCAGAAGAGGGCGCAGAGGCCGATGGCCCGGATCGATCCGGTGTCTGCGGGTGCCGATGGTGGGCCGGAGGATGGCGCGGCCACCAGCGCCCCGCTAATGACAAGGAGCGCGGTGAGCGCGACGGATGCGATGAGTTCGGCCGCCGACATCCGCTGCCCGGAGAAGGAGTCGGAACGGTCCCTGGCCAAGCCGAAACCCGCGATGACCAGCACCATCAGGGTGGCGACCAGCCACGCGTCGACCGCGAAGGAGGAGTCGCCGCCGAGCCACTGGGCCGCTGCCCGCCCGATCCCGGCGACGATCACGCCGATGGCGCCGGCGAGGGCGGCGGCGTCGGCGAAGGGGCGGAGGCGTCCGGCCGCGAGCGGCAGGGTGCCGGCGAGCAGCAGCACACCCGACGCGGCGACGACCGCCAACGTCCGCTCGTTGCCTCCGGCGAATCCGACCGCGGCAACCGGCAGGATCGACGTGAGCAGCGCCACAAGGACGATCGGCGTCGCCGCCCGCGACTCGCAGTTCGCCCGCCAGATCAGCAGCGCGATGAGCAGCAGTGCCCCGCTCAGCGGCAGCACCCACGGCTCGACCGACTCGACGCGGTCGTCGACGAGGCGGCGCCAGAGCCCCGAGGTCGCGAGCGCCAGTGCCACCCACCCGATCCACCTGCGCGGGGTGCGCGAGGAGAAGAGTCCAGCGGATGTCACGGCGCAGAGCAGGGCGACCATGGCGGCGAGGAGCAGCACCAGCCAGGTGGCGTCGGACTCTGCCTCGCCGAAAGTGGCGATGGAGGCGCCGATGGCGACGAACGCGACGAGACCGGCCCCGGCGTCGCGGAAGCCCCG
>JACMNE010000183.1 GCA_014378715.1 Microbacteriaceae bacterium
CAACGCTGCGGGCACCAACACTGTCGGCATCAACACTGTCGGCACCACCGCTGTCGGCTGCAGGGGGGTGAACACCAGTGTCGGATGCACCGTCGGCGGTGTCGGCGGCCGCCGGCTCCGCGACCCGCGAGGGGCGCGGGGCGAAGGCACCCGGCACGAGCTCGGCGGCCGTCACGGCGGCGGCTCCGACGGGCGTGGTCGCCGAGGTCGGGTGTGAGTCGTCGTCGAGGTCGTCGATGCCGTCGAGATCGTCGTCGTCGTCGATCGTGTCGAGGCCGGACGCTGCCTCGTCGCCGCCGACCTCGCGGCCGACGTCACGGCCGACCTCACGGCCCACGTCGCGGCGGTCCGCGGTGCCGAGGCTCTGCTCAGCGTCAGCGTCAGCCGCATCATCCGCTGTGAGGAGATCGGGAAGCTCGGCAGGCTGCTCAGTTGGCTGCTCGGCAGCAGGGGTCGGGCGCAGACCCCAGCGGAACGGGGCCGGGCGGGCGACGGGCGTGTCGGCAGGGGTGTCGGCGGAGTCGCGATTGCGGCGATCGGGGGTCATGTCAATCCCAGGTCAGCGAGGCCGATGGCTGAGTAATACGGATACCCGGCCGCTTCGATGATTTCTTTGGCACCGGTGTCGCGGTCGACGACGACGGCGACTGCGACGACGACGGCTCCCACCTTCTCCAGTGCGGCGATGGCGGCGAGCGGGGATCCGCCCGTCGTGGAGGTGTCTTCGAGCACGATGACGCGTTTTCCGTCGAGTTCCGGGCCCTCGACCTGGCGGCCGCGGCCGTGGTCCTTGGGCTCCTTGCGCACGACGAAGGCGTCGTAGGCGAGGCCGCGGGCGGCGCCCTGGTGCAGGATCGCGGCGGCGACCGGGTCGGCGCCCATGGTCATCCCGCCGACGGCGGCGACGTCGGGAATCCCGGCGATGAGGTCGAGCATGACCTCTCCGATCAGGGGCGCGACGCGGTGGTCGAGGCTCACCTTGCGCAGGTCGACATAGTACGTGGCCGACTTTCCGCTGGTGAGGATGAAGTCGCCACGGAACACGGCTCCGGCCGAAATGTGCTCGATGAGTCGAGTGCGCGCGTCTGTCACGACTCTCACATTAGACGAGAGGGTCAGTGTTCGCGCAGGGAGCGGCCACCGACGCCGCCCGAGACCGGGCCGATCAGCCGTTCACGGGCGGTGTGTCGGTCACCGGAGGGGCGTCGGTGCCGGGGTCCGGAGTGGTCGGAAGGGGCGTTGCGGGGTCCGCCGGCTCGGGTTCGGCGGGAGCGGTCGGGTCGGGCGTCGTCGGAACCGGCGGGGTGGGGTCCGGACTGGTGGGCACCGCCTCGGTCGGTGCCGGCTGGGTCGGGGTCAGAGTGGGCGTCGGGTCGACGGAGGTGCCACCCTGGGCGCTGTCGCCAGAGCCGGTCGGGGGCGACGCAACAAAGGGGGCCTCCGGCACGGCCGGCACCGGCACCGGGCTCGACGCGATCGTGTACGTCCCCGGGCGGAGCGGGTCGGCCGTCGGCAGCAGCCTCGGGTTGGACTGCGGGTCGGGCGCGCTGTCGCCGAGGACCAGCGTTACCGGCCGGTCGTCCGGGAGGATGACCACGGGGGTAGCGGTGCGCACAACGGGGAGGTACCAGGGCGAGGGGACGAGATCGGCGCGGTCCGGCGGCAGCGAGGTCATCAGGTTGATGGCGGTGGCGGTCACCATCATGGTCGGCGCTGCGGGGGCCCCTCCGGTCACGGTGCTCCCGTCGGGGGCCGGGGGATCGACCGTCAACTCGGTGATGCCCTTCTCAGCCGGAGTGGAGATCGACACCGACTGGTTGGCGTCGCCGATGGTGACGATGATACCGGCCGCAATCACCACCCCCATCAGGACCGCGACGGCCGTCAGCTGCGTCGCGAGCCTCCCACCGTCGTGGCGACGTCGGCGGCCCTGGTCGATGACGGGGGCGGGTGCCGGCGCGCGGCTGACGCGGCGCTGTAGCTCGAGGGACATGCCGTCACGCGAGAGCCGCTCGACGCCCCCGATCGGCTCGCGCAACATGCGCTGCCGCGCCGGGTGGTCGCCGACAGCGGAGGGCATCGCCATCAGACGGGAGCCGGGGCCGGCACGCCGCTGTGGCCGGCGCGGGAGTATCGAGGATGACGCGACATCCGCTGCCCCGGAACGCACGGCCGGCACGGGGGACGAGCGCCTCTGCGGGCCGTCCGGAACAACGACCCCCATGGCGCCGTCGTCGTCGCCGGCCGTCCCTCGCTGAATCACGGAGAAAGGTTACAACAGGCTTTCCAGCTTTCCGAAGGGGGTTGCGCGAAGTGTCCTGGGCGCTGTGTCCGCCGGGATAACGTGGGGGAATGCGCGTAGGAACCTGGAATGTGAACTCGATCCGCACGAGGGTCGGCCGTGTCGTCGACTGGCTCGGCCGCGAGGACATCGACGTTCTCGGGATGCAGGAGATCAAGTGCACCGAAGCGCAGTTCCCCTTCGAGATGTTCGAGGAGGCAGGCTACGAAGTCGTCGTGCACGGCCTCAACCAGTGGAACGGGGTGGCCTTCGCGAGCCGGCTGCCGATCAACGACGTGCAGCGCAATTTCGCCTCCGCCCCTGGCTTCGGGAAAGCGGATGATGCGGGAGTCCTTCCCGTCGAGGCACGTGCGCTGGGGGTGACCGTGAACGGGGCGCGGCTGTGGAGCCTCTACGTGCCCAACGGCCGCGAGCTCGACAACCCCCACTACGCGTACAAACTCGAGTGGCTGGCGGGACTCGCCGGTGAGATGTCGGAGTGGATGGCCGCGAACCCCGGCACCCCTCTCGCGCTGATGGGCGACTTCAACATCGCCCCGTTCGACCACGACGTCTGGGACATCGCGGCGTTCGAGGGGCGCACTCACGTGAGCCAGCCGGAACGCGACGCCTTCGCCGCGTTCGAGAGGATCGGGCTCGTCGACGCGCTGCGCTCGCGGGGCATCGAGGGGTACACCTACTGGGACTACCAGCAGCTGCGGTTCCCCCGCAACGAGGGCATGCGCATCGACTTCGTGCTCGGATCGGCCTCGTTCGACGAGCTCGTGACCGGCGCGACGATCCACCGCGAGGAACGCAAGGGCGATTCGCCGAGCGACCACGTGCCGGTCGTCGTCGACCTGGAGCTGCGGTCGGACGATGACGATGACCGTCCGATGATCTTCTAGGGGCGAAATCCGCTCGGTGATCGCGGGGGGCACCTAGTTCAGGAGCAGGGCGATCACGATGAGCACGGGCACAGCGCCGATGGTGGTGACCAGCACCGCGTCGCGTGCGATGATCTCGCCGCGGTCGTAGCGCTGGGCGTAGTTGAAGACGTTCTGGGCCGTCGGCAGCGCGGCCATGACCACCACGGCGAACAGCTGCTGGCCGTCGAGGCCGAAGACGAAGCGTCCGACCACCCAGGCGAGCACGGGCATCACGGCGAGCTTGATGACCGAGGCGACGACGACATCCTTGCGCTCGGCTCCAGGGGCGAGGGCGCGCTGACCGTGCAGGGACATGCCGAAGGCGATGAGCACCACGGGAACGGCGGCGGCGCCGACGAGCCGGAAGGGCTCCATCACGGGGTCGGGCAGTTCGATTCCGGTGGCCGACAGGATGGCCCCGAGGGCCGAGCCGATGATGATCGGGTTGCGCAGCGGCTGCGTCAGCACGCGACCGACCGAGGTGCGGCCGTTAGTGCTGATGTCGAGGATCGTGAGCAGGATCGGCGTGAAGACGATGAGCTGCATCATGATCACCGGGGCGACGTAGGTCGGTTCGCCGATCACGAAGACGGCGATCGGCAGTCCGATGTTGTTGGCGTTGACCCAGCCGGCCGAGGCGACGCCGATCGCGCCCTCGGGCAGCGGGCGGCGCCAGATGCCGAACGCGATGGAGCCGTACAGCAGGAACGAGGCTACGCCGACGATCGCCGAGACGAGCAGAAGAGAGGAGAAGAGCGTCTTCACGGGGGCTTCGGCGAGCACCACGAAGAGCAGGCACGGCGAGAGCACGAAGAACACGATCCGGCTCAGCACGAACCGCGCGTGCTCCCCCAGGATGCCCGTGCGGCTCACCACGTAGCCGAGTGCGATCACCGAGCCGATGATCGCGAATCCGGTCAGCACCCCGCCCATCCAGCCCCCTTGTGTCTCCCCCATTATTCCGGACGGCTGCCGGGGCCATTATCGGTACGCTGCCGTCCCGATGATGGCCCCGGTCGGCGGGGCGCCGAACTCAGCGGGAGGCGACCGCGAAGCCGCCGGGCTGCAGGGTCAGCGGAACCACTCCAGTGATCGCGCGCTCGGTGAGGAGCGCGCCCGTGCGGTCGTAGCTGCGCAGCGTCGCAGTGGTGCCGGCCGTGCCCACGGTTGTCTTCTGCCGCACGAGCGACGTCGACTGGACGAGCTCGGTGGCGCCGCCCGAGCCGGTGTGCGTCGCCCGCCCGACCAGCGGGCGCACGATGAGTGCGTCGAGCTGCACCGTGCCCGAGAGCGCGCGCACCGTCACCTCGCCGCTGGTCACCGGCAGCATCAGCGGGTTGGGCAGCAGGGCGCCGGGGACCGCGGTGATCCCCTGCTCGCCGACCGAGTGTCGCAGCACCCCGATGGCGAGGCGTCCGGCCTTCCACAGCGAGACCGCGGTCGACCGCGGCGCCTGGAAGGTCACCGGCTCGACACTCCTGGCCCCGGCGGCGACCGGGAACGTCGCCGACCGGCCGCGGGTCAGCTCCAGGTAGGCGCCGCCGCCGTACTGGGACTCCCCTGTCCACGCTGACTCCGGCGTGACGACCGTGCCCGTTGTCGCTGTCTCGCCCTCGACGACCGTGAGCCCGTCGGTGACGGGGACGGATGTCGCGGCGAGCGCCCGGGCGGCGACGTCGGGATTCGCGTCGAGCGCGATCATCGCGAGCAGGCCGTGGATCGTGCTCTCGGCCCCGGAGTTGCGGTTGATCGTGCCGTCGGCCTGGACGCCGTCATAGGTGACGCCGGAGGCGGGGTCGTACACCGGCTGCCCCGACTTGTTCGAGCCGAAGAACCAGGCACCCATCATGCCGGCCAGCTCGCGCAGGCCCGGCTTGTGCGCGACATCCGCTACCGCCAGGAGGGACTGGAGCCGCGAGTCGGCGCCGTAGGCGATCTGCACCTTCTCGACCGGGGTCGGGTACCAGGCGTTGTCCGGTCCGCCCGCGGTGAGGAGGGCCGGGGTGAACTGCGCGGAGTCCGCGACCGCCGGGCCGAGCAGGGCCGGGTCGCCGAGGGCGGCGGAGGCGCGGGCGAGCGCGGCGGGCATCTGCGACGCCCAGGCGTGCCACATCGACCGGGACTGCGCCCAGGGCAAGATCGCCCCGTAGGGCCAGGTGCGGGTGTCGCCGGAGCCCATCGCGGCGATGCCCTCCGCGAGCTGGGTGAGCGCGGTGCGCGCCGCAACGTCGTCGGGCGCCACCCGTGTGTAGGCGGAGAGCCCGAGCACGGCCTCGGCCGAGGCGTCCGCCCCGTCCACGATCAGCCAGGCCGGCACCTTCTCGCCGTCAGCGATCGCCCACTGCCCGTAGCGCGAGAGGGATTCCCGCTCGAGCGCGGACACCCCGAGCTGCAGCCGCTGCTGCAGGAAGGCGGCGAACTCCGGATCGTCCTGCGCGAAGGCCGCATAGCCCTCGCCGAGCGCCCAGATGGTGCGGGCGAGCCAGTAGCTCTCCCCGCTGTCGGAGGGGTTCGGCAGCTCGACGGGCTCCGGGCTGCGGTTGAAGGTGCCGTCCGGCTGCATCCAAAGCACGACGTTGCCAGCGTTCTCGCCCTCGGTCGTCTGGAAGTACGCGACCGACCGCAGCAGTTCGTACGCCGTGTCACGCGTCGCCGCGTCACCGGTCTGCTGCCAGGCCCGCAGGTAGACGACGGCGGCCCGGGTGATGTCGTCGGAGTTGTAGGCGCCCTGGCCCCAGTGTCCGGTCGCCGCGTCGAACGGTCCCCCGCCGACGCGCGCGAAGGTGCCGCCGTCGCGGGCGTCGGCGTAGGTCCACGGCATGGTGATCCGCGGCTCGTCCGCGATCCCGAAGGTCGTGTGGCCGTCGACGGCCGCGACGGTCGCGGTGTCGAGCAGGAAGTCGAGGTGGTCGAGGTTGGTCAGCGGCGAGCTGGCCGTGCGGGCAGCGGATGTCCCCTGCCCGGCGACATCCGCCCTGGCGATCGTCGTGCCGGTGACCATGGTGGCGGCCAGCGCCGCGGTGCTGAGTAGCGCGAGCGCGCGCCGGGGGAGAGCGTTCCTCATTGAACGTGCCTTTCGTAGTGGTGACGCGGTGATGAGTGGCCGCCCGGGCCGTCGTGACCCGGGCGGATCCGGCTAGTGCGCCGGGGTGTGGTCGAGCCGCGCGACGCCGATCTTCGAGTCGGCCATGCCGTAGAAGACGTAGTGCACGCCGTCGATCAGCTCGATCGCGGTCGGGAAGACCACGTTCGGCACGATGCCGCTGCGCTCGTCCTCGGTCTCAGGGGACAGCAGCGGCACGCTGGTGCGGGCGATGACCTTCGAGGGGTCGTCGGCGTCGAGGATCATCGCGCCGGCCGCGTAATTCACCTTCGACTGCTGCGCGAAGGCCTGATCGATGACGCCCGTGACACCGTGGTGCAGCACGAGCCAGCCCTCGTCGACCCGCAGCGGCGGCGGCCCCCCGCCGATCTTCAGCTCCTCGAACGCGAACTGCGGCCCGGCCAGGAAGCGGTGCCCCCGCCAATTGACGATCGAGCGGATGTCGGCGACCACCTCTGACACCGGGATGTAGCTGATCCAGATGCTCTGCCGGTCGTCGGTGACACCGGCCGGCAGTCGGACGCCCTCTCCGGGGCGCACCTCGCCGATGTCCCACATCGGGCGGTGCAGCACCGCGAAGCTCTCCACCCCGTCCGGGGCGGTGACCGGCTCCGGGAAGAACACCGTGTCCTTGTTGTGGAACATGTTGAGGTCCACGTCGAGGGCGTCGTCGTAGGCGAAGTGCGCCGGCCCCAGGCGGGTCCATTCGCGGAGGTCCTCCGAGGTCGCGACGGCCGTGCGCGGCCCGAGCGGGCCGAATGCGACGTACGTCATCACGTGCAGCCCGAGCCTTGGGATGAAGGTGACCCTGGGGTCCTCCACACCGGAGTTGTTCGCGCCGCGCTCCCATCCGCGGTCGGGCTCGAGCACCACGCCCTCGCGCTCGACCCCGGTCGGCACCCCGTTCTCGATGACGACCCTGGCCAGGCCGACCCGGCTGACGTTGCCCGTCGCGACCAGGCGCGGCAGCAGATAGAGGGTGCCGTCGGGCGCGTGTCCCGTGGCCGGGTTGAGTACCCCCTCGGCCTCGTGGACGTTGCCGTCCTCCGGCGTCATGATCACGCCGGCACGTGTGAGGGAGTAGGGGAAGGTGGTCTCTGTCATGGTCATCCTTTGACGCCCGATCCGATGTCGGTGGAAACGAAGTAGCGCTGGAACACGATGAACAGCACTACGACGGGGGCAGCGAGAACCGCCGCCCCCGCGAGGGTGGCTCCGAACGGGTTCGACGCGGAGGCGGCGACCGTGGAGATGTAGTTCGCAAGGGACACCGCGAGCGGTTGCAGCGCGGCGTCCTTCGTGATGAGGAACGGCCAGAGGAACTCGTTCCACGGACCGATGAACGTGAGCAGCACGACCGTGATGAGGGCCGGGCGCACGAGGGGCAGCGCGATGCGCCAGAGCAGCGCGAGTTCGCTCGCGCCGTCGATCCTCGCCGCCTCGAACAGCTCCCTGGGGAGCTGCAGGAAGTACTGGCGGAAGATGATGACGGCGGTCGAGTTGATCGCGAAGGGAAGGATCATGCCGAGGTAGTTGTCGGCGAGCCCGTAGTCCCGCGCGATCAGCACGTAAAGCGGGATCATCAGCAGCTGGAACGGCACCACCTGCACGAGCAGGGCGAGCGCGAAGGTCACGCCCCTCCCCCGCCACTGCAGCTGGGCGAGGGCGTATCCGGCGAGCAGCCCGAAGACGAGGGTGCCGACGAGCACCCCGCCGGTGAAGATGCCCGAGTTGATGAGCCCCTGCAGCAGGTTGATCCGCTCGTTGATCGCCACGTAGTTGTCGAGCGTCAGGTTCGACGGGTTCGGGAAGGCGCCCGCGACCGTGGGGTCGGGGGTCGCCTGCAGTGACCCGATGATCATGTAGTAGAAGGGAAAGAGGAACGCGATCGCTCCCACCCCGAGCACGATCGACCGGAGAACGCTCTGGATCCGCGGCGACCGCGTCGCCGACATCCGCTTTCTTGTCATCAGTCCTTCCCTCCCGCGAATCGGTTCTGCAGCAGCGCGATGCCGAGCACCAGCACCACGAGCACCACGCCGATGGCGGCGGCGACGTCGGGCTGGCCCTGCTGCAGGCCGCGCTGGTACATGATCAGCACGGGGGAAGCGGATGCCCCGTTGGGCCCGCCACCTCCCGTGAGCAGGTACGGCTCGGTGAAGAGGTTCGCCCCGGTCACCGTGGAGACCAGTAGCACGAGCACCGTCGCCGGACGCACGCCAGGGACCGTGACCGCGAAGAACTGGCGCACGCGCCCGGCCCCGTCGGTGGACGCCGACTCGTAGAGCTCCTTCGGCACCCCCTGGAGGGCGGCCAGGTAGAGCAGGATGTAGAACCCCAGCTGCTTCCAGGTGACGAAGAACGCGATGGTCGGCATGGCCCACTGGCTGTTGATGAGCCAGGACGGGTCGGGCGCGAGCGGGCCGAGGATCTGGTTGACGAGCCCTCCCCCGTTGAAGAGGAAGATCCAGACCGCGACGACCGCGACGCTCGCCGTCACGTAGGGCACGTAGAAGCTCACGCGCAGGAACGTGGTCGCCCTGGTTGCCCGGTTGAGCGCGGTCGCCAGCAGCAGCGACAGCACCACGGTGAGCGGCACGTTGATCAACAGGAAGATCGCCACATTGCCGAACGAGCGGATGACGGCGGGATCCGCGAACGCGGTGACGAAGTTGTCGAAGCCGACGAACGGGCGGTCGACGACTGCTCCAGGCGCGGTGAAGAAGAAGTCGTGGAACGAGATCCAGATCGAGTAGCCGAGGGGGTAGGCGAAGACCAGCAGCACGAAGACCAGGTATGGCGCGCTGAAGAGCAGGCCGAGCGGGGTGCGCCCGAGGGGGCGCCTGCGCTTTCCGCTGCGGGGTGGGGGGCCCGCCGGCGGCACGGTGGCCGCCGGCGGCGAGATAACGGAGGTCATGTCGTTACGGCTTGGCCGCGATTTGGTCGATCTTGGCGGCCGCGTCATCGAGCGCGGTGTGCACATCGCCCTCTCCGAAGATGACGGACTTGGACCACGCGTCGCGGAAGGCCTGCATCATCTCGACCGTGTTCGGGCCCGGGGGCACCTCGACGGTGCGCGAGGCCTGGTCGCCGAACATCTCGTAGGCGGGGTTCGCGGCGAAGTAGTCGGCGTAGGTCGTCTGCAGGTCGGTGCGCAGCGGCATCTGTCCGGTCAGCTCGAGCAGCTGGCCGTCCTGGGCCTCGCTCGTGGAGAACTTGAGCACGTCCCAGGCTGTGGCCTGGTTCTTGCAGGCGGTGTACATGCCGATGTTCTTGGCGTCGCTGAAGGTGAAGGTGTCGGCGGCCGCTGTGCCGTTCTTGGTGGGAACGGGCACGGCACCCCAGTTGACGTCCTTGTAGACCGAGACGGCCCACGGTCCGACGATCGCCATGGCTGCGGCACCGTCGGCGAAGGAGTCGCCCTGGAACTGCTCCTGGCTCGATAGGCCGTCGCGGTAGAGCGAGGCCCAGAAGTCGGCCACGTCGTAGCCGGCCTGGTCGGCGAAGGTCGCCTTGTTGTCCTCGACGAGCTGGGAGCCTCCGGTCTCGGCCGCGTAGAGCGGATAGAAGTCGAACTGGCTCTGGAAGAACTCGCTCGTTGGGGCGGGCAGGATCGCGTTGGGCGCGACTCCCGCGTCGACGAGGGTCTTCGAGGTGGCGAGGAAGTCGGCGTACGTCGACAGCTTCGGGCTCTCGGGGTCGAGGCCCGCCGCGGCGAACATGTCCTTGTTGTAGAAGATGACAACCGGGTTCGACTTCCACGGCATCTGGAAGTAGTCGCCGTCGGCGTTCTCATACTGGGCTGCGGTGTCTCCCGTGCGCTCCTTGATGTAGGCGGCTCCCCCGTCGAGGGTGGAGAGGTCGACGAGTCCGCCCTGCTTCTCGAACTGGCCGACCGCGGAGGGGGCCGTGTTGTAGATCAGGCAGGGGGCGTTGCCCGCGGTGATGGCGGCGCCGATGACCTCCTCGCTGCTCTTGCCTGCCGGGATCTCCTGTCCGGTGATCTGCTCGTCGGGGTGGTCGGCGTTCCAGGCCTCGACCATCTGCTTGCCCCAGGCGACCTCCTGCTCGTTGTTCGAGTACCAGATGGTGATGTCGCCGCGGGAGTCGGTCGAACCGCCTCCGCCGGCCGAGGCGCATCCCGTGAGCGCGATGGCGCCCACGGTGACGATCGTCGCGATGGTGGCGCGGCGGCGCGGGCGGGAGGTGCGGGGTGGTGATGCGGTCAGCTTCGTTGCTGGCGTTGAGGCCACGATGGACTCCTTCTCTGTGTCGGGCTTTCTCTGGTGCGGCGGGGGCCGCGGGCGGGACGGCTAGGTCGTCCCGGGTTCTGGGGGGCGGGTGGTGGTGCCGGGGCGGGGACCGGTGGATTCGCGCACGACGAGGAGCGCGGGACTCAGCTCGATGTGGTCGATCTGCTCGCCGGAGACGACGCGGAGGAGGGCGGTCGCGGCGGCCTCGCCCCAGACCTGCGCCGCCGTCGAGACGGTGGTGAGGGAGGGGTTGATGTGGCGTCCGACGTCGCTGTCGTCGAAGCCCGTGACCGAGAGGTCCTCCGGCACGCGGAGGCCATCGCGCTGGGCGACGCCCATGCCCGCGATGGCCATGGGGTCGTTCGAGTAGACGATCGCGGTAGGACGCTCGGGGAGGGCCAGCAGTTCGCGGGTCGCCCTGGCGCCGTCTGCCGCGCTGAAGTCGGTCTCGATGACGAGGCAGCCGTCTGGGCCGGCGTCGAGGCCGAGCTCACGCAGCGCAGCGTCGAATGCCTCCCGGCGGCGGGCACCGTGGAGCATGGTCGCGGGGCCGGCGACGTGGGCGATGCGCACGTGGCCGAGGTCGGCGAGGTGGCGCACGGCGTCACGGATGCCGGGGGCGTCGTCGAGGTTGACGGAGGGGAACGGCGACGGGATGTCGGGGCGACCCAGGGTGACGGCGGCGAGGCCGAGCTCCTCGACGAGCGCAAGCCGGGGGTCGTTCAGACGCAGGTCGGTGATGATGACCCCGTCGACGCGGCCGTGGGCGGCGAGCTGGCGGTAGCTGGCGGTCTCCGCATCGGCGTCGCCGACCATGCTGAGCACGAGGGCCTGGCCGACCGGAGCGAGCGCGGTCTCGATCCCGGCGATCAGCGCGGGGAAGAAGGGGTCGGAGGAGAGGATCTCCGGGTTGCGGGCGATGACCACCCCGAGGGCGAAGGCTCGATCGGAGCTGAGCGATCTGGCCCGCACGCTCGGACTCCAGCCCAGGTCCTTGGCGACGGCGAGGATGCGGTCGCGGGTGTGGGCGGAGACGCCGGGGCGGTCGTTCAGGGCGAAAGAGACGAGGCCCTTGCTGACCCCGGCCTCGCGGGCGACATCCGCAATGGTGGCACGTGCCTTCGCCATGGTGACTCCTCGTCGAGTCCGGCTCACCTGAACCGGTTTAGCCAAACTATACCGGTTTAGCGTTCCCGTCAAGGTCATCATTCAGGAGTCCGGCCGACCGAACCCGGTCATCATTCAGGACCGCGGTCAGCGGTCGCGCGGTCTTTCGCCATCTGGCGCAA
>JACMNE010000040.1 GCA_014378715.1 Microbacteriaceae bacterium
CCGTCTCGGTGCGGCGGCGCGGGCCACCTACGAGCGCACCTATTCCCTCGACCGCTTCGACCGCGAGTTCGGGGCCCTCTGGACCCGCGTGGAGCGCCGTTCGCGCCGGTCGTCGCTCTGGGGCCCTGGCGTGCGGTGATGTCCGGCTGGCGGTGACGCCTGGCTGGCGGTGACGCCCGTCGGGATCACACCCAGCCGGGACCGGTCAGCGCTTGTACTCGGAATAGACGGACCCGAAGGTGCCAGCGACCAGCCCGGCACCGCGGGCGATCGTGCGCACCCCGCGTGCGCGCAGGTCCTGCCGGCCGGTCACGGCGCCGACCGAGGCCCGTCCGGCGCCGGCGACGATGCGGGCGAGCCCCTGGGCGGTCAGGGACACGCGTGTGGCCACCTGGCGCGGCCCCGTCGGGGCGAGCTCGATCGATGTGCGCATCCACGTATTGCCGCTGCGGAAGGCGCGTCGCAGCACCCAGTCGCGGGTGAGGCGGCTGGGCGGCACGATGTCTATCACCACCGCCTCGTCGCACCAGACCATCACCCCGCCCCGCGCGTGCAGCTGCCGGGTGAACAGGGTGTCCGATCCGCCGCTGAGGCCGAACTTCTCGTCGAAGCTGAGGCCGAGGGCGCGTACCAGGGAGAGGTCGAGGAGCAGGTTGTTCGTCGCCGCTAGGCCGACCCGGGTGCCCGTCGGCATCCGGCGCCGGGTGAAGAACGCCCCGGCCGAGATCCACGGATCGGGTTCGGTGGCGTACTCCGAGATGACCGGGCCGACGACGGCGGCGCTCCCGTGTTCGAGGTAGGTCTCGACGAGCAGCCGCAGCCAGTCCGCCACGGGGCGTTCGTCGTCGTCGATGAACACGAGCACATCGTCGTCGGCGGCGGCCTTCAGGGCCCCGTTGCGTGCCGCGGCGATCCCCGGCCGGGCAACGTGCAGGTAGCCCACGCCGTTCCCGTACTCCGCGACCTGCGCCCGCGCTCCGCCCTCCGGGTCGTTGTCGACGATCAGCACCCTCGCGTCAGCGTCCAGCTCGGTGGCCTGCTGAACGAGGGACGGCAGCAGCTGCGCGAGGTCGTCCGGCCGTCGATAGGTGAGCGCGACCACCACGACTCGCAACCGCGCGTGAGTGGTCATGTCGCGTTACAGGGGAACGGTGACGGAGAGGTTGTCGAACGCGGTCGACAGTGGCACGACCGTGGCATTGCCTGCCAGGTAGCTGCCGAGCCCGATCGACCCGGCGGACTGCAGGGCCGCGGTGCTGTCGGTCGTGCTGAGGCGCCAGGCGGTGGGCTCCGCGTCGGTGCTCTTCCACACCTTGGCGCGGATGGTGGTCGGCGACGCTCCGCTCACCTGCACCCGCACCTGCAGGGTGTCTCCCGCCACGTAGCCGACCCCAGCGGATGTCGCCACCAGCGTCACTCCGCTCCGCTGCAGCTGCAGGTTCACGGCCCCCGTCGCCCCGATCACGAGGCGCGCGCGGTAGTCCTGCGTCCCGACCCGGCGTCCGATGACCGACACGTACAGGCCGCTGCCGGACACCGTCTGCTGGGGGGATGCGGAGACGAGCACGTCGGCGGTGGTCGACGAGACGGAGGCGAGATAGGCCTCGACGAGAGCCCCGGCGGAGCCGACGCGGAGGAGTCCCGCGCCGCCGGCCACGGACAGGTTCGCCGCGGTGCTGGTGGTCCAGGCGCCACCGGAGTCGGCGGTCGCCCACCCGCCGGTGACGGCCCGCTCGAAGGTGTCGGCGGCGAGCACGGCGGGCGTTCCCGGCGCAGTGACCGCGATGCCCTTGGAGGTGGTGCCCGTGGCTCCCGCGTTGTCGGTCACCGTGAGGGTGACCGTGTAGGTGCCCGCAGCCGCGTAGGTGTGGGACGCGGTGGCGCCGGTCGCGGTGGCTCCGTCGCCGAAGTTCCAGGCGTAGGAGGCCACCGTGCCGTCGGAATCGGTGGATCCCGATCCGTCGACCGTGGCGGCGAGGTTCGCCGCCGTGCTGCTGAACGCGGCGACGGGCGCCATGTTCGCGGGCGGGGTGACCGGCGTCGAGGCGGTCGACCCTGCCCACAGGTCGTCGAACGTCACTGTGAGCGGCAGCACTGAGCTGGTTCCGGAGAGGTAGCTGCCGAGGCCGATGTGTCCCGCGGACTGCAGTCCGGCCGTCGAGTCCGTCGCGCTGACCTGCCACGCGGACGGCTCGGTGGTGCCGAGCTTCCAGACCTTCGCCCGCACGGTGGTCGGCGAGGTGCCGAACACCTGCACCCGCACCTGCAGCTTGTCACCGACCGCGTAGCTCAGGCCGGACACCGTCGCGGCCTGGAGGGTCGTCCCGTTGCGCTGCACCTGGGCGACGACCGAGCCGGTGGACGAGATCACGGCGCGGGCCCGGTAGTCGGAGGTCCCGACGCGCCGGCCGATCACCGAGACGAAGGTGCCGCCTCCGGAGGATGCCGCGGTGAGCGATGTGGTGACCCGCACCTCGGTGTCGGTCGAGCTGACCGCGGTGAGGTAGCCGTGCAGGTTGACGCCTGCCGCCGTGCTGCGCAGGCGGGCCGTCTGGCCGTCGACCGAGAAGTTCGCCGCGGTACCGCTGGTGGTCCAGGCACCCCCTGTGGTGGCGGTGCCGAGGCCGTTCGCCGTGGTGCGGGTGAAGGCGTCCGCAGCGAGGTCGGTCGTCGGCACGACGGGCGCCGTGACGGTGACCTGCCGGGTGGTGGTCCCGACGGCTCCGGCATTGTCGGTCACGGTGAGGGTCACCGTGTAGGTTCCGGCCGCGGTGTAGGCGTGGGTGGTGCTCGACCCGGTGCCCGTCGCGCTGTCGCCGAAGTTCCACGCCCAGGCGGCGATGGTGCCGTCGGTGTCGCTCGAACCGCTGCCATCGACCGTCGCCGTGAGGTCAGCGGATGTCGCGGAGAACACTGCGGTCGGAGCGACGTTCGCCGGCGGCGGCGCCGCGACGGTCACCGGGGCACTCGACTGGTTGGTCGCCCCCTGGTTGTCCGTCACGGTGAGGGTCACCGCGTAGGTCCCTGCCGACGCGTAGGTGTGCGAGGCGGTGGATCCGGTGGCGGTGGACCCGTCCCCGAAGTTCCACGCCCACGATGACACCGTGCCGTCGGAGTCGCTGGAGGTGGTGCCGTCGACCGACGTCGCAAGGTTCGCGACCGTGCTGGTGAATGCTGCGGTCGGGGCGACGTTGGCGAGCGCGACCGTCACGGGCTGCGTCGCGACGTTGGTGGCGCCCCGATCGTCTGTGACGGTGAGGGTGACCGTGCGGGTACCCGCCGACGCGTAGGTGTGCGAGGCGGTGGCTCCGGTCGCTGTCGAGCCGTCTCCGAAGTCCCAGGCATATCCGGCGATCGTGCCGTCCGGGTCGCTCGAGGTGTTGCCGTTCACGGCCAGCACGAGGTTGGAGACCCCCGTGGTGAAGGCCGCGGTGGGGGCGATGTTGGCGGCCGTCACGGTGACGGTGCGGGTCTGGGTGTTCGTCGCCCCCGCGTTGTCGGTGACGGTGAGCACGACGGGGTAGTTGCCTGCCGCGGCGTAGGTGTGTGTGGCGGTGGATCCGGTGGCGGTCGCCCCGTCACCGAAGGTCCAGGCGTAGGAGGCGACGGTGCCATCGATGTCGGTGGACGCCGTGCCATCGACGGCGACGGTGAGGTCGGTGGGGGTGCCCGTGAACGACGCTACGGGGGCCGCGTTCACGGGCTGCCCCGTGCCGAGGTCGTAGTGGTGGGCGACGGTCGCCGCGGTGATCGCGGTGCCGTACACCGCCACCTCGTCGATCCTCGCGTTCACGTAAGCGCTCGAGGAGCCCCAGGTCGTGTCGCCGCCGACGCGCCAGTAGCCGTCGTAGCCCTGTGCCGAGGTCGTCGGATTGGTCCCGGAGAGCTGACCGTCGACGTAGAGCTTGAGTCCCGCGCCGGACTGGGTGGCGACGACGTGGTGCCACGCACCGTCGGTGTAGCTCGCCGCCGTGGTGATGGTGTTGAGCTGGCCGGTGTAGGTGCCGAAGACGATCTTGCCGTCGTCCTGCAGGTAGACGTGCCGGTCGTAGGACGAGGAGGTGCCCGACTGGTTCTGGCCGAACCCGATCAGCTTGCCGCCCCGGTTGGTGGTCGAGTTGAACCACAGCTCGAGCGAGTACTCCTGCGGGTTGCTGTACTGCTTGGAGCTCGCCACGAGGCCGTCCGTGCCGCCGAATGATGCCGCGGCGTTGGTCGTACCGGTGACCGCACCCGTCGCGCCCTTGGTGACGTCGCCGGAGTAGATGCCGGTGCTGTCGCCCATGGCGTCGGCCGCGGTGGTGCCCGAGGTCTCTCCGAGCCGCCAGTACAGGTCGGGGTTGTCGGTGAACACTGCGGCCCCGTAGGTGTCGGTGGGGGAGGCGGGGATGGTGGAGGTGCGCCCGGAGAGGGCGAGGTGGTTGTTGACCTGGCCGGCGGTGAGCGGCGCGTTGTAGATGGCAACATCGTCGATCGAGCCCTGGAAGTACTGGTTGCCGTTCCAGGTCGAGTCGCCACCGATGCGCCAGTAGCCGGAGTAGGCCTGGCCGTTGGTGGTGTCGGTGCGCTGGGCGACGCGCTTGCCATCGATGTAGAGCTGCATCCCCGCGGAAGAGAGGTTGCCGACGACCTGATGCCATTGGCCGTCGTTCAGGCCGGCGGAGCTCTGTACGGTGCGGATGCCTCCCGGGTAGACCCCGAAGTACACCCGTCCCGATCCGTCCATGAAGATGTGGCGGTCGTAGCTGCTCGAATTGCCGGTGTTCGAGTTGCCGAACCCGACGATCTTCCCTCCGCCGGTGCTGGTGGTCTTGAACCAGGCCTCGATCGCGAAGGTGTCCGGTCCCTGGGTGGCGGTCTGGCTGGCGACGAGTCCCGTTCCGTCGCCGGAGAAGGTCGAGGCGGTGTTGCTGTCTCCGCCGATCGCTCCGGTGGCCCCGCGGGTGACCCCGGTGCCGGCGACGGCGTCGCCGAACCCGGCCCAGTCGTAGACGGTGGGGCCAGAGGCCTCGCCCAGGCGCCAGTAGGAGGCGGCCCCGTCAGAGATGACCGAGGAGGCGTACGGGCTTATGGGGCCCGCTGCGGAGGCGGTGACGCTCACCGGGTCGCCGTAGACGACGTTGCCGAATGGATCCTTCGCTCGGAGCCGGTAGGTGTAGGTCTGCCCAGGGGTAAGCCCCTGGTCGAGGTATCCCATGGTGGGGCGGTCGAACCAGATGCGCGAGCCCTTGACCGTGGTGTAGACCGGGGTGGCATTGACTCCGTCGCGGATGAGGTCGTAGGTGAGGTACTGGTTGTCACGGTCGTAGTTGGCGAGCCAGGCCAGGCGCACGGTCCCCGATGCGTAGGAGACGGCGGTGGGCACGAACGCGGCACCGCTGAGGCGCGGGCCGTCGGTGTTCGGGGCGATGCTGGAGTTCGCGAACCGCACGAGCCCCTGCTGGCGCTTGCCATTGACGGTGGTGAACTCGCCGCCGTAGAGCACGTAGCTGTTGTTTGCTGCGACATCCCAGGCACCCTGGCCGGCTCCGGTGAAGGTGCCGGTGTTGATGTCGGGCCACCAGTTGAGGAGCTTGGGGGTGGGCACACCGGCGAAGCTGTAGTAGCCGTAGGTCACGTTGCCGTTGACTCCGCCCGAGAGCGACTTCGACCACGCCATGGCGCGCTGGATCGTCCACGGGTCGGTCTGTGGGAATCCGCCGGCGTTGGCGCAGTAGTGCGCGTGGCTGGCCGTGTAGAGCACTCCGGAGCTCTGGGCGACCGAGTAGGTGTCTCCGTGGCAGTCCGCCACCCAGACTATGTCGCCGTTCGCCCAGTCGGCGCGGAAGGTGCCCTCGAGGGTGCCGCCGCCGCCGAAGTGGTAGCCGGTGCCGTACACGCTGTCTCCGTCGGAGGTGAGGCTGTAGACGGAGGCGTCGGCGCCGGCATTGCGGATGATGTTGTTCGCATTCCAGGGCAGGAGCGCCCCGGTTGATGCCGTGACCGCGGCGAGCCCGTATCCGGGATTACCCGAGCCGTTGACGGTGAGGAAACTGCCGCCGATCACGATCTTCGACTCGTCGGGGGAGACGACGATGGCGCGGACGCGTCCGCTGTCGATCACCGGGGCGAAGGGCAGCAGTGTTCCATTGGAGGCCCTGACCGCGGCGACCTTCGTGCGCGCTGTGGTGCCGATGGCGCTGAAGTTGCCACCCAGATACACGGTCGTGTTGGTGGCGACGATCGACTCGACGACAGTGTTGGCCGCGGGGGCGAAGGTCGTGATGAGTGCGCCGGTCGCCGTGTTGAATGCCGCGACCCGGTATCTAGCCGTGCCGTCGACGGCGGTGAACAGGCCAGCGGCGTAGAGCCGGGTGCCATCAGGAGAGGCGGCGACGCTGCGCACCTCGCCGTTCAGGGTGTGGTTGAACCCCGTGATGAGGTTTCCGGTCTGCAGGTTGTAGGCGAGGAGGTTGGTCCTGGCGACGTTACCGACGCCGACGGCGTTGCCGGCCGGTCGCGCGTTGGCGAAGTTGCCACCGACGTAGACGGTGTTGCCCACCACCACCTGGTCCCAGACGACGCCGTCGATCTGCACCGTGGGGAGGGCGTCTGACGACACCGTCGACTCGGTGGCCGGTGTGGCAGGCGCCGGCGCGGTGTCGGCGAAGGCCGGTTGGGCGAACACCATGAGGGATCCGGTGAGGATCGCGACGGTGGCGATGGCCGCAAAACGGCGCAGAGAGCGGGGGGCACGGCCCATGATGATCCTCAGGTACGGGGGAGTGAGGGGATACTGCTCGGGTGCGCTGCCGGGGGAGCAGCGTGGTGATGCGGGGGTGACTCAGGCGTGGAGCGGGGGAACTGCGGGGGCGCAGGATTTCGGGTTCACTGCGTACGCGAGAGTATAAGCACGAAACGGTGTCGAACGCGACTTTTAGGAGGGTGTCGCGCTGGCGTCCCGGTTGCGCTAGGCCGGGGCGGGTCCGGAGAACACGACAGGGGGAACGTCGACCGAGTAGTCGACTGTGATGCTGACCTGGGAGCGGTCCTCAGGGGCGATCGTGAACAGGTACACCCCCGTGGCGGTGGCCCCCGCTGCGACCTCGGCGGGGAGGGGAGACCCGCCCGGTTCGGCGATCTCGGCCGCCGGGGTGCGGTCTGCACCGTAGTCGAAGGTCACCACGAGGGTGGCGAGTGACACCGGGGCGCTGGTGGTGTTCTCCACCGAGACTGTGAAGCGCACGGCCGGTCCGCCGATCTCGCCGGGGGTGCGGGCGACCCCGTCGATGGCCTCCAGCTGCTGGATCGAGACCTTGACGCCCGGCACGCTCTCGGCCGGTGCATCGATGGGGGTGGTCTCGGAGACGGGGGTCGTCGGGTCGGTGCCGGTCGCTCCGGTGGCGGCCGGGGTGTCCGGGGTAGCTGAGGCGGAACCGCCCGGAAGGGCGGAGCCGGATGCCGACGCGTCGACCCCGTTGGAGCCGGACACGGCGCTCTCCCCGGTGACGCTCCCGCCCGGGCTCCCCGTGAGGGTCGGCGAGGTGGAGGCGATGGCGATGACGATCGCGGTGGTCACCACGACGGCCACGAGCGCTGTACCGCTGATCCAGCGCCACCGGGGGGAGAACACACGCGGCGGGGCCGGGTCTGGGGCGTCGGCCATGGTGGCAGTCCTTCGCGATCTCGGGAACGGATGGGAAACAAACTCTATCGCCGGTGCCGGAGAGGGGACCACACCATGGCCACCCCGACCAGGGGGTAGTTTCTCTCCCATGACTGGACTCCCCGCGCACCCCGGCACGGCCCGCTCCCGTTCGGCTGCCCCGCCCCGCTCCTCATTCCAGCCGGAGCTCCAGGCACTCAGAGCGCTCGCCGTCACGGTCGTGGTGGTCTATCACCTGTGGCCCGGCTACCTGCCTGGGGGGTACATCGGCGTCGACGTGTTCTTCGCCATCTCCGGATACCTCATGACGAAGCACATCGTTGCGGGGGTCACGGGGGGCCGCGGCTTCACCCTCGCCGCCTTCTACACGCGCCGAATCCGCCGGCTGCTGCCCGCCTCCCTGTTCGTTCTCTCGGTCGTCGCTGTTCTCACCCTGGTCTTCGCGTCCCCCATCTCGTGGATCGACAGCGGCGTCCACATCGTGGCGAGCGCGCTCTATGTCGAGAATTGGGCGCTGCTCATCAACTCCGTCGACTACCTCGGCGCCGGCACGGCGACGATCCCCACCCAGCACTTCTGGTCGTTGTCGGTGGAGGAGCAGTTCTACCTGGTCTGGCCGATCCTCCTGATCGCCGCCTGGGCGCTCGCGCGCCGGCTCCGTCCCGCGCGGCCGTCGCAGGCTGTCATCGTCGGGGTGATCGCCGTCGTCGGCGTCGCCTCGTTCATCTACTCGGTGCTCGCCACCGCCTTCGACCAGCCGAGCGCCTACTTCAACACCCTGACGCGCATGTGGGAGTTCGCGGCAGGCGGCGCGCTCGCCCTGGCGCTCCCGCGGTTGCGCATCCCGGGCCGGGTCGCGATCGCGCTCACCTGGGTCGGGCTGGCCGTGATCGTGACGGCGACCCTCGTCTACACCGACCAGTCGCCGTTCCCCGGGTCGATCGCCCTCGTCCCGATAATCGCGACCCTCGCGGTGATCGCCGGTGGTGATGTCCCGGGGCGGATGTCGCTCGCTTCTGTCATCCGCTCACGGCCGGTGCAGTTCCTCGGTGACATCTCCTACTCGGTCTACCTCTGGCACTGGCCCCTCATCGTGCTGCTCCCGGCGATCATCGACCGCCCGTCCAACGGCACCATCAAGATCGCGATCCTCGTGCTGTCGGTGGCGCTCGCGTGGCTGTCCAAGAGGTACATCGAGGATCCGTTCCGGGCGGACGGCGGTCTGCGTCGGCGCGCGGTTCCCCGACCGAGACGTGCCGGGGTCGTGTTCGGGGCGGCCGCTGCGGGGATGGTGGTCGTGTCGCTCGTCGGCGGGTCGGCGTGGGCGGTCGCCCAGACCCGTGTTGCGGCGGCGGACGCGTCGCTCGCCTCGCTGGGCCCGCTCTCGACCATGCCGTGCTTTGGGGCGGCGGACCTGGCGGGCGACTGCGTCGGGGCGACGACCACGGGTAATGCGGTGTACCCCGATCCCCTCATCGCGCGCGAGAACACCGGGTCGGCCGGGTGTCAACAGTCGAGTGGCTCGAGTGACATTCTGAGCTGCAGCTTCGGGTCGACGGCCCCCGGTTCGCTGCGGGTGGCGCTCGCGGGCGACTCCCATGCGGGGCAATGGCTGTCTGCGATGAAGGGCGCGGCCAACCTCGGGGGCTGGTCGCTCGCCACCTACCTGCGTTCGGGATGCGGCATCGCGGTCGCCGCAGAGCGGGGGATCGGGGGACAGGCGCGCTGTGCGGACTGGAACACCGCTGTCATCCAGAAGATCATCGAGGAGCGATATGACGTCGTGGTCGTGTCGCTGCGGAGCAGCAAGGTGGGCGGCGGATCCTTCACCTCCGGCGAGCTGACATCGAGTGCCGCGGCCATCTCCCGGGCCTGGAAGAGGTTCGCCGACGCCGGAATCCGGGTCGTGGCCATCCGCGACACGCCGCAGCCGGTGAGTGCCGGCATCTTCGATCTGCCCTCGTGCGTCGAGACGGCGGGGCCTGCCGCTCTGGCCGAGTGCACGATCTCGCAGGACACGGCGCTCGTGCCGGACGCTCAGGTCGAGGCATCCGCACTGGTGAAGGTCCCGGTCGTGGACATGACGGACCGCTTCTGCCGCGACGGCAAGTGCCCGCCGATCATCGGTCACGCTCTCGTCTACAGCGACGGACACCATATGACGGCCGTCTACTCGCAGACGCTGGCCCCCTACCTCGCCGAGCGGATCGAGACCGCGCTTCTGGGTTGACCGCGCTTCTGGGCTGACTGGGCTTCTGGGCTGATGGCGAGCCGGGTGGACCGTCAGCGTCCGCGGGTCAGGGTGACCGGGGTGCCGTCGGTGTAGAAGTTGTCCCACATCACGGGCTTCGAGCTGTCGGGGGCGATCACGGCGCAGTCGTCCACCTTCGTGTCGCGTCCGAAGGTGTTGTCCGCCACGGTGACTCCGGAGATGTGCCCGCCACCGCGCTCCGACAGGTTGAAGGTGCAGCCGCCGCCGTCGGCGTGGTTGCCGCTGAAGGTCACGTCGGCGACACGCCCCTGGCCCTGCGTGATCTGCACCCCCGAATTGAACGCCCCAGAAATGGTGTTGTTCGTGATGCGGATGTTGCGTCCCGCCTGGATCTGGATCGAGTCGTCGTGACTCGGGGTGCCGTCCTGGTTGGGGTCGTGGTCGAAGTGGAGGTTGTCGCGTAGCACGGAGGAGTCGACGAGCACGTTGTCGCCGAGGATGTGGATGCTGTCGATGACGTGATTGATGTCTACCGCGATGGCGCGGAAGTTCGAGCCGACGATTCCATTGACCCAGCCATTGCGCACGGTGGGCGAGAGTTCGGTGTCGAACACTGTGAGGTTCGCCGCGCCCGAGGTGTTGTTCACGAGGCCGGCGGCGCCGGTCCACCCGTCGTCCTCGCCGCGGATGATCGAGTGGCAGACGGTGACGTTCTCGGCCTCCACGTAGATGCGGCCGTGAAGGTCGATGCCAGAGATCACCTCGCCCGGGGTGGTGAGGTGCAGGTCGCCGTAGACGACGCCGGCCGGTGCCTCGGTGGTGCACCCGCTCGCGATGGCGTCCCCGGGTGGTGATGGCGACGGTCGAAGGGTGGGCGAGGGAGTGGGCACGACGCTGGGGGACGGCGAGACAGTGGGAGACGGGGCCGCAGGTTGTGGCTGCTGATCGAATTCTGGTGCCCCCGGTTTCGGTGCCACCGGAGCCTCGCCGATCTCGCGCAGGATCGCGTCCGGGACCCGCGGCTCGGCGAGTCCGAGGCTGCGGAGGGTCGCATCCGGCACCCCGGCACCGTCGGCCGACCCGGGCGCGACGACCACGGTCGCCCCGCTGCAGGCTCCATCGCCACCGCCCGGCCCACATCCGGTGTCAGAACCGGGCAGGTCAGAACCGGGCAGGTCAGAACCGGGCACGGCAGAGCCGGGGACGTCAGACACGCCGCGTTCAAAGGCCGGTACCGCGCGCACCGCGACGACGACGAGCGCGGCGCCCACCGGCACGGCCGGGAGCGCCATGAATGTGCTCGACCCCTTCGGCAGCATCGCGGAGGAGGCGACGCCGTCGATCTGGGCCGGCTCGAAGGCCGAGACCACGGTCGACTCCGGGTGGGTGGAGAGATAGCCCACGACGATGATCTCGAACTGGCCAGTGGTGTTGGAATTGCTCACCTCGATGCCGCCGGCGCCGCCGCCGATGATGCCGACATCGGCACCGTTCGAGTCCACACGGTTCGAGTCCACACCTCGGAGGTCTATCGTGGCGATGCGCCGAGTCGTGTCAGCGGCGCCGGGGGGAGCCGGGGGGATCTCGGTGCAGCCGACGCGCAGGGCAACTGGAGCGAGGGCACGTGCCTGGCTGACGGAGTGTCCCTGGTTGGTGGACTCTGCTTGGTTGGCGGACTGCGGGGTCCCGGCCGGGCAGACGAGCACGAACTGGGGTGCGGCGATTGCCCAGACCACCCCGCACGCCGCCACGAGGCCCACGACAGTGGCGATGCACACCAGGAGCCTGCGGTAGGCACTCGGGCGTGCCGACATCCGTCCCTGCATTCAGCTGCTCCCATGTGGTCCACGGGCGAATGCTCCGCGGAGGTCGGCTGTCGGTGGTCCGTCCGATCAGGTGCCCGCCCGGACGCGGGATCCCTCGCGGACCCGCTCCTGCACAGGCTGCCGATCGGCGAGGCGGAGGGCGAGGGATTCGTAGCCGCCAGCCACCTCGTCCCAGTCGTATCGCGAGGCGGCGCGTTCGCGCAACCGGGCTCCGGCGGCGGCGTGGGCCTCCGGGGCGGATTCGGCGTGCTCGATCGCCGCGGCGACCGCGGAGGGGGCCGTGAAGTAGCCACCGTCGTTTCCGACGACCTCCCGGTTGAAGTTGACGTCCCAGGCGACCACCGCGGCGCCGGCGCCCATCGCGCGGAGCAGGGACGGGTTGGTGCCGCCGACCGAGTGGCCGTGGAGGTAGGTGAGCGCGTTGCCGTAGAGCTGGTCGAGCAGCCCCTGGTCCCAGACGCCGCCGAGCATGCGGATGCGGTCGTCCCGCTCCGCGACGGCCGCGATCCGGTTGGTGTAGTCGGCCGAGTAGGGGGCCGAACCGACCACCACGAGCGGCAGGGTGCCTGCGGATGCGGTGTACCCGTCGACGATCACGTCGACGTGGTTCTCCGGCTCGAAGCGGGCGACGACCAGGTGGAAGCGGCCAGCCTCGAGGCCGAGCTCATGCAGCCGGTCGGACGCCGGGTGCTCGGTGATCTGCGCGCCATATGTGAGTAGCTCGGTGTCGACGTCGAACTCGCTGCGGTAGTAGTCGGCGATGCCCTGGGCGTCGGCGATCAGCGAGTCCGCCCACCATACCGCGAGCCGCTCGGCGATGCGGTAGTAGGTGCGGCCGACCCGCCCCCACTTGCCGCGCTTCCACTCGAGGCCGTCGACGTGCACGGCCGTCGGCACGTTGGCGAGGCGCAGCAGGGGGAGGAAGGGCGAGTTCGCAGCGTTGAAGACGAACGCCATGTCCGGGTGGCGGTGGACGAGCAGGTGCAGCACGGAGAGGAAGGTGTGGCTCAGCGTCTCGATGGCCCGGGAGTGGAATGCCGGGAGGTAGACGAGCTTCATCCCCAGGTGGGTCCTCGGTTCAGGTCCGCCTGTCGAGCGGCAGTAGACGATCACGTTGTGGCCGTCGCGCACGAGTCGCTGGCCGATCTCCTCGACCGCGGTCTCGAACCCGCCGTAGGCGGCCGGAACCCCGCGGGTGCCGATCATGGCGATGGTGCGGGGGGTGCTGGTTCTCATCAGTAGGCTCCCACGGCGTCGCGCAGCACCTTGAGGGTGCGCCACATGATCACGATGTCGCCGGTCAGCGACCAGTTCTCGACGTAGTACAGGTCGAGCCGCACGCTCTCGTCCCAATCGAGGTTCGAGCGGCCGTTCACCTGCCACATGCCGGTGAGTCCCGGCTTGATATACAGGCGTCGGTGCACCCGGTCGTCGTAGCTGGCCACTTCGCTCTGGAGCGGCGGGCGCGGGCCGACGAGGCTCATCTCGCCGATGAAGATGTTCCAGAGCTGGGGCAGCTCGTCCAGAGAGTACTTGCGCAGCACCCGTCCCACCCGCGTGACCCGGGGGTCGTTCTTCATCTTGAAGAGCACCCCGGCCCCCTCGTTGCGGTCGAGGAGTCCGGCGAGGTCGTCCTCGGCGGTGTTCACCATCGACCGGAACTTGAGCATGTGGAAGGGCTTGGCGCCTCGGCCGATGCGCTCCTGGCGGAACAGCACCGGACCGGGGCTGTCGCGGCGCACGAGGAGCGCGATCACGATCATCAGGGGGGAGAGGAGGATGAGGGCGAGCGCGGATGCCACGATGTCCAGTCCCCGCTTCATCACGTGCTTGCCTCCCTCGTACTGCGGAAGTTCGACGTGCATGAGGGGGAGGCCCTCGACCGGGCGGAAGTGGATTCGCGGGCCGGCCACATTGGTCAGCCGGGAGGCGACGACGAGTTCGGCTGCGGTGCCCTCGAGATCCCAGCCGAGATTGCGGATGAAGTGGGAGCCGCCACGGGGCTGGCCGGCCACGATGACCGCGTCGACCCGGAGGGCGGCTGCGGCATCCGCCACGCCCGCGAGGGTGGAGACGGTGGCGACCCGCTCCGTGTCGAAGAGGATGTCCGGACCCTCGTCGTCATCGAGTCCGACTCCGATGATGTGATAGACCGACACGTTCTTCTTGTCGATCTGGCGCACCACGTATTCGACGTCGGCGCGGTCGCCGACCACGATGGCGCGGGAGAGGTAATTTCCCTCCCGGCGCTGGGCGACGAGCCACTTGCGCCAGAGCAGTCGCGTGAGCAGGAGCCCGGTGACCCCGATGGGCAGGGCGAGCGCGAAGAAGCCGCGCGCGACATCCGCTTTGAGAATCATGAAGACGATCGCGAGCAGCCCGAATGCGAGCACGCTCGAATGCACGACCGCGCGGTACTCGGCGAGGCCGATGCCCACGACCCTGGCGTCGCGGGTGTGGTTCGCCGCCAGGCTCACGACCCAGACGCCCACGATGAGCGCCGTGATGAGCCAGTAGCTCATGGCGATCTCGTTGAAGTTCGAGGCCGTCTCGCCCCACCAGAAGCGGGTGACGAACGCCGCCAGCACGGAGCTGAGGATGACCACCACGTCCGTGGCGATGAGGCGGCGGCGGTAGTGCCTCGCCCAGGCGGGGGCCGAGACAGTGTTAGGCACGGACCCGAGGGCGGGACGCTGAACGAACCCGCTGGCGGTGCCCGGGGTGGCGGTGTCCCTCGAGGCCGTGTCCTGGCCGTCGGCACTCGTCTCGACAAGTCGGAGCGGTGCGCGCAGCAGGGGAGGGCGCGATGAGGGATCGACGAACGACCTGATCGAGCTCAGCATCCGGGACGAGCCGGCATGCGTGGTCGATCGAGACGAGGAAGGCCTGGTCGACACCGCCTCAGTGGGTGCAGGTCTGGTGGACAGGTCGTCGATTGACGTGGTCTCGCTCCGCTGGGGGAGCTTCGCACCGCTCATTCTCGGGTCTCCCCGTGGAGGAGAGCTTGGCTGAGTGCCTGAGGTCGTCCGGGGGAACGACGATTCGCGGGTACGAACATAGTGATGCCTGTTTCTCGGCTGACAGGGCGTGGCCCAGAACTGTCGCGACGGTCGACACAGCAATGCACATTCGGCCGCGCGGGGGCTGCGGAATTTAGCACCTGTCGAGCAGCGGGTACGGCTCCAGGGACAACTTCGGGTTGGTGTTGCGGGGGGAACTTTTTTGGCTTACTGGGCGGGTGAAACACACGGCCGAGCACCGGATGGGTGGTCCGGAACACCGTCGCGTGTCTAGATCATAGGGCAGTCCCCCCTGTTTGGGTGCCCCATTTTTGAGGCACAGAAATCGAGTACACTCCGGCCGGTCTGCTCCGACCGGAGTCAGGAGGCGGTGTGCGCCATCCTCCATTGACCGAGCGACCGCACCGGTGCGCTCGTGTCCCTGGCGAGCCGGGAGAGGATCTGCGATGGTACGGATCCGTTGCGGGCGAGGCAGCCACGCACCCCGTCGTCGAGGTCCTCCCACAGTTGCGCGACCACGTCGATCGGGACGTGCGGGCTGCTCGCCACGCTCTCACCGATCCTCGGCACCGAGTCGGCGGCGAGGATGCGCAGACGGTCGAAGTTGCCCTCGGTGACCACGGGGGCGGGGTGCAGAGCGGATGCCTCGGTCAGTGTCTCGGGCAGATTGTGCCTGGCCGGCTCCGACCGGGACCCCGCCGGTCGGTAGACTCGGCCAGTGTGGACACGAACGGTCGCGCCGAGGTCAGTTCCCGGGTCTGGACGATCCCGAACTGCCTCAGCTTCCTGCGCCTCGGGCTCGTCCCCGTGTTCCTCGTGCTGGTCATCACCGGCCAGGATGCTCTGGCCCTGGCCACGATCGTGGTCTCGAGCGTCACCGACTACCTCGACGGGGTCATCGCCAGGCGGTTCGACCAGATGTCCCGGCTCGGCCAGCTCCTCGACCCGGCGGCCGACCGACTGTTCATCTTCGCGACACTGATCGGGCTCGCGATCCGCGAGATCGTGCCGTGGTGGTTGTTCGTCGCCATCATCGGGCGCGATGTCGTGCTGCTGGTGCTCGGGGTGATCCTGGCGAACTATGGCTATGGCCCGCTCCCTGTGCACCACCTCGGCAAGGTCGCCACGTTCTGCCTCTTCTATGCGCTCCCCATCCTGATGATCGGACAGGCGTTCCCCGGCGCGGCCTCCGTCACCGATCCGCTCGGCTGGGCGTTCGCGATCTGGGGTGCGTTCCTTTATTGGTGGGCCGGCATCATCTATCTGCGCGAGACCGCGAGGGTGGTCGCCATCCCGGTCTCTCCGACGACCGCTCCATCCGATACGCTGGGAGCCTAGGGAGGTTCACGATGGCAAACTCGGAGCACAACGACGACGCGTACGCGCCCCGCGAGACCGACACGACGATCCACTTCACCGCCGAGTACGCTGCGCAACTCGCGGCGCTCGTCGGAGACGTCACCTCCGAGGAGCAGGACGCGATCGCAGCCCTTCCCTCCGGGTCCGCGCTCCTCGTGGTGCGCCGTGGACCGAACGCGGGGGCACGGTTCCTGCTCGACGCCGACGTCACCACGGTCGGCCGCCACAGCAACGCGGACATCTTCCTCGACGACGTGACGGTGTCGAGGCGCCACACGGAGTTCCTCCGCCATGGCACGACCTTCGAGATCAAGGATCTCGGGTCGCTCAACGGAACGTATTTCGACGGCGTGCGCATCGACTCGGCACTGCTGAGCGACGGCGCCGAGGTGCAGGTCGGCAAGTTCCGTCTCACCTTCTTCGCCTCACGCCTCGACCTGGTCGAGGCGGCCGGCAAGTAGTGGCCTCGCAGGCCACCCAGGCACGCATTCCGGGTCCGACGACCCTGCTGAGCATAGGCCAGGTACTCGCGCGACTGACCGTCGACTTCCCCGATCTGACCCCGTCCAAGCTGAGGTTCCTCGAGGAGCGTGGGCTCATCTGCCCGGCGCGCACCGAGTCCGGCTACCGCAAGTTCTCGCCCTCCGATCTGGACCGGCTGCGGTTCGTGCTGACCATGCAGCGCGAACACTACCTGCCGCTCAAGGTCATCAAGGGTTTCCTCGACGACCTGGACGCCGGCAGGCAGCCGGAGCTGCCAGGCGGCGCGGCCGCCGTGCCGTCTATGCTCTCGACCGAGCGCCGTCTTCAACGCGACGAGCTCATCCGCGAGGCGTCGGCGACCCCGCAGCTTCTCAACGACGCGGTCTCCTCCTCTCTGATCGTGGCCGCCGAGTTCTACGGCGAGGACGCCGTGGCGGTGCTGCGGTCCCTCGTCGAGCTGCAGAAGTCCGGCATCGAGCCGAGGCACCTGCGCACCTTCCGTGCGGCGGCCGAGCGGGAGCTCGGCCTGATCGAGAGTGCATTGATGCCCGTCACTCGGCGCAAGGACGCGTCGAGCAGGGCCAAGGCGATCGAACTGGCGCGCGAGATCGCCGGACAGCTCGAAATCGTGCGGTCCAGCATCATCCGCTCTGCCCTGGGTCGACTCGATCGGTAGACTCGGCGGGGAACATTTCGACACGCCGGGGGCATTTCGTCGAATGTGATTGCCGGGGCACGGGTGCCTCGGTACCGTGGGAACACAATTTAGCTTTACCAAAGTGCCGAGGGGCAGAAGGCAATCGAATGAGTGAAGTCAGCAGCCGCAGCGAGAACTCTCGCTATGATCTGGGCCTGCTCTTCACCGACGGTCTGCCGGACCTCGACGACAGCCTCGGCTATCGCGGAGCTGTCGCCGCCCGTGCGGCCGGCATCAGCTACCGCCAGCTGGACTACTGGGCCCGCACCGAGCTCGTCGAACCCACCGTGCGCGGCGCGGCAGGCTCTGGCTCGCAGAGGCTCTACGGGTTCCGCGACATCCTCGTGCTCAAGCTCGTCAAGCGTCTGCTCGATACCGGAATCTCGCTGCAGCAGATCCGCACGGCCGTCAACCAGCTCCGCGAGTCCGGGGTCAGCGACCTCGCCCAGACGACGCTGATGAGCGACGGGGCCAGTGTCTATCTCTGCACCACCGACGACCAGGTCATCGACCTCGTCTCACGCGGCCAGGGGGTCTTCGGCATCGCGGTCGGCAAGGTGCTGCGCGAGGTCGAGAACAGCCTCGTGGATCTCGACGCGCAGCAGGCTGACGTGCCGGACGAGCTCGCCGTGCGCCGCGCCCACCGCGCGAGCTGAGCCGCACTCGCGAACTGTGCCGCACCGCGCCGTACCGCGCTGCGCCGCGCTGAGTCGCACCCCGCTGCATCCGCACTGTTGAAAGAACAGTGCGAACAGAACAGGGTCGCTCAGACTGTGGCGTCCGCGGGCTGAGGGTCGTCCATCTTCGCCGTGCGCATCACGCGAAGCAGGAGCTGGTCGAAGTTCTGCGACATCTCTTGGGCGCTCTCGCCCGGCCACATGTGCAGCGGCTTCGCGGCGCCCTGGGCCTGCTGCAGCGAGGTGCGCTCCGGCAGCTGGGGGCTGAGCACGAGCGGGCCGAACATGTCGCGGAGTTCCTTGATGCGGAACTGGTGCTCGAGCGACTGCACCCTGGCGCGGTTGACGATGATGCCGAGCGGCTGCAGGCGGGGTGAGAGGCCGCGGCGGATCTCCTCGATGGCGCGCAGGGCCCGGTCGGCGGCGGCGACGGAGAAGAGGCCGGGCTCGGTGATCACGGCCACGCGGTCGCTGGCCGCCCAGGCGGTGCGGGTGAGGGCGTTGAGCGACGGCGGGCAGTCGATGAGCACGAGGTCGTAGTCCGCCTCGACGTGGGCGAGGGCCTCCTCGAGCTTCCAGATCTCACGGATGCTCGGGTGCGGGCCGTCGAAGTTGATGGCGGAGGGGCTGCCGACCATGACGTCGATCTTGCCGGGGCGGCCGCGCGTCCATCCGCTCGGGGCGATCGCCGACCGCACGATCTTCTCCTTGGGGGAGGCGAGCACGTCGGCGACATTGAGGTGGCCGGCGACGTTGATGTCCATTCCGGTCGACACATCCGACTGCGGGTCGAGGTCCACAACCAGGGTTCTCAGGCCCTTCGCGAAGGCTGCTGAGGCGAGACCGAGCGTCACTGTGGTCTTTCCCACTCCTCCCTTGAGGGAGCTGACGCTGAGTACATGCACAATACGAAACGATACCTTCACTAGTCTGAAAGCACCTAAACGTCGAAACTCGGTCGACGCTTCATGAAGGGGCCCGATGTTCAAGAAGATTCTGGTTGCCAACCGCGGCGAAATCGCGATCAGGGCGTTCCGTGCCGCCTATGAACTCGGGGCGACCACCGTCGCCGTTTTTCCTTACGAGGACCGCAATTCTCTCCATCGCCTGAAGGCGGATGAGGCCTACCAGATCGGTGAACCGGGGCACCCGGTTCGCGCGTACCTCGACGTGGCGTCGATCGTTCGCGTGGCCATCGAGTGCGGCGCCGACGCGATCTACCCGGGCTACGGATTCCTCTCCGAGAACCCGGAGCTGGCCGCTGCCGCCGCAGCGGCGGGCATCACCTTCATCGGGCCCGGGCAGTCCGTGCTCGAGATGGCCGGCAACAAGGTCACTGCCAAGGAGCACGCGATCGCCGCCGGAGTGCCCGTGCTGGCGTCGACGCCGGCCTCGCGCGATCTCGACGAACTGCTCGCCGGCGCCGACGCCGTCGGGTTCCCCATCTTCGCGAAGGCCGTCGCCGGGGGTGGCGGGCGCGGGATGCGCCGGGTCGAGCGCAAGGAGGACCTGCGCGCCGCCCTCGTCGAGGCCATGCGGGAGGCGGACAGCGCCTTCGGCGACCCGACAATGTTCCTGGAGCAAGCCGTTGTGCGTCCCCGGCACATCGAGGTGCAGATCCTCGCCGACGCCACGGGTGAGACCGTGCACCTGTTCGAGCGCGACTGCTCCGTGCAGCGGCGTCACCAGAAGGTCGTCGAGATCGCTCCGGCGCCGAACCTCGAGGAGACCACCCGGCAGGCGATGTACCGCGACGCGATCGCGTTCGCGAAGTCGATCGGCTACGTGAACGCCGGCACCGTCGAGTTCCTGCTCGACACTGCGGGGGAGCGCAAGGGCCAGCACGTGTTCATCGAGATGAACCCGCGCATCCAAGTGGAGCACACCGTCACCGAGGAGGTCACCGACGTCGACCTCGTCCAGGCGCAGATGCGCATCGCATCCGGCCAGACCCTCGCCGAGCTCGGGCTGCAACAGAAGGACCTCACCCTGCGCGGCGCCGCCCTGCAGTGCCGGATCACGACCGAGGACCCGGCGGCCGGGTTCCGACCGGACACCGGCAAGATCACCACCTACCGGTCTCCCGGCGGGGGCGGCATCCGCTTGGATGGCGGGACGATCAACCCGGGCACGCAGATCAGCCCGCACTTCGACTCGATGCTGGTGAAGATGACCTGCCGGGGACGCGACTTCCCGGCGGCGATCGCCAGGGCCCGTCGTGGGCTCGCCGAGTTCCGCATCCGCGGGGTGTCGACGAACATCCCGTTCCTCCAGGCGGTGCTCGACGACCCCGAGTTCAACGCCGGCGACCTCAGCACCTCGTTCATCGACGAGCGGCCGAATTTGGTCAAGCTGAACCAGTCCAAGGACCGCGGAACGAAGATCCTGAACTGGCTGGCCGATGTCACGGTCAACCAGCCCAACGGCGACGGGGCGGGCACCATCAACCCGGTGATCAAGCTGCCCCCGATTGACCTGTCGACGCCGGCCCCGGCCGGATCCCGCCAGCGGCTCCTCGAGCTTGGGCCGGTCGGCTTCGCCAGCGCCCTGCGCGCCCAGACGGCGTTGGCCGTGACCGACACGACCTTCCGCGACGCCCACCAGTCGCTGCTCGCGACACGCGTGCGCACTCGCGACCTCGCCGCGGTCATTCCGCACGTCGCCCGCCTCACACCCGAGCTTCTCTCCATCGAGGCCTGGGGCGGGGCGACGTACGACGTCGCCCTCCGCTTCCTCGGTGAGGATCCGTGGGAGCGCCTCGGCACGATGCGCGACGCCCTGCCGAACATCGCCATCCAGATGCTCCTGCGCGGGCGGAACACCGTCGGCTACACGCCGTACCCGACCGAGGTGACCGATGCGTTCGTGCACGAGGCCGCGACCAGCGGGGTGGACATCTTCCGCATCTTCGACGCCCTCAACGACGTGTCGCAGATGCGCCCAGCGATCCAGTCGGTACTCGAGACCGGTCATGCCGTGGCCGAGGTGGCCGTCTGCTACACCGGCGACCTGCTCGACCCGAACGAGAAGCTCTACACCCTCGACTACTACCTGCGCCTCGCGGACGAGATCGTCGCGGCCGGGGCCCACGTGCTCGCCATCAAGGACATGGCCGGCCTCCTGCGGGCTAGCGCGGCCGAGAAGCTCGTCACGGCGTTACGCGCCCGCTTCGACCTTCCGGTGCACGTGCACACCCACGACACCGCCGGCGGCCAGCTGGCGACACTGCTTGCGGCGAGTCGGGCCGGAGCCGACGCCGTGGATGTCGCCAGCGCCCCCATGGCCGGCACCACCAGCCAGCCGTCGCTCTCGGCACTCGTCGCCGCTCTCGCCCACACCGAGCGCGACACCGGTCTCTCGCTCACCGCGGTCTCCGACCTCGAGCCCTACTGGGAGGCGGTCCGCCACGCGTACAAGCCCTTCGAGTCCGGGCTCGCCGGTCCCACCGGACGCGTCTACCAGCACGAGATCCCCGGCGGCCAGCTGTCGAACCTGCGCCAGCAGGCCATCGCCCTCGGCCTGGGCGACCAGTTCGAGAAGATCGAGGACCTCTACGCCGCGGCCAACCGCATCCTCGGCCGTCCGCCCAAGGTGACACCGTCGTCGAAGGTCGTCGGCGACCTCGCCCTGTCGCTGGCAGCGGTCGACGCCGACCCGGCCGACTTCGAGCAGAACCCCGATAAGTACGACATCCCCGACTCGGTCGTGTCGTTCATGGCCGGGGAGCTCGGCGACCTGCCCGGCGGCTGGCCGGAGCCGTTCCGGACGAAGGTGCTGGCCGGGCGCACAGTGAAGGTCGGGATCACCGACATCACCGCCGACGACCGTGCCGGTCTCGACGGCACCCAGCTCGAACGCCGCAGTACCCTCAACCGCCTGCTGTTCCCGGCGCCGGCGAAGTCGTTCGAGCAGATCCGCGAGCTCTTCGGCGATCTGTCCGTCGTCGACACCACCGACTACCTCTACGGTCTCCGCCAGGGACAGGAGCACGTCGTCGAGATCAGCCGCGGGGTGAGCCTCTTCGTCGGTCTCGAGGCCATCGGTGATGCCGATGACAAGGGCATGCGAACCGTCATGACCACGCTCAACGGCCAGCTGCGCCCGGTATTCGTGCGCGACCGCGGCATCAGGGTCGAGACCAAGTCGGCCGAGAAAGCGGATGCCGCCAGGCCCGGTCACGTGGCGGCCCCCTTTTCGGGTGTCGTCACCCTGCAGGTGGCGGAGGGCGATTCGGTCAAGGCGGGGCAGGCAGTGGCGTCGATCGAGGCCATGAAGATGGAGGCGGCAATCACGGCGACGGTTGCTGGTACGGTCAAGCGGGTCGCGATTCCGCTGACACAACAGGTCGACGTGGGGGACCTCCTCATCGAGATCGACGCGGGCTGACCAGATCCGATTCCCGGAGACGGGGCGGGGTGGATCGAATTTGTACCTTCGAAAGGTGGACTGCTGTGGCTGATCGGGCTGAGCGGGGCGGGGCGGGGTCTGACGTCGACGGTGCCCGAGAGAACGACGTCGTAGACAGTGCCACCGGTGACAACGGTGCCGGCGAGAATCCTCCCGTGGACCACACCGCCGACTCGAGTGACGCTGGTGACTCCGATGACGCTGGCGACTCGGATGACACGGTCGACTCGGATGACGCTGCAGACCGCGAGGACGAGCCCCATAATGAGCTCGTCGAGGCGGATGAGCCGCGCAAGAACATCACCTTCAGTGTCAACCTGCCCCCGCCCGTCCGGATGGCCCCCGCCGATGAGGTCGCCGTCGCCATCGACGATGTCGCGGTGGACCCCGGCGGGCTCGGGGTGGCGGACACCTCCACAACATCCGTTTCCATCGTCCAGCCGACGACCAAGCCCGCCGCGGCCGAGGGAACGATCGAGTCGACCTACAGCCGGCGTGACCGGTTGCGGGGGGACCCGTCCACCACCCCCGAGCCGGCCGCGATGCTCACTGCCGAGCGCCTGCTCGGCACGGCGAAGAGCCGCGGGATGCGTCCGGAGGGTCGCTGGAGCGGATTCGTCTACTCGCTGACACTTGGCCGGGTCAACCTCGGCGACTCCCCGGCAGCACGCGAGCGCAAGCTGCAGGACCTGCGCATCCACAAGCAGTTCGAGGGCGGTACCCGGTTCGTGCCGATCCTGACCCGAAAGGGCGGGGTAGGCAAGACGACCGTCACCACCCTGCTCGGAATGGCCATGGCGGATGTCCGGGAAGACCGGATCGTCGCGATCGACGCCAATCCCGACCGCGGAACGCTCTCCGAGCGCGTCAGCAAGCAGACCAGGTCGACGGTGCGCGATGTCGTGACCCGTGCGGCGAGTGTGTCGAGCTTCAGCGACTTCTCGAACCTGGTCTCCCGTGACGAGACGCGTCTCGACATCCTCGCCTCCGACACCGACCCGCTGCTCAGCGAGGCGTTCGACGAGGACGACTACAACGTCGTCGCCGACCTCTGCGCCCGCTACTACTCGATCGCCCTGACCGACTGCGGCACCGGGATCGTGCACTCGGTCATGCGGGCGACCCTGCAGCGGGCCGACTCCGTGGTGATCGTCTCCGGCGGCAGTGTCGATGAGGCGAGGCTCGCGTCGGAGACCCTGACCTGGCTCGAGGCGAATGGTTACGGGGCGCTCGTGCGCAATGCCGTTGTCGCCCTCAACACCGCGACGCAGGGCACCAACCTCGTGAACCTCGACGAGATCGAGGCGCACTTCCGGTCGCGGGTGCGCGAGATCGTGCGGATCCCCTACGACCCCCAGCTCGCGGCCGGATCGGTCGTCAGCTACAAGGACCTCAAGCCCCTCACCCGTCAGGCGGCCAGGGAGCTCGCGGCCCTCGTCGTCGACGGCCTGCCCAGCACGCGAACGGACTGACCACAGCATGACCGAACGACCGATCCGGATCTTCGGAGATCCGGTGCTCAAGACCGTGTCCGATCCGATCACGCCCGGGGACGAGTCCGCCCGTGCGCTGATCACCGACCTCGTCGACAGTGTGCGGGTTCCGGGGCGGGCCGGGGTGGCCGCGTGCCAGATCGGCGTGAACCTGCGGGCGTTCAGCTACAACGTCGAGGGGCGGATCGGCTACATCATCAACCCCGTCATCGTCGAGTTGGGTGGCGAGCCTCGGGTGATCGAGGAGGGCTGCCTGTCGGTGCCCGGGTTCTACTTCCCCCGCCTCAGGTATCCCTTTGCGAGGGTCACCGGAATCGACCTGGATGGCGCTCCAGTGGAGCTCAGCGGTGAGGGGCTGATGGCGCAGGCCCTGCAGCACGAGGTGGACCACCTCGACGGACACCTCTATATCGACGGCCTCGACAAGCCCACGCGGCGCGAGGCGATGCGGCTCATCCGAGAGTCCGACTGGTTCTAGGTCTCGCTCTTTCTCAGGCGGCGGTCATCCACTCGCGAACACCACGATCTCATCGTTCGCGCTGTCGTAGACGAACTGGAGGCCGGTCGACCCGGGAAAGGCCGCCCGGAACGCGCCCGCGGGACATCCGCTCATGATCATGCCCGCGAAGGACCCCTGGCTGGATTTCTCGGCATCAGTCGTGGACACGATGTTCAGGCAGTCGCCGTCCACACCGCCGCGAATTCGGGTGCCTGATTTCCGGGATCGACGCTCGCGACGACGACGAGCCCCAGGCGTGCGCGGGTGGCTCCCGGTCGTTCTCACTGAGAGGCGGTGCGTCGGCGGGGCCGGGTGGCACGCGGATATCGGCGGAGAGATATCCATTCACCGTTCCCATGTCGGTGGTCGGGTACCTGCTAGGTGTATCAGGGTGCACCTGGAAGTGAGTGTTGTGAATTCATCCGACTCCTGCGCGATAGTCGGCAGTCGGGTGACTGCTGGGATCCTGATGATGATCGTGAACCGCCTATCGCCGGGCGATTAGAGCGCGGCGATAATCATGAAGAATTAGTGGGAAATCTCACGAGCCGGGGTGCCTGGAGGGGTATGGTCCGATCGATGCTGACACGGCGAGGAAGCTGTCTGCTCATGCGGCGTCGTTCATGCGGATCCTCACCCACGCCGAGACCGGAGCGACGTTGTCGGTTGGGAGGGACAGCTATGTCGTTCCGAAAGATGCGCGGCGGTGGTTGCAGGTCCGGGACGAGACCTGCCGGGCGGTGGGCTGCTCGAAGCCGGCCAGTCGGTGTGACATCGATCACACCGTCTGGTGGCATGAGGGAGGTGTGACGAACTACAACAACCTCGCCCACCTGTGTCAGAAACACCACACCCAGAAGGAAGAAACCGACTGGACGGTGACCCAGGCGCCGGCGGGCGACGAGACCCTCGCCGCCATCCCCAGGGGATGACGGCGATAGCGTGAGTCCAGCCACACACTCAGCTGACGATCGAGGTTCCCTCTGTTGCCGGGCTGCCCGCGTACATGCCGTCGATGACATCAGCGAAGTCCTTGAGGATCACACCACGCTTGATGCTGAGCTTCGGCGTGAGGTAGCCACTCGCCTCGGTGAGATCCTGCTCGAGTACAACGAACTTGCGGATCGACTCCGCCCGGGAGACCGTCGCGTTCGCAGCGTCGACCGCACGCTGGATCTCCGCGACGACCTTGGGGTTGGTCGCTGCTGCAGCGCCCGACAGCGTCTCGTCCTCGCCGTTGTTCTTCAACCAGACCGGCAGCATCTCCTCGTCGAGGGTGACCAGCGCCGAGATGTAGGGTTTCTGGTCGCCGACCACGATGACCTGACCGATGATCGGGTTCGCACGGATCGGGTCCTCGAGCGCGGCCGGAGCCACGTTCTTCCCGCCTGCCGTGACGATGATCTCCTTCTTACGTCCGGTGATCTGCAGGTAGCCGTCCTCGTCGAACTCACCGATGTCGCCGGTGCGGAACCAGTCGCCGTCGAAGACCTCGGCCGTGGCGGCGTCGTTCTTCCAGTATCCGGGGAAGATGTTCACACCCTTGGCCTGGATCTCGCCGTCCTCGGCGATCCGCACCGACACCCCGGGAAGCGGGGGACCGACCTTGCCGATCTTGAAGTTGGACACCCGGTTGATGGAGATCGGCGCCGTTGTCTCGGTGAGCCCGTAGCCCTCGAGGATCGTGATCCCGAGACTGCGGTAGAAGTGACCGAGACGCAGCCCGAGCGGTGCCGAGCCCGACACCGCGAACTTGACGTTGCCGCCCATGGCCGTCCGGATCTTCGAGTAGACGAGTTTGTCGAAGATCGCGAACTTGACCCGCATCCCCAGAGGCACGGTTCCCGCGTCGACGGCCTTCGAGTGGGCGATCGCCAGGTCGGCCGCGGCGCGGAAGATCTTGCCCTTGCCCCCGGCCTCGGCCTTCTGCTCGGAGGAGTTGTAGACCTTCTCGAACACCCGAGGAACGGCGAGCAGGAAGGACGGCTTGAAGGTAGCGAGCGACGGGAGCAGCTGCTTCGTGTCCGGCTGGTGCCCGACCTTCACCCCACCGTGGATGCAGAGCACCGAGATGAACCGAGCGAAGATGTGCGCTGTGGTGATGAACAGCAGCGTCGTCGAACCGGGGTGTACGACCTCCGGCACGGCCAGCTGCGCGTTGCGGGACAGCTCGACGAAGTTGGAGTGCGTGATGATGCAGCCTTTGGGCCGCCCGGTGGTCCCCGACGTATAGATCAGGGTCGCCATGTCGGAACCGACCGCGAGCCCACGACGCCGCTCGATCTCCTCGTCCGGAACCCCGACACCCTGGGCGACGAGCTTGTCGAGGTCGCCGAGATCGATCTGCCAGGTGTGGGCGATCAGCGGCACATCCGCTCGGATCTCATCGAAACGGGCGAAGTGATCGGGGTTCTCCGTGATCATCGCGACGGCACCCGAGTCGCTCAGGTACCAGAGCAGCTGGCTGGGAGCGGATGTCTCGTAGACCGGCACCAGGATCGCCCCGGCATACCAGGTCGCGAAATCGATGAGCGTCCACTCGTACCGCGTCTTCGCCATCAGCCCGATTTTGTCCCCCGGTTGGATGCCGGCGGCGACCAGACCCTTCGCGAGGGCGACGACCTGGGCGAGGAACTCTGTCGCCGAGACGTCCTTCCATCCGCCGCCCCCGGCAGGCAGCGCGAAGATGGCGAGGTCTGGCGTCTCCCGAACCCGAACGACCAACAGATCAGTCACATTCGCAGTCGGATCGGCGGGAATGAGGGCGGGTACGTCGTACTGCTTCACGGCAACTCCTTTGGTACCGACGCGGCTGGTGACAATAATGTCCCTCGTCCGAGAATCACGGACGAGTGCTTGCCGCCACGGATGCGGCTGTACCTAAACTCTAGATGGTTGCCGCGAGAATGCCGGTATTACTCAGGTTGACGGGCCGCTCGGCTCACGGAAGGCTGTGCATCGTGGATGCGATCGGAATTGACATTGGCGGAACGAAGATCGCCGGCGCGGTGGTGACGGAACTCGGCGAGATCATCGCCGAGGATCGCGTCGCGACCGACGCGAGGGACTCCGAGGCGATCGTCGACGCCGTCGTCGCGATGATCGAGAAGCTCTCCGACGGCCGCGACATCCATTCGGCCGGCGTGGCTGCCCCCGGGTTCATCGACGCAGCGCAGTCGATCGTCTACTACACCCCCAACATCCCGTGGAGGGAGGAGCCTCTCCGCGACATCCTCGCCAAACGCCTCGACCTCGACATCACGATCGACAACGACGCCAACGCCGCCGGCTGGGCCGAGTTCAGGTTCGGCGCCGGCCGCCTCGTGAGCGACATGACGATGCTCACCATCGGAACCGGCGTCGGCGGTGCGATCGTCACGCGCGACAAGTTGTTCCGCGGCGGCTTCGGCGCGGGTGCCGAACTCGGCCACATGCGCATCGTCCCCGACGGCCTGCCCTGCGGCTGCGGCGCCCGCGGGTGCATCGAGCAGTACGGTTCCGGCCGTGCCCTGCTGCGCATGGCGAATGCCATAGCGGATGTCGGGGGCATCGGCCAGGCGCTCGCGCGAGTGCGTGACCAGAAGGGCTCGCTGTCGGGCGGCGACCTCAGCACCCTGATCGTCGACGGCGACCCGGGCGCATGCCAGGCGCTGCGCGAGCTCGGCCACTGGCTGGGCCAGGCCTGCGCATCGCTCAGCGCCGTGCTCGACCCCCAGCTCTTCGTCTTCGGCGGGGGAGTGGCGGTCGCCGGTGAGCTACTGCTCGAACCGATCCGCGAGTCCTACCTCGCGAACCTCCCGGCACGCGGATACCACCCGGAACCCGAGTTCGTGATCGCCGAACTGGTGAACGACGCGGGCGTCGTCGGCGCGGCCGACCTCGCCAGGCTGCACCTGCAGTCCACGTGACGGGACCCGCACGATCTGAGACTAAACTTGTCCGATACCTCGAAGGCGGGCTAGATGTTCTACTGGTTCATGAAGAACCTGATCGTCGGGCCGATCCTGCGCACCGCGTTCCGGCCCTGGGTCACCGGCCACGACAACATCCCGAAGACCGGCGGGGTCATTCTCGCGAGCAATCACCTGTCGTTCATCGACTCGGTGTTCCTGCCCCTGCTCATCGACCGGCAGATCAGCTTCCTCGCGAAGAGTGATTACTACACGGGTAAGGGCATCAAGGGCTGGCTCACCCGCACCTTCCTCAAGTCCGCCGGAATGCTCCCGATCGACCGCTCGGGAGGGAAGGCCTCCGAGGCCTCGCTCCTCACCGGTTTGGGGGTACTCGAACGCGGCGAGATGCTCGGCATCTACCCCGAGGGAACCCGCAGCCCCGACGCGAAGCTCTACCGCGGCCGCACCGGCGTGGCGAGGATGGTGCTCGAGGGCAACGTTCCCGTCATCCCCGTCGCGATGATCGACACCGAGATGGTGATGCCGATCGGCAAGAGGCTGCCGAAGGTCCGCCGCATCGGGATGGTCATCGGAGAGCCCCTCGACTTCTCGAGATTCCACGGCATGGAGGGCGACCGGTTCATCCTGCGGTCGATCACCGACGAGATCATGTACGAGCTGAGCCGCCTCAGTGGCCAGGAGTATGTGGACGTCTATGCGACCTCGGTCAAGGAGAAGCGCGGTTCGCTCTCGCGCTGAGCCCATAGGGTAGGGGAGGCCGCGAAGGCGGCCCGAGTTCATCAGTTTCGCGCAACACCGCAGCAATGAGGATTTCACGTGGCCCATCCGACTGAAGACACCGTCGTGCTCCCCGACCCATCCGTGATCGCCGGTCTCGACTACTGGCGCACCCTCCCCATCAAGCAGCAGCCGCAGTGGCCGGACGCCGACGCGGTCGGCGCAGCATCCGCTGAGATCGCCACCCTGCCCCCTCTGGTCTTCGCCGGCGAGGTCGACATCCTGCGCGACCGCCTTGCGAGCGCCGCCTCGGGCAAGGCCTTCGTGCTGCAGGGTGGCGACTGCGCCGAGACCTTCGCCGGGGCGACCGCCGAGCAGATCCGCAACCGGGTCAAGACGATCCTGCAGATGGCCGTCGTGCTCACCTACGGTGCCTCGACACCCGTCATCAAGATGGGGCGGATGGCCGGACAGTTCGCCAAGCCGCGGTCCAGCGACAACGAGACCCGCGGAGACGTGACCCTGCCCGCTTACCGCGGCGACATCGTCAACGGCTACGACTTCACCCCGGAGTCCCGCACCGCCGACCCCCGCCGCCTGGTGCAGGGGTACCACACGGCCGCCTCGACCCTCAATCTCGTCCGCGCCTTCACGCAGGGCGGCTTCGCTGACCTGCGCCAGGTGCACTCCTGGAACCAGGGCTTTGCGCGCAACCCCGCCAATCACCGCTACGAGCTGATGGCCCGCGACATCGACCGCGCCATCAAGTTCATGGAGGCGGCGGGCGCGGACTTCGACGAGCTCAAGCGCGTCGAGTTCTTCACCGCCCACGAGGGTCTGCTCATGGACTACGAGCGCCCCATGACGCGTATCGACTCGCGCACGGGTGACCCGGTCAACACCTCCGCCCATTTCCTCTGGATCGGCGAGCGCACCCGCGACATTGACGGTGCCCACGTGGACTACTTCTCGCGCGTTCGCAATCCGATCGGCGTGAAGCTCGGGCCGTCGACATCCGCTGACGACATGGAACGACTGATCGACAAGCTGGACCCGAACCGCGAGCCAGGACGCCTCACGTTCATCTCGCGCATGGGGGCAGGCAAGGTGCGCGACGCGCTTCCGCCGCTGCTCGAGGCGATCAAGAGCTTCGACGCGACCCCGCTCTGGGTGTCCGACCCGATGCACGGCAACGGCCTGACTACCCCGACCGGGTACAAGACGCGTCGGTTCGACGACGTCGTGGACGAGGTCAAGGGCTTCTTCGAGTCGCACCGTGCGGCGGGAACGCATCCGGGTGGCATCCACATCGAGCTCACCGGCGACGACGTCACCGAGTGCCTCGGCGGGTCGGAGCAGATCGACGAGGCGACCCTCGCGACGCGCTACGAATCGCTGTGCGACCCCCGGCTCAACCACATGCAGTCGCTGGAGCTCGCGTTCCTCGTGGCCGAGGAGCTCGGCGCCGCGAAGTAGGGCGTCGTTGCCGGCCGGTACCGGCGCGCCAGCCGC
>JACMNE010000184.1 GCA_014378715.1 Microbacteriaceae bacterium
CCAGCACGCTCACCCTAGAAGAAACTCTGCCCGCTCACGGTGAGCACGATCGCGATGAACACGAACACTGCCAGCGCGAGACCGATGATCAGCGGCAGCAGCCACTTGTGCTTCGGCTCCGGCTTCTCCGGACGCTTCCGGTCGCGGCCCAGAGTCATCCGAATGCCCGCACCCGCGCGGTGAGCTCAACGAGCTGTTCGGCCACCCGCTCGGGGGCCGTGCCGCCGACACCCGTGCGGCTGCCGATCGACCCGGCGACGGTGAGCACGGAGCGCACCTCCGGCGTCAGGTGGGGGGAGATCGCGGCGAGCTCGGCATCCGAGGGGTCGTGCAGCTCGATGCCACGCATCTCGCACCAGCTCACCAGGGCACCACTGATCTCGTGGGCGTCGCGGAACGGGGTTCCGGCGCGAACGAGCCACTCCGCGACATCCGTTGCCAGACTGAAGCCCTGGGGCGCGAGCTCGGCCATCCGAGCCGTGTTGAATTTCAGCGAGGAGACCATACCGGTGAACGCCGGCAGCACGACCTCGAGGGTCTGCACCGAGTCGAAGACGGGCTCCTTGTCCTCCTGCAAATCGCGGTTGTAGGCGAGCGGCAGGCCCTTGAGGGTCGCGAGCAGCCCGGCCAGGTTGCCGATCAGGCGGCCGGACTTGCCGCGGGCGAGCTCGGCGATGTCGGGGTTCTTCTTCTGCGGCATGATCGACGACCCGGTCGAGTAGCCGTCGTGCAGGGTGACGAACGAGAACTCGCGCGTGTTCCAGAGGATGATCTCCTCGGCGAACCGCGACAGATTGATGCCGATCAGCGACGCGATGAAGGCGAACTCGGCGACGACGTCGCGCGCGGCGGTCGCGTCGATCGAGTTCTCCGACGGCCGGGACAGCCCCAGCTCGTTGGCGACGAGCTGCGGGTCGAGGCCGAGCGAGCTGCCCGCGAGCGCACCGGACCCGTACGGCGACACGGATGCCCGCACCCGCCAGTCGCGCAGGCGCTCGAGGTCGCGCACCAGGGGCCAGGCGTGCGCGAGCAGGTGGTGGGCGAGCAGCACCGGCTGCGCATGCTGGAGGTGGGTACGTCCTGGCATCGCCGCGGCCGGGTGGGCCTCCGCCTGTGCGCCGATCGCGTCGATCAGCTGCATCACCTGGTGCGTGATCACGGATGCATGCCGCAACAGGTACATACGCACGAGCGTGGCGATCTGGTCATTGCGACTGCGTCCGGCGCGCAGCTTGCCGCCGAGCTCCGGTCCGGTCACGGCGATCAACTCGCGTTCGAGGGCCGCGTGCACGTCCTCGTCCGACTCGAGAGCCACGAGAGAGCCGTCGTCGATGCCCGCCTCCACCGTGTCGAGGGCCGCGATCATCCGCGTCAATTCAGCGGATGTGAGGTAGCCGGCGTCAGCGAGAGCGGTGGCGTGAGCGCGGGAGCCCGCCAGGTCGTACCCGGCGAGCTGCCAGTCGAAGTGGGTCGACTTGCTCAAGGCGAGCAGCTCTGGCGAGGGTCCGGTGCTGAACCGCGCGCCCCAGAGGGAGCCCTCGTTGGTCGCGCCCGAGTTGGAACCCGGACCACTCACGCCAGCCATCAGCTCAGCTGCCCGCCGCGGCGTCGCGACGCGCGGAGATGCGGCTCGGCAGCGACCAGATCTCGATGAAGCCCTTCGACAGCGACTGGTCGAAGGTGTCGCCGGTGTCGTAGGTGGCGAGGTCGAAGTCGTAGAGGCTCTGCGTGCTCTTCTGCCCGGTGACGACGGCGCGGCCGCCCTGCAGCTTGAGGCGGATCTCGCCGGTCACGTACTTCTGGGTGTCGTCGATGAAGACGTCGAGGGAGCGCTTGAGCCCGGAGAACCAGAGGCCGTCGTAGACCAGGTTGGACCACTCGGCCTCGACGCCGCGCTTGTAACGGGCGAGGTCGCGCTCGATCGTGAGTGACTCGAGGGCCTCGTGCGCGACGATGAGCGCCATGGCGGCGGGCGCCTCGTAGACCTCGCGGCTCTTGATGCCGACGAGGCGGTCCTCGACGACGTCGATGCGTCCGACTCCGTGCTTTCCGGCGAGCGCGTTGAGCTTCTCGACGATGGCAAGAGGTGTGTAGGCAACACCGTCGATCGCGGTGGGGATGCCGGCGACGAAACTGATCGTCACTTCATCCGCTTCTTTGTAGACGGACGGGTCCTGCGTGTACTCGTAGAGGTCTTCGATGGGGGCGTTCCACGGGTCCTCGAGGAACCCGGTCTCGACCGCGCGGCCCCACACATTCTTGTCGATCGAGTAGGGGTTCTTGGCGCTCTGGCGGATGGGCAGGTTGTGCTCCTCCGCGTAGAGGATGGCCTTGTCGCGGGTGAGGGCGAGGTCGCGCACGGGCGCGATGCTGGTGAGCTCTGGCGCGAGGGCGGCGATCGCGGCCTCGAAGCGCACCTGGTCGTTGCCCTTGCCGGTGCAGCCGTGGGCGACGCTGTTCGCGCCGAGCTCGCGGGCGACGCGGGCGAGGTGCTTCGAGATCAGCGGACGGCTCAGCGCCGAGACCAGCGGGTACGTCTTCTGGTACAGCGCGTTGGCCTTGAGCGACGGCATGAGGTAGTCGCTCGCGAACTCCTCCTTGGCGTCGACGACGATCGACTCGACGGCGCCGCAGTCGAGCGCGCGCTGGCGGATGTCGTCCATGTCCTCGCCGCCCTGGCCCACGTCGACGGCGAGGGCCACGACCTCTTTGCCCGTCGCCTCCTGCAGCCAGCCGATGCCGACCGAGGTGTCGAGTCCGCCCGAGTAAGCCAGTACAACGCGTTCCGCCATGTGGTGATTCTCCTTGATGAGGTGTTGTGAAAAGTTTATTAGGCGGATGTGCGGGCCAGCAGCCACACGAGAAGGGCCTTCTGGGCGTGCAGGCGGTTCTCCGCCTCGTCCCAGATGACGCTCTGCGGGCCGTCGATGACCTCCGCCGTGACCTCGTAACCGCGGTCGGCCGGCAGGCAGTGCAGGAAGAGGGCGTCCGGCTGCGCGTGGGCCAGCAGCGCGGCGTCGACCCGGTAGTCGCGCAGTTCGTCGAGGCGCAGGGCCTTCTCCTCCTCCTTGCCCATCGACACCCAGGTGTCGGTCACGACGACATCCGCTTCCGACACGGCGGCGATGGGGTCGGTGAAGAGGGTGACGGAGCCGCCGGTGAGAAGCGCCGCGGCGCGGGCGTCGTCGACGACCTGCGGGTCGGGCGCGTAGCCGGCCGGGGAGGCGATGCGCACGTGCATGCCCGCGACGGTCCCGGCGAGCAGGTAGGACTGGGCCATGTTGCAGGCGCCGTCGCCGACGAAGGTGACGGTGCGGCCGGCGAGCTCGCCGCGGTGCTCGCGGATGGTGAGCAGGTCGGCGAGGAGCTGACAGGGGTGGAACTCGTCGGAGAGGCCGTTGATGACGGGCACGGTGGTGCCGGCGGCCATCTCCTCGAGCCCGGACTGCGCGAAGGTGCGCCAGACGATCGCGGCGACCTGGCGCTCGAGCACGCGGGCGGTGTCGGCCGCCGTCTCCTTGCCGCCGAGCTGGCTGTTCGCGGTGCTGATGATCAGCGGGCTGCCGCCGAGGTCCGCGATACCGACCGCGAAGGAGACCCGGGTGCGGGTGGACGACTTGTCGAAGATCACGGCAACGGTCTGCGGCCCCGCGAGCGGACGCACGGCGAAGCGGTCCTTCTTGAGCTCGATGGCGAGGTTCAGGATCTCGGTCTGCTCGGCCTGGCTGAGGTCGTCGTCGCGCAAAAAGTGGCGGGTCATGGCTGTGCCTTCTGGCTGTGGGCCTCGAGGGCCCGGGTGAACAGGTCACGGAACTCCGCGATCTCGGAGTCACCGATGATGAGCGGCGGGGCGATGCGGATGCTCGTCTCGTTCGGCGCGTTGATGATGAGTCCGAGCTCGAGGGCGGTGGCGACCACGGCCTGCGCGACCGGTGCGGTGAGTCCGACGCCGAGCAGCAGGCCGCTTCCCCGCAGCTCCTTCACCAGGGGCGAGCGGATGTCGACGATGGCCGCCCTCAGCTCCTCACCGCGCCGTTTCGCGTTCCCGACCAGGTCGTCCGCCTCGATCTGGTGGAGCACGGCGACGCCGGCGGCGGTGGCGAGCGGGTTGCCGCCGAAGGTGCTTCCGTGCTGGCCGGGCTGGAACAGATCGGAGGTGGCGCCGAAGGTGACGAGGGCGCCGATGGGCACCCCGCCGGCGAGGCCCTTCGCGACGGCGATCGCGTCGGGCACAACGTCGTGCTGCTGGAATGCGAACCAGCTGCCGGTGCGACCGATGCCGGTCTGGATCTCGTCGAGGATCAGCAGGGCTCCGTGCTGGGTGGTGAGTTCGCGGGCGCGCTTCAGGTAGCCCTCGGGCAGGTCGATGACGCCGGCTTCGCCCTTGATCGGCTCGATGAAGATGGCCGCGACGGTGCCGTCGATCGTCGCCTCGAGGGCCTCGATCGTGGTGTCGATGTGCTCGACGCCACCGAGCAGCGGCTCGAAGGCCTCGCGCAGGGCGGGCTTGCCGGTCAGCGACAGCGAGCCCATGGTGCGACCGTGGAAGGAGTTGGTGAGCGCGATGATGCGGGTGCGCGAGCCGTCGCCCCGGTTGAGGCGGGCGAGCTTGACGGCGGCCTCGATGGCCTCGGCACCGGAGTTGCCGAAGTAGACCCGGCCCGTCTCCCCCGCCCCGCTCACCTCGAGCAGCTTCTCGGCGAGCCCCAGCTGTGAGGGGGTGGCGAAGTAGTTGCTCACGTGGGCGAGGGTGCCGATCTGCGCGCTGACCGCGGCGACGAGCGCCGGGTGGGCGTGGCCGAGGGTGTTCACGGCGATGCCGGCGAGGAAGTCGAGGTAGCGGTTGCCGTCGACATCCCAGACGTGACAGCCAGCTCCGCGCTCGAGCATGATCTGCGGGGTCGAGAGCGACCCCATCATGGCCGCGCCGAAGCGCCCCTTCCAGGCGGACTCCTGAATGGTGCCCGTGCCGGTGGTGGTGCCCGTGCTCGTGTCGGTCATGAGGTGCTCCTGCGGGTGTCGGGAATGACTTCGGTGCCTGCGCCGCGCTGGGTGAAGACCTCGAGGAGGATGGCGTGCGGCACTCGGCCGTCGATGATGGTGGCGCCGCCGACCCCGCCGACGACCGCGTCGAGACAGGCGGTCATCTTGGGGATCATGCCGGATTCGAGCGAGGGCAGCAGCTCGACGAGCTCGCTGACCGAGATCTTCTCGACAAGCGAGTCGCGGTCAGGCCAGTTTCGATAGAGGCCGGGCACGTCGGTGAGGACCATGAGCTTGGCGGCCTGCAGAGCGATCGCGAGGGCGCCGGCCGCGGCATCCGCGTTCACGTTCAGGGCCGCGCCCTCGTCGTCGCTGTTCGCGGCGATCGAGGAGACGACGGGGATGCGCCCCTGCGCGATGACGGCCAGCACCGTGCTGGCCTCGACCGCCGTGATCTCGCCGACGTGGCCGAGGTCGACGGCCTCGCCGTCGAGCACGATCCCCTTGCGCTGTCCGGAGAACAGCGCGGTGCCGTCGCCGAAGACCCCGACAGCGAGGTTCTCGCCCGGTACAGCGGCGTGCACGTCGATGAGGTCGACGATCTCGCGGTTGACCTCGTCGGCGAGCACCCGCCGCACGACGGCGATCGCCTCGGTGCTGGTCACCCGGTAGCCACCGCGAAACTCGCTCTGGATGCCATGCTCCTTGAGCGCGGCGGAGATCTGCGGTCCGCCGCCGTGCACCACGACGGGGAACAGTCCGGCGTAGCGCAGGTAGGCCATGTCCTCGGCGAAGGCGCGCTTGAGCGAGTCGTCGACCATGGCGTTGCCGCCGAACTTGACGACGACGATCTTGCCGGAGAAGCGCTTGAGCCACGGCAGCGACTCGATGAGGGTCGCCGCCTTGACGGCGGCGAGGGCGGTGTCTTCTTCGAGGCTCATCAGCTGGAGTACGCGCTGTTCTCGTGCACGTAGTCGTGGGTGAGGTCGTTGGTGAGCACCCGGGCGGTGGCGTCGCCCACCTTGAGGTCGATCAGCACGTGCACGGCACGCGGGTGCAGGTCGACGAGGTCGCGGCTCTCGCCGGGCTCGCCTGAGCGGCAGACCATCACGTGGTTGATCGACACGTCGATGTCGTACGGGTCGAACTCGGCGGCGGTGGTGCCGACGGCGGCGAGCACCCGACCCCAGTTGGGGTCGTTGCCGAACACGGCGGCCTTGAACAGGTTGTTGCGGGCGACGGCCCGGCCGACCTCGACGGCGTCGTCCTCGCTGCGCGCGTTGACAGTCTCGATCGTGATGTCGTGGCTGGATCCCTCGGCGTCGCCCTGCAGCTGCAGGGCGAGGTCGGCGCAGACCGCCGTGAGCGCGGCCTGGAACTCCGCCTCGGCCGGCACGATTCCCGAGGCGCCGCTGGCCAGCAGGGTGACCTGGTCGTTGGTCGACATGCAGCCGTCGGAGTCGAGGCGGTCGAAGCTGACCCGCGTCGCCTCGCGGAGGGCGGCGTCGAGAGCGGATGATGCCAGGTCGGCGTCAGTGGTGATGACCACGAGCATCGTCGCGAGCCCGGGTGCGAGCATGCCGGCACCCTTGGCCATCCCGCCGATGGACCAGCCGTCCTGCTGGTTCACGGAGGTCTTCGGACGGCTGTCGGTGGTCATGATGGCGAGCGCGGCATCCGCTCCCCCGTCGGCGGTGAGCTCAGCGGCGGTGACCCCGGCGAGGATCTTGTCCAGCGGAAGCTGGTCGCCGATGAGGCCGGTGGAGCAGACGAGCACGTCGGTGGCGGAGATGCTGAGTTTGTCGGCGACGGCCTCGGCGGTGGCGTGGGTCACCTGGAAGCCCGCCGACCCGGTGTAGCAGTTGGCGCCGCCGGAGTTGAGCACGATCGCGCCGACGATGCCGTCGCCGATGACCTGCTTTGACCAGATGATCGGGTTCGCCTGCGCGCGGTTGCTCGTGAAGACGGCCGCGGCTGCCTGGCTCGGACCGAGGTTGCGTACGATGGCGAGGTCCTTGCCCCCGCTCGACTTGAGTCCGACGACGAGGCCGGCGGCGGTGAAGCCTGTCGCATGCGTGACGCTCATGGCGCGATTCCGTTCAGGTTGAGGCCGAATGTCTCGGGCAGGCCGAGCGCGATGTTGGCGGATTGGATGGCGGCGCCCGCGGTGCCCTTGACCAGGTTGTCGATCGCGGTGACGGTGACGACGCGTCCGGAGGACTCGTCGACGGCGAGGCCGATGAGGGCGGTGTTCGCGCCGGTGGTGTCTCCGGAGCGGGGGAACTCGCCCTCCGGCAGCAGGTGCACGAAGGGTTCGTGGGCGTACGCCGTCTGCCAGGCGCTTCGGACATCCGCTGCCCGGACGCCCGGGGCGAGCTTGGCGGTGGAGGTCGCCAGGATGCCCCGCGACATGGGCACGAGCATCGGGGTGAACGAGACCGTCACTCCGATGCCGCCGGCGGCATGCAGATTCTGGCGGATCTCGGGAGTGTGACGGTGGGTGCCGCCGACGGCATATGCGGGGGCCGACCCGTGCTGCTCACTGAAGAGGGGGCTGGCCTTGAGCGCCTTGCCGGCGCCGGAGGTGCCGACGGCAAGCACCGCGACGAGGTCATCGGCGGCGATGACGCCGGCGCGGATGCCGGGGGCGAGCCCGAGGGTGATCGCGGTGACGTTGCAGCCGGGGACGGCGATGCGCCGGGCGCCGACGAGGCGGTCGCGCTGGGTGCCGCCGCCGTCGAGCAGAAGCTCGGGCAGACCGTAGGCCCAGGCGCCGTAGTACTCGCCTCCGTAGAACGCGGCCCAGTCGGCCTCGCTCTCGAGGCGGTGGTCGGCGCCGCAGTCGATGACGAGGGTGTCGGGGCTGAGCTGTGCGGTGATCTCGCCCGACTTGCCGTGCGGCAGGGCAAGGAACACCACGTCGTGACCCGCGAGGGTCTCCGGCGTGGTCTCGACGAGGGTGAGGTGCTCGAGCGAGCGGAGATGCGGCTGCACCGCGACGAGCGGTTGTCCGGCGTTCTGGAAGGCGGTGACGGTGCGCACCACGAATTCGGGGTGGGCGGCGAGGATCCGCAGCAGTTCACCACCGGCGTATCCGCTGGCACCTGCGACGGCGACGTTGAGAGGCATTGCTGACCTTTGTGTGAGGGGACGAGGGACTGGTCCGGCGACACTCCACGGTGAGCTCAGCTCACAGAGGTAGTGGCGCCCCGAATCGCTCTCCGGAGCTGCGGCGTCGCGCGGTGACGAGCGGCTGAACGCCGTGTACCGCTTCCGCAAATGTGCCCACGGGTCGAGCGTACCGCCTCCGGCGGCTCCGGCTCGACCCGCGCGGGCGATTCGCGCCGATCGTGCCCCGAAAATCCGCGCGCGCGAGCCCCGCCGGGCCGGAGCCCCGCACGGGCCAGTGCGCTATTGCCGGATCGTCGCCCCGAACGCCTGGGCGGCCACTGCGGCCCCGGCGTTCTTCGCCTCGGTGGCCTCGAGGGCGGTGAGGGTGCGGTCCTCCGCACGGAAGCGCAGCGCGAAGGTGAGGGACTTCGCGTCATCCGCTACCCCGGTTCCCCGGTAGTCGTCGGTGAGGTGGGCGTCGTCGAGCAGGTCGCCCGCCCCCGCAACGAGTGCGGCGAGCACGTCGCCGCCCGCCACGGTGCGCGGAACGACGAGCGAGATGTCCTGGGTCGCCGCCGGGTAGCCGGAGATCGGGGTCGGCGTGACCTCGACCGGGGCGAGGCGGATGACCGCGTCGAGGTCGACCTCCCACACGGCGACGACGCGGGGCAGGTCGAGGTCGTCGGCGACGATCGGCAGCAGTTCGCCGGCGAAGCCGACGGTCTCGCCGTCGATCGTCAGCTCGGCGGTGCGGCCGGGGTGCATCGCCTGGTGGCTGCCCTGGCGCACGTCGATCGTGACGCCGATGGCTGCGCCGAGCCGGCGCACCGCGGTGAGCGCGTCGGCGACCGAGGAGGCGAGGGCGACCTGCCCGGCCTGCTTGGCGACCGTGCTGCCGAGCAGGAGCCCGCCGATGTGGCGCGGCTGCGGCGGGATGCCGTCGTTGAGGGCGGCGAGCACCTCGGGTGCCGGGCGCTCGTTGCCGATGGGCAGCGGGCCGCTGCCGTAGGTGCGGCCGGCCATGGGGCGGAAGACCGCGCCGACCTCGAACAGGTCGAGGTCGGTGAAGCCGCGCGAGATGTTGCGGCGGGCGATCTGGATGAGGCCCGGCAGCAGGCTGGTGCGCATCCACGGCACCTCGCCGTCGAGCGGGTTCGCGAGCTTGATCGCGGGCACGGGTCCGGCGACGGCCGACCCGAACAGGTCGTTGCTGGCCTGGTTCACGAAGGGGTAGGCGATGACCTCGACGGCGCCGCCCGCGGCAAGCTGCTGCGCGGCGGATCGGCGCAGACGCTGCGAGCGGGTGAGGCCACGACCTGGGGGCGCGGTCGGCAGCACCGAGGGGATGCGGTCGTACCCGACGATGCGGGCGACCTCCTCGGCGAGGCTGGCCTGGTCGGTGAGGTCGGGGCGCCAGGACGGCGGGGTGATCTCTAGTCCGCCGTCGACCTGCTCAATGGCGCCGCCGATCTCGGCGAGGGAGGAGAGCAGCTCCTCGGCGGTGTAGTCGACGCCGATGAGTCCGGCGACGAAGCCATCGCGCAGCACGATCGGGGTGGGCTCCGCGTGGTCGTGGTGCGCCGATCCGAGCGCGTCGGCGGTGCCGCCGGCGAGCTGCTCGAGCAGCTGCACGACTCGGGCGGCGGCGGCTGCGGCGACGGCAGGGTCGACGCCGCGCTCGAAGCGGCGCGAGGCCTCGCTCGGCAGCTTGTGGCGGCGGGCGCTGCGGGCGATCGAGATCGGGTCGAAGTTGGCGGCCTCGACGAGCACGTTGGTGGTTCCTGCGCCGATCTCGGTGCGGGCGCCGCCCATCACTCCCGCGATGCCGATCGGTCCGCCATCATCCGCTATCAGAAGGTCTTCGGCGTGCAGCTTGCGGGTCTGGCCGTCGAGGGTCTCGAGGGTCTCGCCGGGTGTGGCGCGGCGCACGGTGATGCCGCCGACGAGGGTGTCGAGGTCGTAGCCGTGCAGGGGCTGGCCGAGCTCGAGCATCACGTAGTTGGTGATGTCGACGACGAGGGAGATCGAGCGGATGCCGGCGAGCGACAGGCGGGTGATCATCCACGGCGGGGTCGGGCGGGTGGCGTCGACGCCGCGGACAGCGCGGGTGACAAACACGGTCGCGCCGATGCGGCCGCGGATCGGGGCGGTGTCGTCGACGGCCACGGGGAACTCCGGGGCATCGGCGTCTGCGTCGCGGTCGACGACGGGAACGCCTCCGGCGGGGTCGCGGAAGATGGCTCCGGTGGAGTGCGAGTACTCGCGGGCGACGCCGCGGATCGAGAACGCGTAGCCGCGGTCGGGGGTGACGTTGATCTCGACGGCGGAGTCGTCGAGGCCGAGCAGGGCCACGGCGTCGGTGCCGACCTCGGGGTCGAGGCCGAGCTCGACCAGGCGCAGGATGCCGTTGTGCTCCTCCCCCAGGCCGAGCTCGCGGGCGGAGGCGATCATGCCGTCGGAGACGTGTCCGTAGGTGGTGCGGGCGGCGATCGGGAACGGCCCGGGCAGCACGGCGCCCGGCAGAGATACCACGACCTTGTCGCCGACGGCGAAGTTGTGGGCGCCGCAGACGATGCCGCGCACATCATCCGCTGCCACCTGCACCTGGCACCAGTTGATGGTCTTACCGTTGGTCTGCGGCTCCGGCACGAACTCGAGCACCTGGCCGACGACGATGGGGCCACTGAGCTCGAAGCCGTGCACCCCTTCCTCCTCGAAGCCGACCTTCACGAGGGCGCGGTGGACCGCGTCGGGGGTGGTGCCGGGTTCGAGGTCGACGAATTCG
>JACMNE010000185.1 GCA_014378715.1 Microbacteriaceae bacterium
CGAACTTCAGCGCCTGGATGCTGCTGGTCGCGTTCGTGCCGTTCATCGGCGGTCTCGTCCTGTTCGTGCTGACGCTCCTGCCCTCGCGCGAGGCCGGCCGCCGCTTCGACGGGCCCCTGCCGGGGAGCGCGTAGCCTCTCGGATCGCGGCGTCGGTCCGGCGTCGGGTCGCGCCTCCGGGTCGCGGCGTCGGGATGACTGGGGAATAATGGTCGGGGACGACAGGGGGCGGCATGACACCGCAGGAAATCGACCATAGCTTCACCGCACCGATCGAGGTCGACGGCGCGTTCGCGTTCTACCTCACCGTGCCGGGGTCGGCCGAGCTGCTCGGCACCCGCAAGGCGGCGAAGGTCGAGGGCACCCTCGACGGGCATCCGTTCGCCGCGACGCTGATGCCGTCCGGGAGCGGACCGCACTGGCTCCCGCTGCGGGCGGCGCTGCGCACGGCCACCGGCAAGGGCGCCGCGGGCGATCTCCTCTCGGTGCACCTGACGCTGCGGCTCAGCTGAGGTGGCGGTCGACTACCGGCCCTACGCCGCCAAGATGCGGCGGCACATCACTGACGGAACCGACCTGGCCGTCGAGGCGCGCTTCGTCGACGCGATCGCTCCGCGGGGAGCCGTCGTGCTCGATATCGGATGTGGCCACGGATCGGCGGTCGCCGCGCTCCGGTCCCGCGGGCACCGCGCGTTCGGCATCGATCCGACCCTGGAGGTCCTCGCGGTCGCCCACGAGTTCTTCGACCCGGACTGGTTCCGCACCCTTGCGGTGGAAGAGCTCCCGGATGACCTCGCCACGGTCGGCCTGCCCGATCGTTTCGACGTGGTCATGATGACGGGCAACGTGCCCGCGTTCCTCACGGCGGAGGCACTGGGCGACGCGTTCGCCCGGATTGCCGGGCTCCTCGCCCCAGGCGGACAGATGGTCGTCGGGACCAGCACGTTCTCGCGCGGCGGACCGGCGGAACAGCTCGAGGCCGCAGCCGGTTGCGGGCTCACGCTCGCCCACCGGTTCGCCGACTGGCACCTCGGCGCCGCCGCCGACGAGTCGCCGTGGTCGGTGACGGCGTTCCGCGCCCCGGGTGTTTCCGCGCCGGTCGACGGCCCGGACGGCGTCTTCGTCCTGGCCTAGCCGATCATCGTCCAACGTCTCGGATCGTCCCTGCTCCGGGCAGAGTTCCTTTCGGGCCGATCGTGGTGCGGCGTGCCATCGTATCGACGCCAGCTCGCCGGAGCTGAGCATGTCGCTCGTGACGGATGTCCGTACAGGGGTGCGCCATCTCTTTCGCGTGTACGGAGATGTGCGGTCCCCAGGGCCATCGGGATAACCGATTTCCGTACACCCGTCGGGAAAGCGCCCGGCTTGTACGGAGATGTGCGATCCCGGCCCGTGGTGACCGCACCGGCACCGGCGTCTGCACCGTCACCGGCATCGGCATCGACATCGACATCGACATCGACATCGGGATGATCCATCTCCGGGCGTGCCGTTGTCGGGCACCCTGGATTCCTTTTCGGCACGAATCCTTCGACAGGTGAAGAGGTCGTCCTCCCTCGGCCCGGGTGTACGAAAATTGGTCACAGGTGTCCGTGCACCCCGAGGCCGGTAGTGAAGGGGAAGCCCGGGGTGCCCGGAGAGTCGCGAAATAGCGGGCCGCCAAATCGCAACAGTCCGGGCACCCCGGGCACTCTCCGAGCACAACTGTGCCCGGGGAGGGGATCAGGCGACTGAGGGGACCTGGGCTGCACGGAGACGCGTCCCCTGAAGCGCCCACAGTGTCGAGGAGGCGTCCCCGATCGCCACGGACACAAAGTTCACTCACCCCACAGCGGGAAACGCCCCTCAGACGCTGAATGCTGCCCGGATCGCCGAGCGTGCAGGGATGCGCAATCTCCCCCGGGCCGTGCTGGTGATCCTGGCTGTGACCGTGCTGAGCGGATATGGCAGCGGCGCTGACGGCACCGGATGCGAGCGCCGCGCCCACGACATCCGCTTCGCCGACGGACGGCGACCTCGGCGCCTCGCGCCTGCCGATGCCCGTGGACGTCATCCGCGACTGGGAGGCCGACACCGTTGGCACCGCGCCCGGCGACAGCAGCGCCTGCGGTCTCTCAGGCTGGCTCAGCGAGGAGTGGTCCCTCAATTTGATCTCTGACTCCAGCATGATTCAAGCCGGCACCTACCGCGCGACCTTCGCCTGCGTCGGCGAGACCCCGACCCTCGACGTCACCCTGACCGCCATCGCCGATGAACAAGGTGGCCCGCTCGGCAGCCAGACCCTCACCTGCGATTCGAGGGTCTCGGGCATCGAGGTGACCGTGCCCGATGGCGGCCTGCGCACCCAGCTCACCATCGACGCAGGCTCCGTGGTCTACGCGGCCGGCTTCGCCCCTGACCCCTGAGCACCCGCCCCCCGACCCCCTGAGGAGAACCCATGCCCGACGCTTCGAACTTCGACTCATACTTCACCGCAGCCATCATCGGATTCGTTGTGGTCCTGGCGGTGATCATCGTGATCATCGTGTTGAACGTCGTGCGGGTGAGGAAGTCCGGGCACAACCCACTCACCCTGCAGTCCGATATCGCGACGCGCCTGGTCGACAGTTACCTGCTTTCGCCCCGCGCCTCGATCCTGGCCGGCACCGACCCCCGGTCCTGAACCCCTACCGAGCGGATGTCGCGGATGCTGCCCGACGCCTCGCTCGGGTCACCCGCAGGTGCAGCACGATCGCGACGGCGGTCGCCAGGGCGAGCCCCGCGTAGAACACGGCGAGGTTGAGCCCGTAGTCGAGCGGGAGCACCGTGGGGTTCGTTGTGCCGATCGCTTTCTTGATGATCTCGGGAACCACGATCAGAGCCACGATCCCGCCGGTCACGATCGCGCACTGCAGGATCGCGATGACCCCCCACGGGATGATGCGACCCGCGCGGCGGAGCACCAGGTTCCCGGCGAAGACGCCGAGGGCCAGCACCCCGTCGTGGAGGACGATCGCGCCGACCATCCAGCTGAGGATTCCGAGATAGTCGCGGGGCGCGACATCCGCCAGGAGGACCAGGCCGCCGACCACCAGGAGGGCGAGGCCGACCGAGAGGAGCCCGATTCGCCAGGCGCGTATCCGTCTTGTGCCCGCGGCGGGGATCACGCGCACGGCGCTCATGCGACGACCTCGATCGAACTGAGCCACTTGGTCTGGAGCACCCCGGGGCGGGCGGGCGCGATCATGCGGGCGGGATAGCCGTGGTCGATGTCGAGCGGGGCGCCGTTGAGCTGCAGGGCGACCAGGGTCAGTTCGTCGCGCACGAACTCGGGGCCCATGTCCATCACGGCGTAGATGCTGCCCTGCTCGAGGCTGGTCGCCGTGATCCTCGCTCCAGGGTCGCCGCCGACCGAGTCGACGAGGTCGCGCAGGCGGGGACCGCGCCAGGACGCCATCTGGCTCCAGCCCTCGACGCAGGAGATGGGCAGTTCGACGTCGTACTGCTGCATCGCGCGCAGATCGTCGTAGGTGTAGACGCGGGCGGTGGTGCCGTTGGAGACCGTGAGCACCCACGCGGGGTCGACCGCGCTCTCGAGCACCTTGGCGGCGCGGGCGGTGCGGTTGACCGGCACGGCATTGGGTCCGATGTCCTTCTTACGCGGGGCGAAGAGGTTGGTCCCGTCGAGAATGCGGAACGACTGGCCGGCGGTGAGGGTGACGACGGTGCCGACGGCGATCGCGACGGTGACAAGGAACCCGCGGCGGCTGGCGCGCGGCTCGGGCTGCGGGGCGGAGTCGATCCAGGCGAAGACGCGACCGGTGAGGCCGCGGGTGCCGGAGCCCGCGACATCCGCTGCCTGAGGAGAGGCTGCCTGATCAGACGCCGCCTCAGAGGAACTGGCGACCGTGAGGGTCCGCGGCACCCGGGGCGCACTGTCGCGCTTGCGCCAGTGCCGGGAAATGATGTCGAGCTTGACGGCGATGTGGATCGCGAGAGAGCCGATGATGACGAAGGAGAGGGCGTAATGGGTCTGGCGGAACGCGAAGGGGAACAGCGAATAGAACTGGAAGGTGTTGAGCAGGCCGATCGTGATCTGCACGAGAGATGCGGCGACGAACAGCGCGATCGACGCCCGCTCGAGGAAGTGGGTGAAGGAGCGCACCGGCGGCGACTGGAACAGGTCGGGGAAGACGATGTACAGCTTGGCGAGGATCAGCGGGAAGCAGGCGATCCCGGCGGTGATGTGGATGCCCTGGCTGACCTGGTAGAGCCATATCGGGCGCGTGGGGAAGACCATCCAGGGCAACGGATCCTGCAGGAAGTGGCTGTAGAGCCCGGTCAGGAAGCAGACGATGAACGCGATCCCGAGCAGGCGGCCGATGACCACGGCCATCCGCGGATTGCGCGATGGCGTGGCGAGCGATCGGCGGGTGCCGTGCAGGAGCGCGTGCATACGCCCAGTCCACCACACGGTGCGCGTGGGCGGGGCAGCAATCGGTGGCGTCGTCACCCCCACTGTTCGGAGCCGAGGCCCATTCGGACGGGAGCGATCTCCCCGGCGATGAAGCGGATGTTCGGCCGTGAGTCATGCTGGGGACGTGCGCATCGCGATTACCTCTTTCCTTCTCCTGGCCAGCACGGCGCTCACCGGGTGGGCGATCACCGCGTTGCCGTACTACGACGACAAGACCGGCACCCTGATGCCGCTCGTCTACGCCACGGGGGCGCTCTGGGCGCTCTTCGCCGTTTCACTCCTCGCCGTGCACCGGGTGCCGCGGCGGGCCTCGGTCGTGCTCGTTCTGGTCGGGGCGGTCGCGCTCGGCGGTGCCGCCCTCGCCGGTCCGCCGAACACCAGCACCGACTCGGCGCGCTATGCCTGGGACGGCATCGTGCAGAACGCCGGCATCTCGCCATACGACCACGTGCCGTCCGATCCGGCCCTCACCGATCTCCGGCCGGAGTGGCTGTTCCCCGCCCCCGTGGCGCAGGCCGACGGGTCGCTCACCTGCGAGGGCGCCCGGATCATGACGGTGAAGGAACCGGGCACCGGCGACGTGCTCTGCACGGCAATCAACCGCGCGAACGTGCCCACGATATATCCGCCCTCGAGTGAGCTGGTGTTCGCCGGGGTGCGGCTGCTCACCGGACCGGAGCCGGAGTACTGGCCGATGCAGGTCGCCGGGCTCGCCATGAGCCTCGGAATCACGCTCCTCCTGCTGCGCACCCTTGCGGTCACCGGGCGCGACCCGCGGTGGGCCGCGCTCTGGGCCTGGTCGCCGCTCGCCGCGACGGAGGGCGTGACAAACTCGCACATCGACATCCTGGGCGGGCTGCTCATCCTCGTCGCGACGATCCTCGTCGCGAGCGGGAGACGCTGGCGGGGCAGCATCGCCCTCGGCGCGGCCATCGCGGTCAAGCTCATCCCGGTGATCGCCGCCCCCGCGCTCCTGAAGTGCCAGGGCTGGAAGATCGTCGTCGGATCAATGGCCGCGTTCCTCGCCCTCTACATCCCGTACATCATCACCAGCGGCATCGATGTGCTCGGCTACCTGCCCGGCTACCTCACCGAGGAGGGCTATTCGAGCGGGTCGCGGTTCATCATGCTGTCGCTCGTCGCGCCCGGCCCGGCCGCCCTCGTGCTCGCCGCCGTGCTCATCGCCGTCACCGGAGCGCTCGTCTGGTGGAAGACCGACCCGGCCGACCCCTGGCTCGGCCAGCTCGTGATGATCGGCGCGACCCTCCTCATCGTCACCCCGCGCTACCCCTGGTACGCGCTCCTGCTCGTTCCCGTCATCGCGATGACCGGGCGCTGGGGGTGGCTCGCGGTGCCGCTCGCTCTCACCGAACGGCTTCTCATCCCCTCCGTCGACCTCGCCAGGATCTCCGTGTCCTGCGCCATCGTGATCATCGTCGTGATGTCGTTCCGCAGGGCGGGACCCGGGTCCGTTCGTCGCCTTGGCGCGTGGCTGCGGCATCCGCTCGATCCGTTCCCCCGAGCTCCGGAGGCCAAGAACACCGGAATTCCGGGCTTTTCACCCTCGACAACCTGAACGTTTGCTGAAGTTTGTCACGGAAAGGTAACGGAACCACCCCATTCCAAACCGATTGGGGAGTCGGGGCCGAACCCTTGTCAACACCAGCCGCAACCACAACCACAAACTTCAAGGGATAGAAACCATGCGCAAGATCTTCAAGTCCACACTCGGCATCGCCGCTGCAGCCCTCCTCGTCGGAAGCCTCGCCGCCTGCTCGCCGACCACCACCACGACGCCGGCCCCCGCCGCCACGTCCGAGGCCCCCGCCGCCGACCCGACGCCCCAGGCCTCGATCCCGGCCCTCGCCGGCGTCGACACCCAGGTCACCCTCGACCAGGGCTTCGTTGACGCCCTCACCACCCTCGGCCTCACCCCCGGAACCCTCGGCACCGCGACCCTGACCGACGGCGTCCTTGCCTTCCCGATCACCGGTGGCAACGTGGACTACTACGACCCCGCCGAGTCCTACCGCCCGTACGTCCAGGGTTCCATCAGCCACGACGGATCCGGCATCTCGCTGACCGCCGGTGACATCGTCGTCGAGCTCACCGACTTCCGCATCGACCCGGGAACCTCGCAGCTCTTCGGGACCGTCACGGCCAACGGAGCGCTCGTCGCCAACGACGTCTATATCTTCAACCTCGACGGCTCGACCCTGAACCCGCTCGCGACCGACGCTGACGGCAACGCCGTCCTCGAGGGCACCACCGTCCTCGTCAGCCCGGACGCCGCCGCTCTCCTGAACGAGACCTTCGGCACCGACGCGGTCACCGACCAGCTGGTCGTCGGAATCGCCAAGATCACGGTCAAGGCCGCCGCGTAACATCCCCCTGAAGAAAGGCCCGTCCCGCTCATGCGGGGCGGGCCTTTCTGCTGTGCCCACCCCGCCCGCCCGGACCGCAGCCGTTCGCGTCCGCACCGCCGCCCGTTTGTCCCCCAATCCCGAGAGGCCCACAGATGTTCTTCCCCGCTGCGTCGTTTAGCCTCGACTTATGACTGTTTCCCTCGGCATGCCCGCGCTGCCCAGCACGCGCGAGACCCTGCCACCCCGACCACTCGGGGAGGACGGCCTGCTCGACCGCTTCGGTCGGGTCGCGACCGACCTGCGCATCTCGCTCACCGACCGCTGCAACCTGCGATGCACCTACTGCATGCCGGCAGAGGGCCTGCCCACCCAGCCCGCGAACCAGCTGCTGCAGGCCGACGAGATCGGGCGCCTGACCCGCATCGCCGTGCAGGAGCTCGGGGTGCGCCAGGTGCGCTTCACCGGTGGTGAGCCGCTGCTGCGCAAGGACCTCGTCGACATCATCGCCGCCTGCGCCGCCCTCGAGCCGCGGCCCGAGATCTCCCTCACGACCAACGCGATCGGGCTCTCGTCTCGGGCCGCGGCACTCGCCGCCGCAGGACTGGACCGCATCAACGTGTCCCTCGACACCGTGCACGCGGCCACGTTCCTCCAGGTGACGCGCCGCCCGTTCCTCGAGCGAGTGCTCGCCGGAATCGACGCCGCCTCCGCAGCCGGACTCACCCCGGTGAAGATCAACGCCGTGCTGCTGCGCGGGGTCAACGACGACCAGGCGGCCGACCTGCTGGCCTGGTCGCTCGAGCGCGGCCACCAGCTCCGCTTCATCGAGCAGATGCCGCTCGACGCCGACCACGCCTGGGAGCGCGACACCATGATCACCGCGGCAGAGATCCGTGGTCGCATCAACGAGCGCTTCCGCCTCGAACCCGACGAGGCACCCCGAGACGGAGCCCCCGCCGAACTGTTCAAGGTCTTCTCCCCCTCGGGTGGCCCCTCGCTCGGACTCGTCGGCATCATCGCCTCCGTCTCCGAGGCGTTCTGCGCCGACTGCCGCCGCACCCGCCTCACCGCGGAGGGCGGCGTGCGCAGCTGCCTGTTCTCGCACACGGAGACCGACCTGCTCGGCCCACTGCGGTCCGGCGCCAGCGATGCCGAACTCGCCGACCTGTGGCGCTCCGCGATGTGGGCGAAGCCGGCCGGTCACGGCCTCGACACCGGGGACTTCGTGCAGCCGGAGCGCACCATGAGCGCGATCGGCGGCTGAGGTGGCGAGTGTGCTGCTGCGCTTCTTCGCGTCCGCGCGCGCCGCAACCGGACTGAACGAGACGCGCATCGACCTGGGGCCCGACTGGTCGATCGGCGACGCCCTCGGCACCCTCGTCGCTGCCCCGGGCGAACCGCTCGACCGGGTGCTCGCCCGTTGCTCGTTCCTCGTCAACACCCTGTCGACCACCGACACGTCGACCGTGCTGAGTGACGGGGACGTCGTCGACGTCATGCCGCCCTTCGCCGGGGGCTGAGGTCCGTTTCATCCGCTGACCTGCAGGAAGCCCGGTCAGTAGCGGGGGCCGCCGGGGTCGGTGAGGTCGAGCCAGGCCTGGATGCCACCGCGCAGCGACATGGCGTCGATGCCAGCCGAGCGCAGAGCCTCGACGGCACGGGCCGAGCGCGCACCGGTCTTGCAATAGACGATCACGGGGCCCGCCCCCGCGGCCGAGGTGTCGTCGAGCAGGTCTGCGAGGGGGATCAGCCGGTCGCCCGGGATGTGCGCGATGTCGTGCTCGAAGGGTTCGCGCACGTCGACGAGGTCGGCACCGGCCAGCAGCTCGTCCGCGTCGATCGACAGGCTCTCGTCGCTCGGCCGCACCCCGCAGAACAGGTCGTAGTCGATGAGCTCGGTCACCGGCACCCGGTCGGCGTGGCGGCCGATGCGCACCTCGCGCCACTCGCCGCGCAGCGCGTCGACGATCTGCACCCGCCCGAGAAGCGGCTCGCCCACACCGGTGATCAGCTTGACGGCCTCGGTCGCCATCATCGAGCCGATGGTGCCGCAGACGGCGCCGAGCACTCCGGCCTCGTCGCAGGAGAGTACCTCGCCGGCGGCGGGCGGCACGGGGTGCAGGTCGCGATAGTCGAGACCGCGGCCGTCGGGCGCACCCTGCCAGAACACGGTGACCTGCCCGTCGAACTGGAACACCGAGCCCCACACGTACGGCAGGCCGAGGATCGCGGCCGCGTCGTTGGCGAGGTAGCGGGTGGCGAAGTTGTCGCTGCCGTCGATCACGAGGTCATAGTCGGCGAAGAGGCCGAGGGCGTTCTCAGCGGTGAGTCGCAGCGGATGCTGCCGCACAGCCACACCGGCGTTGAGCTACGCGATCGCCGTCGCCGCGCTCGCGGGCTTCAGCTGGCCGATCCCTGCGGTGCGGGGGATCACCTGGCGCTGCAGGTTGGACAGGTCGACGGTGTCGAAGTCGACGATGCCGATCGTGCCGACACCGCTGGCGGCCAGGTAGTGCAGCACGGGGGAACCGAGGCCGCCGGCCCCGATCACGAGCACTTTCGCCGCGGCGAGCCGTCGCTGTGCATCAATTCCGAAGCCTGGCAACATAACGTGTCTGGAGGCGCGGGACAGTTGGTCTCCGCTGAGGTGTGCGCCTGGAGCGATGAGCGGAGGAAGTGACGACATGACCAGCCTCCTCGAGCGGACACCGGAGCATGACCGCACCGCCAGCTTAACCGCCGCCGCCCGTGCATTCCGTGCGCCACTACTCGTGGGGCTCCTCGGCTTGACGATCTCGCTCGTGGGCATCGGCACCCCGTCGATCTGGTACGACGAGGCGGCGACCGTGACGGCCGTCACGCGGAGCTGGCCGGAGCTCTGGGCGATGCTCGGCAACGTGGATGCCGTGCACGCCGTCTACTACTTCCTGATTCATGCCCTCGTCGATATATTCGGGTATTCCCCCACGGTCATGAGAGCCCCAAGCGCGGTCGCGGTGGGGGTCGCCGCTGCGCTGACAGTGGTCCTCGCCAGGCAGTTCGAGCGCGACGGCGCGGCAGTCCTCGCGGGCGTCGTGTTCTGTCTCCTCCCCCGTACCACCTGGATGGGCACGGAGGCCAGGTCCTACGCGATGACGGCGGCCCTCGCCGTGCTGCTCACGATCGTGTTCGTGCGGGCGGTGCGCTCGGGCGGTCCCCGTGCCTGGGTGCTCTACTCCCTGGTTGCTGCGACATCCGTTCTCGTCTTTGTCTACCTGGCGCTCATCGTCATCGCGCACGGGGTGACGCTGGCCTGGTGGTGGCTGGCGACCCACCGAGACGCCTCGGTCGACGCGGTGACGGTGGTGCGCCGGTGGTTCGTGGGGAGTGTCGCGGCGGCGGCGCTCCTGGCGCCGTTCGTGTTCGTGGTGATCAGCCAGACGGGGCAGGTGCACTGGATCGATCCGCTCAGCTGGACGAGCTGGCGCGAGGTGTTCCAGACGCAGTGGTTCCAATACAGCCCGGCGTATGCGGTGGCGGGGTGGGTGCTCATCATCTTCGGGATCGCCACCCGGCTTCGTCGGCGATTCAGCGGCCTCCCGCAGATGCTGGTGATCCTGCCCGCGATCGTCGTCCCGACGGCTGTGCTGCTGGTCGCGACCGCCGTCTACACCCCGCTCTACACCCCGAGGTACGTGACGATGTGCCTGCCGTTCGCAGCGATCGCCATCGGTGCCGGCATCGCTGCGCTTCGCGGGCGGGTGGTGATCGGTGCTGTCATCGCGAGTGTTGTGATACTCGCAATCCCGCCGATCATCGAACAGCGCGCCGTCGAAGCGAAGCAGGAGTCCTCCTGGAAGGAGGTCGCCGCCTTCATCGGAACCGAGCGGGCAGCGGATGTCGGCGAGACGACCGCCATCATCTACGGTGCCGTCAAGCATCACCCCACCGCCACGTCACGGGTCATCGCCTACTCGTATCCCGACTCCTTCGTCGGCACCATCGACGTGACCCTCGATACGCCTGCTGCCCGCACCGCGCAGTTGTGGGAGACGCGGCATCCGCTAGATGAGGTTCTCGATCGCCTGTCCGGAGCGGATGTCGCGTACCTGATCACCAGCACGACCCGAGACGAGCGCCCTGTGACAACGGAGGCCCTGGCGGGCATCGGCTGGCATGTGGTCGAGGAGCGGCACTTCACCGACGTCAACGTGCTGAGGTACGAGCGCGGGTAGGTGGCCCACCGCCGGGGTCACCGCAGAGGACCTCGCCGCCCGCGACGGCGGCTGCTGCTGGAACGACTTCGACTCAACCCCCGGCTGGACCGAAGCCCACCACATCATCAAACACGGGAATCGCGACCACGGCCCCACCAACATCGACGACGGCAGCCTCGGAGGCCACTGACTCCTGCTCGGCGGATCCAGCTCTGGGCGACCCGGAACGGATTATCGGAGTCCGCTTCGCACGGGCAGATCATCAGCACGGCGAACACAACGAACTGCAGCTTCGTCAACCGAACCCGGAGCCTCACCCCACGATCATCAGCGTGGCCTGCGGTATACACCACCCCAGCGCA
>JACMNE010000186.1 GCA_014378715.1 Microbacteriaceae bacterium
ATCTGCTCGAAGGAGATGGCCTCGCCCCGGTAGAGCTCGAGCACGGCGAGGAAGCGGGCGACGACGACGCCCTTCTGGTCGGCGCCGGCGATGAGCTCACGGAAGGACAGCGGCTCGCCGGCGCGCAGCAGGGCGACGACGTAGGCCGCCTGCTCGCGAATGGAGACCAGGGGCGCGTGGAGGTGGTCGAGCCCGACGGACGGGAGTTCGCGGGGGGTGAAGGCGAGAAGGGCGATCGCGGCGAAATCATCCGCTGTCACAGTCCAGACGAGCTCGGGGGTCTGCTGGCGGTATTTCTCCTCGAGGCGCACAGAGCGGAAGCGGCGGCCGGTCTCGGCGTCGAATTTTCCGGAGAACCAGGCGGAGGCCTCCTTGAACGCGCGGTACTGCAGCAGACGGGCGAAGAGCAGGTCGCGCGCCTCGAGCAGGGCGACGTCCTCGGCGTCGACGAGCTCACCCTGCGGGAGCAGGCCGACGACCTTGAGGTCGAGCAGGGTGGCGGCGATCACCAGGAATTCGGTTGCTTCGTCCAGTTCATCCGCTGAATTGAGGTCGCGGAGGTAGGCGATGAAGCCGTCGGTGACGCGGCTGAGGGAGATGTCGGTGATGTCGAGCTCGTGCTTGCCGATGAGGGTGAGCAGCAGGTCGAACGGGCCGCTGAAGTTGCCGAGTGAGACGGAGAAGCCGTGGGCCTCAGCGTCGGCGCCGGGAGTCTCGGCTTGCTCGGGGCCGGTCGTCTCGTTATGCGACGGCGCCACGGGAGATGAGCTCTCGCGCGAACTGCAGGTACGCGTCGGAGGCCTGGTGCTCCGGGGCGAACTGCAGGATCGGGGTCGCGGCGACGCTCGCGTCGGGAAACTTCACGGTGCGGGTGATGACGGTGTCGAAGACCTCGTCGCCGAAGCGCTCGACGGCGCGCTCGAGCACCTCGCGGGAGTGCAGGGTGCGGGAGTCGAACATGGTGGGCAGGATGCCGTCGAGGCGCAGGGCCGGGTTGAGTCGGTCCTTGACCTTCTCGATGGTCTCGACGAGCAGGGCGACGCCGCGGAGGGCGAAGAACTCGCACTCGAGCGGGATGAGCACCCCGTGGGCGGCGGTGAGCGCGTTGACGGTGAGGATGCCGAGCGAGGGCTGGCAGTCGATGAGGATGACGTCGTACTCGTCGACGACCTGGCGCAGCACGCGGGCGAGGATCTGCTCGCGGGCGACCTCGTTGACGAGGTGAACCTCGGCGGCGGAGAGGTCGATGTTGGCCGGCATCACGTCGAGTCCCTCGACGCTGGTGTGCTGGATGGCCTCGTGCGGGTCCTTGACGGTGCCGAGCAGGAGGTCGTAGACGTTGGGGGCCTCGTGGGTGGAGATGCCCAGTCCCGCGGAGAGGGCGCCCTGAGGGTCGAAGTCGACGGCGAGTACACGGCGTCCGTAGTGGGCGAGCGAGGCGCCGAGGTTGATTGTGGTGGTGGTCTTGCCCACGCCGCCCTTCTGGTTGCAGAGGGCGATGATGCGGGCCGGGCCGTGTCCGTTGAGCTTCTCCGGAACGGGGAACACCCGCAGCGGGCGGCCGGTGGGGCCGAACACGGGCTTCTCGAGTCCGTCCAGCACAACGGTGTCGACGCGCTTCTTAGCTGTCATCCCGACATTCCTCACTCTCGGCTCCGGCTGCCCCAGTCTAACCGGGGCCCGCCGCCGTGCCCGCAGACACCCGGGGCCGCGCAGTATTCAACCTGCGGCTAGCCTTGCTGCCATGGCCGATTCTGCTGCTGCGCCGCGTGGCGCGTTCACCATGCCGATGGCCGCGTCGTGAGGTTCCCCTGGTCGCGGCGGAGGGCCGCCACGAGCGAGCCGGTCGCTCCTCCCTCCGCGACTCCCGAGCCCAGTCGCCTGGCGCCCTATCGCATTCTCCTGTCACTCAAGCCCACTGTCCCGACGGCGGCGATCGCTGGCCAGCTCAAGACCGCCCTGCGCGGTATCCGCTCGCACGACGTCTCGCTCACTGCGATCGAGCCCGTCGAGGCACGGCTGCGCAAGTCGCACGACGTGGTGCTGTCGATTGCGGCGACGCCCGCGGCGAAGCTCGCGGTCGACCGCAACCTCGCCCGGTCCGA
>JACMNE010000041.1 GCA_014378715.1 Microbacteriaceae bacterium
ACAGTTCCCTCGGCCCGCTTCGTGACCTCGGTCGAACTTCCGGCTTGGGGTGTGGCGTGGACCGCAGCGGCGGACGGCGGTCTGCCGATAGCCTGCACTGATGGAGGCTCAACGTGGGTCGGGTAGCTGGTTCGCCCGCGTCATGGGCGCGAACTCGCGTAACCGCAGTGCCGTGACTTCGGAACGGGTCGCTGTTGTCGGAGTGGGCTTCTTCGTTCTTCTGTTCGCGGCGGTCTGGGTGCCGTAATACTACTTCGGCTTCGCAACGCAATTTCTGTTTCCCGTGTGGGCACCGCTCCTGTTGGTGGTGTGGGCCCTTGCCCTGACCGCCATCGTATTCGGAGCAATTGGAGCGCATAAAGCATCCGGACTGGGCGGCGCTGGTCGCGGCAGCGCCTGGCGCGGCGTCGCGACGGGAACGATCTTGCTTGTCTTTGCGTTCCCGGTTCTCTGGTTCGGCGGTGCGCCCATAGTGCTCTCGGGGCAGAAGACCGATTCCCCAGGTGTTCTCCGCCTCGATGCTGACGAGTCCAATATCAGCCCGTGCAATTCATTCGAACCCGTAATGGTCGACTCCTTGAACAGCGATCGCATCTTCGACTGCGAACCGCAGGGTGCCGACCTCGTCTTCCCTGATGGAACCCGCCTGACGTTGCCGACGGGAGAGTTGGGGACTGGGTCTGACAGCCCGAACGGGAGCTCGGGCGACACGTACGGGTACACGGGTGTCGGGATCTACGGCGTCTACGCGACGCAGAGCTCACCAGATTGCAGTGAGTTCCATGAGTGGGGTCCGCCCCACGCCCGAGCGAAGATCTATGAGGTGTTCGGTCGCCGGTACGGCTGCGAATAAGGCTGCTCCACCTGCGGCGGCAATGCCGCGACGATTAGAGGGCCGTCGGGCTTTCGCACTGTGGCTAGTCTGTGAGCGGCAGAAATAGCTGGTCTGGTTATCGCCGCAGTCAGTGGCCGATGAGAAGGGCTTGGCGGGCGGCATCGACAACTTCAGGTGTACCTCCGACGTGCCTAGCGGTACATAGGTCTCGGACACGGGTCGCGGGACACGACGCGCGGATCGCGGACTTGGCCGCTGACCGTGTCTCATGGACGGTCGTTCGTGGACGCTTCGCTTGCCCAGGGCGCTTAAATCAGGTCACCGGATCAGACCAGGTAGAACCGGATCTGCAGAGTTGGTCTGACGGGCATGACGAAAACCCAGATGGCGCCTCTGGGAAAGAGGGTGCTCGGGGTTAATCACCGCCCAAGGAGACGGGTGAAAAACCCTTTCGACGTCGACGTGGCTTTGGGGTGCCCGGGGCACCGGTCGGCGCGCGCAACGTTCCGCATGACCTGGTCTACGTGCTGACCGCAGCCTGCCCACGTGGTCTTCCCACATACCCGGCAAGTCGCAGCTTGACACATCACGCACTCCTTCATCCAGGGATGACCCCGTGGTCACCTCTCGACAGAACTATACCCCGTGGGGTATTGTTGACTGGATGAGGACAATCATCATCGGTGGTGTCGCCGGGGGTATGTCCGCCGCGACCCGTTTGCGGCGGCTGGATGAGCAACGGGACATTCTGGTGTTCGAGCGGGGCTCGTACGTGTCTTTCGCGAACTGCGGGCTGCCCTATCACGTGGGTGGCGTGATCAAGGAGCGGTCCTCTCTGCTGCTGCAGACGCCAGAGTCGCTGGCCGCCCGGTTCGCGCTGGATGTCCGGGTGCGCCACGAGGTCGTCGCAATCGATCCCTCGGGCAAGAGCGTCCTCGTGAGGGATGTGGAGGGTGGCACCGAGTACCGGGTGTCCTACGACACCTTGGTTCTAGCTGGCGGGTCTTCCGCGCAGGTCGGCCCGACGGCCGGAGTCATTCCTTCGCACACTCTTCGCAGCGTGGACGATGTCGATCACGTCCTCGACGTCCTGAACCACCTCAACGCCCAACCGCGGGTCACAGTGATCGGTGCCGGGTACATCGGCCTCGAAGCGGTCGAGAACCTTCTCGCGAGGGGCGCCAACGTCACCCTGATCCAGCGCGGCGCGCAAGTGTTGTCACCTCTGGACCCGGAGATGGCCGTCCCCGTCGCGGAGGCTCTCCGGGGCGCCGGCGTCTCGGTGCGCCTCGGCGTTACCGTAACCGATGCTCGACTTGGAGTTGTCGTCTTGTCTGACGGAAGCGAGATCCTCACGGACTTGGTCATCGAGGCCAGCGGCGTTCACCCGGAAACGACCCTTGCGAAGGCGGCCGGGCTTACGCTCGGGCCGACCGGTGGGATCGCCGTGGACGATCATCAGCGCACGACCGATGAATGGATCTTCGCCGTGGGTGACGGCGTTGAGAAGATCGACGCTGTCGATGGCGGGGCTGTGCTGGTGACGATGGCGGGGCTTGCGAACAGGCACGGCCGAACGGTCGCCGATGTCATCGCCGGTGTCGAGGACACGGCTTCCATCCAGGCATTCGGAACCGGGATTGTCGGCGTCCTTGGCTTGACCGTTGCAACGGTGGGATGGAGTGAGAAGCGACTCAGAAAAGCAGGCCGGGCGCACATGGTCATCCACACTCACCCGTCCTCCCACGCCAGCTACTACCCGGGCGCCGAACAGATGGCGTTGAAGCTCCTCGTCGACCCGGCCGATGACAGGATTCTCGGTGCTCAGATCGTGGGCCGTGACGGTGTCGACAAGCGGATCGACATCATCGCTACTGCGATGGCCGGCGGCATCACCGCGTCGGGGCTTTCCCGTCTGGAACTCGCCTACGCGCCCCAGTACGGGTCTGCGAAAGATCCCATCAACCTCGCCGGTTACGTCGCCGACAACATCCGTACGGGCTCGACCCGCACCATTCAGTGGCACCAGCTCGACACCGCCCTGGAGGCCGGAGCGACCCTGATTGATGTACGAAGTCCTGCGGAGTTCGCTGCCGGGTCCATCCCGGGTGCCCTCAACATCCCCTTGGACACACTTCGGGAACGTCACAGCGAACTGTCTACAGGCCCGATCGTGGTTCACTGCCAAGTCGGACAGCGCGGCCACACGGCAGCGCGGCTCCTCACCCAACTCGGCCACGACACTACGAATCTCGACGGCGGCTACCTCACCTGGACCGCCGGCACCACCTCCACCACCTCTGATGCGATGAAGGAAGCAGCATGAATCAGATCACCGTTGACGCCCTCGCAGCCCTCGCCCACCCCACCCTCATCGACGTTCGCGAACCGAACGAGTACGCCATCGGGCACGCTCCGGGCGCCGTGAATTTGCCCCTGTCCGAACTTCCTGCCCGCATTGCGGAGGTCCCCGCCGGTACGCCCGTGCACGTCATCTGCCAGGCCGGCGGCCGGAGCGCCCGCGCCACGGAGCTCCTCACGGGCAACGGTGTCGACGCCATCAACGTCGACGGCGGAACCAACGCCTGGATCCAGCAGGGACACCCTCTCGAAACCCCAAGCGCATGAACGACTCGGCAGAAAACGTCGAGGGTCGCCTCCATGACGCCGACGCGGTGCGGAAAGTTGCCAACCGCCTGAAACGCGCTCAGGGGCAGCTCGCCGCCGTCATCACGGCAATTGAAACCGGTGGCGACTGCCGCGACGTCGTCACCCAACTCAGCGCTGTGTCCAGCGCCCTCGACCGGGCCGGGTTCGCCATCGTCTCCACGGCGCTTCGCCAATGCATCACCGACGAAGACACGTCATCCGATGAGAAGCCGGGCAGAGGAAAGCTGACTGTGGATGAACTCGAGAAGCTCTTCCTCAGCCTCGCCTAGAACCGTCTTAACACCCCGACGGCCTTGACCACTTCCTGTTCATTCCGAGATTGAACCCTCAACTTCCGTCTCGAGGAAATGGCTCGCCGCCACAGTGGCTCTGTCGCGTCCGCGTGAGAAACAGGCGCACCCCGACGGCCATTCATCCCCGCGAAAAGACGGCCGCGAAGCGATGCGACTCACACTCGAACCCGGGCGCGAAACGGGCGCGTGAGACGTCTCGTATCCCATAGCTGCGACACAGCCTCCGGCGAGGACGAGTATTCCCCTGTGGGGCACGTCAAGGAATCAACCAAACCGACATCAGTCCCTTCCGTAGGATTTGAGGCATGAGGATCGTCGCGGTGTACAGCACTAAGGGTGGGGTCGGCAAGACGACGACGGCGGTCAACATCGCCTGGGAGGCGTCCCGCAACTTTCGCGTGCTGCTCTGGGACCTCGACCCGCAGGGAGCGTCGACCTACCTGCTCGAGGTCAAGGCGAAGGTCAGGGGCGGGGTCGACGCGCTGATCCAGGGCCGGTCGGAGATGAGTTCCGCGATCAGGTCAACGGCGTACAGGAACCTCGATGTTCTTCCCGCGGACGACACCTACCGCGACCTCGAGCTGGTGCTCGACTCGACCAAGAAACCGATCAGCCGTATCGCCAAGGTGCTCGAATCCGTGTCTCACAGCTACGACCTCGTCATCCTCGACTGCCCGCCAGGAGCCTCGCTCGTGGCCGAGAACGCGCTGCACGCCGCCGACCTAGCGTTGCTCCCGCTGGTTCCTTCGCCGCTGTCGCTGCGTTCGCTCGAGCAGGTGAACGGCATCGTCGCGACATCCGCTCGCCCAGCGAAGGTCATCGCGTTCCTGTCGATGGTGGACCGCCGCAAGCTCGTGCACCGGGCGGCCGTCGAGGCCCTGCCGCGCGAGCATCGGGAGGTGATCGACCTCGTGGTGCCCTCGACCGTAGTGATCGAGCGGATGGGGACCGAACGCGCCCCGGTCGGCGTGTACGCCCCCGGTACCGAGGCCGCGCTCGCATTCACCCGCCTCTGGGTTCAGGTGCGCACGGCACTCGGAGGCAGGCGAACGGCACAGCGCTAGGTGGTCGGCTGTGGTCCCAGCTCGACCGCGACCGACACGGTGGCCGGCAGCACCCCGACCTACCCGCCAAGGGGCGCCCTGTCGCACACCTCATCGCGCACCCCATCGCGCACCCCATCGCGCACCCCGTGGGGTGCGCCGCCCGAGCCGCTGGTCATTTTCATCGCACCATGAATCTACCCCAAATAGAACACACTTTCGAATGTTCGGGAGGAATGTGGATAGGAAATGTCAGGCGCTGACGAGCACGTCGGCCAGGCCGGCGATCTGCGAGTGGCGATCGCGCACCGTTGCCTCCGCAACCTCGAGGAGTTGACGAACGTGCGCCGGGCTGGCGTCGTCCATGGCCGGACTGATACCGGCCGGCAGCACCGTCTGGATCCGCACGTAGAAGACACCGAGCGCCATGGCGAGCTGTTCCCGCACCAACTCACCCGACCCGGTCGTGAAGGCCTTCATCAGGAATGGCGCGACTCCCGCCCACGAGCGGGTGTCACCGCCAATTTGCTCGGCGTCGAGTCGTTCCAGACTCTCCCCGGTCGCGGCGATCCCCGTGCCGAGGGAGACGAGATGTACCCGCTCGCCGGAGCGGCCTGTGGCACTCAGAATTCCCAGGGCCGCGGTGTATCCGACGATCGCGGGGTCGTTTGCCACGAGGCCGCCATCCACACACCGGATCGTCTGCTTCTGCACCGTGGTGTATCCCAGCGGGGGGAAGAACGTGGGGGCTGCCGAAGTCGCCCGTGCAGCATGCTTCATCCTGGCGTCGCCTGTGGCCGGACCGGATATCCCACCGCCCCAGAACACCACGGGGGCCCCGGTGTCGAAGTTGCAACTGACCACGGCTATCGGGAGAACGGCTTCGGACATCAGGTGCTCCCCGAACCGCTGCTGAAGCTGGGCTTCCAACCCGTCCGCGGGATATCTGGCATTGCCCTGCGCCCCGGTACCCCCGGCCGCCGCCACCACCTTGCGGACGTTCTGATTCCCCATGAAATGAGCAATCTTCTCACCCGTGGTCGCGTCGGCCGGGAGAGGCGTGCGGGTTCCCAGGAGCCAGTTGCCCTTGGCCGGCAGACCGACCAGGGGCGCATCGCCGAGGGGGAAGATGCTCTCGCCATGCTCGACGTAGAGGGATCGGATGTCGTCGGCGGTCGCCGGCCGACCGGCGGCCGTGGGACAGGTGAGGGCGATGGCCAGGATCCCGCCGGTCGAGGTTCCGACGATGAGGTCGAACAGCTCGTGAATGCGCCGGCCGGACTGCTGCTCGAGCGCCACGAGGATGGTGGCGGGGAGGATGCCCCGGATCCCACCGCCGTCGATTGACAGAACACGCATGGGGTCCCTTTCCGTGATGATCGGAATCATCCCGAATCCTGCGGCTCCCCGCAACGGGTCTGCGCACCCCGAGTCAATGCACCCCGAGTCGGCGCACACCGCCGCACCCCCAGCTCAGGCCGGGCTGGTGAGCTGGGTCGGGGTGCCGCAGGTGTCGTCGAGCACGGCCATGACCACAGGGCCCATCCCGGTCGGCTCCCGGGTGAAGCGCACGCCGCCGGCGAGGAGATTCCGGTGGCTCGCGACCACATCGTCCACGGCGAAGGAGGTGTGCGGGATGCCGTCCTCGACGAGCGCCCGCGTGAACACCTTCGACGCGGGATGCCCATCGGGCTCGAGTAGCAGATCGACGCCGTCGGGCTCATTCGCCCCGACGACGGTCAGCCAGCGATGCTCGCCGAGCGGGACATCCGCTGTGATGAGAAAGCCGAGCTTCTGGGTGGAGAGAGCGAGTGCCCTCGCCTGGCCGTCGTTGAGCAGGAGCTCGTCGAGGATCGTGCGCCGCGTCGAATCTGCCAGCGCCTTGAAAACTTCGTTCACCATTCCCGATTGGGCAAGCGGATGATTGCCCGCCCACTGACCGGGTGGGCCCGTTTCTGGTTGGATGGCACAACGAGCGCCACCCGAGGAAAGGATCCGCCCATGACCGATGCACCGCTGGTGATCGTCTTCGACGTGAACGAGACACTGTCGGACATGTCGCCCCTGGCCGCCTGGTTCGAGGAGGTCGGCGCGGCGCGCCTCCTGGCAGCCACCTGGTTCGCGGGAGTGCTCCGAGACGGCTTTGCCCTCACAGCGGCCGGGTCAAGCGCACCGTTCGCGGACATCGCGTCCGAGTCGCTTCGGGAGCAGCTTCGCGGCGTCGACCTCGCCCGACCCCTGTCCGAGGCCGTCGAGCACATCATGGACGGATTCGCCGGCCTTGCGCTGCATTCGGACGTCGCCGAGGCGGTACGCCGGCTTCGGGCGAGTGGTTTCCGCCTCGTGACCCTCAGCAACGGGTCCACCGGCGTTGCCCAGCGCCTCCTCAGCACCGCCGACATAGGGGACGAGTTCGAGATGCTGCTCTCGGTCGAGGACGCGGCCGGCTGGAAACCGCTCCGGGCCGCCTACGAGTACGCCGCGACGGCCTGCTCGGTGGATGCCGGGGACATGCTCCTGGTCGCGGTCCACCCCTGGGACATCGACGGGGCATCGCGTGCCGGCCTGCGCACCGCGTGGATCAACCGCGGAGGCGACGCCTACCCCGGATACTTCCGGGCTCCCGACCTCGTCCTCGCCTCCATCGGAGAGCTGGAGGCCCACCTCCGCCGCGAATGAACCGCGGCATGAGGCCTAGGACTCGTCGGCCGGGGTGACGTAGGAGTTCGCCTCGCCCGTCGCGTTCGTGTTCTCCTCGCCGTCGCCGAGGTCGACGGGGCCGACGTAGTTCGCGTTCTCCTCGTCGCCCTGGTCCGCCTCGAGGCCGTGACCGTGGTCGACCGGGGTCACGTGGTCACCGTGGGTGGCCTCCGACGACACGGTCGCCGAGCTGGCGCCATCACCGTGGTCGACGGGCCCGACGTAGTCGGCGACCTTCTCCTCGGCCGTCTCCCGCCCGTGCCCGGTGGTGGCGAGATCGTTGTTGCCCTCGATGCGGTCGTCGGCGTCTGCACTGTCCATGCCATCATGATGAGTCATAGGCACTACGGTACGCGTGCGCGATCCGAGTGCACACCCCTTGATTGCCGCGGCCGGCTACTCCTCGACCGCTACTCCTCGACGACGATGTCAGCGGATGTGTCGATCAGAGCGAGGAGCGCCCGCCCATAGGCGTCGGCGGCCTCCGACCCAGCGAACGACACGGTCATCCCGCGGATGACGGCCTCGACGAGGTACAGCACGGAGCCGTCGTCGTCGGTCTGCCGCTCGAGGGTGCGGAAGGCGCCGCGCAGCAGCTCACGCAACTGGTTCTCCTTCGGCAGCCAGACGGCGTCGTCGAGCTCCACGGAGTCAAGCGCCCACTCGGTGGTGCCGTTGAAGCCCAGGATGGTGCCGCTCGGGTGCTCGTAGGCCTCGACGGTCATCTCGCTCACCGTGAAGACGTCACCGTCGACCTCCGGACGGTCGATCCGGAAGTCGTCTCCAGACGACGGCCGCCAGACGAGTCCTGAGTCCTGGAGTGCCCTGGCGAGCTGGGTGGAGATCATCCGCCATTATGCCCACAGCAGCATGTGAGCGGCAATTGTGCCGGGTCGGGGCCGGTCAGGCGACGACGGCGCCGAACAGCAGGCCCAACACGTAGGTGGCCGCCGCCGCCCCGAAGCCGATCGCGAGCTGACGCAGTGCCCGCTTCAGCGGAGGGCCACCGGAGAGCAGCCCCACGACGGCACCGGTCGCGAGCAGTGCGATGCCGACGAGCGCCGCGGCGATGAGCAACGCCGCGAGCCCGCTGATGCCGAAGAAGTAGGGAAGGATCGGGATGATCGCGCCGGAGGCGAAGAAGCAGAAGCTCGTCGCCGCCGCCCCGATCCCGGTCCCGATCGCCTCGTGGTCCTGCACGGCGTGGGTGTCGCGCAGGTCGTGGTCGGCGAGCATGTCGGCGGCGCGCTCGTCGGCCTCCCCGGCGGACATCCCCCGCGCACGGTAGACGAGCGAGAGCTCGTTGGCATCGACGTCGAGGTCGGCGACGGCGGTCGCCGCATGGGGGTTCGGGGCGGATGCCTCGAGCAGCTCCCGCTGGCTCCTCACCGACACGTACTCCCCCGCCCCCATGGACAACGCCCCGGCGAGGAGCCCGGCGACACCGGTGAGGAGCCCCGCCGCAGGGGCGATCCCGCTCGCGCTCACCCCGGCGACCAGCGCCAGGTTGCTGACGAGACCGTCGTTGGCCCCGAAGACTGCCGCGCGGAAGCTGCCGGAGAGGCGGTTGCGTCCGCGGGCGGCGAGGCCGCGCACGACCCCCTCGTGGATGCGCTCGTCGGCTGCCATGGCGGGCGTCGCGTCGACATCCGCTTCGTAGGGGGAACGGGCCTCCGCCCGCTGCGCGAGCGCGAGGACGAAGACCGAGCCGAAGCGGCGGGCGAAGAAGCCAAGCAGGCGGGTGCGCGTATCGCCGCGGAGGGATTTGCCCGCGTGGTCGCCGAGCAGCTGCACCCAGTGCTGCTGATGGCGTCCCTCGGCCTCGGCGAGCGCAAGGAGGATCTCGCGCTCCTCTCCGGTGCGGCGGCTGGCGAGGTCACGGTAGACCGGGGCCTCCGCGTGCTCGTCGGCGAGGTGCTGTCGCCAGCGTCTGATGTCGGAGGAGCGGGGCTCGGACGGGCGGGACTCTGCAGGCACGGTAGTCGAGGATACCGCCTCAGCTGCCGGTGCGGATGCCCCAGCTGATGCTCCAGTGCTCGCCAGGGTCGAGCCAGCGCAGGCCGTCGCCGCTGTTGAAGGCGTTCGCGGCGGCGCTCATCGGCTCGACCGCGATCGCGAGGCCCAGCACGCCGTCGCGCGGGTGCACAGGGTTCGTGAAGACCTGGGTGTAGTCGAACTCGTCGTCGCGCACGAGCTCGACCCAGCGGCCGTCCGGAGCCGTCAGGCGGTGGGTCGCACCGGGCTCCACTCCGCCGAAGCCGTCGTCGAGGGAGAGCTCGCGCACCGGGACACCGCCGCGAAGGTCGAAACGGGTCCCAGCGACATCCGTGACCCCGGTGGGATTGAGGCGGTCGTCGACGTCGATGTGGGTGGACGCGGCGAGCGTGAGGACGAGGTCGCTGACCGGCACGTCACCCACGCACAGGTAGGGGTGGGCGCCGACTGCGACCGGCGCCGGGGCGGTACCGGCATTGCGGATGCCATGGGTGACCGTGATGCCGTCGTCGGTCACCTCGTAGCGCACGGTGGTGTCGAGCTGGAACGGGTACCCGTGCTGCGGGTAGACGGTGGCCTCGAGGGTCACCGACTCCTCGGAGCGCTCGAGCAGGCGGTAAGCGGTCTGGCGCAGGAGGCCGTGGATCGCGTTGTGCCGGGTGGGTTCGGTGAGGTCGAGCTGCTGGGGCACGCCGGCGAGCACCCAGCGACCGTCCTCGATGCGGTTGGGCCACGGCACGAGCACGATCCCGGAGCCGTAGGGAGGCACGGAATCCTCCGGATAGGTCTCGACGAGGGCGACGCCGTCGACCTCCAGCACACGGAGCCCGGCGGCGACCTCCGTTATGATTGCCCGAGATTGCCGATCGCCGGTGGTTCTCGAAATGGTGAACTGTTCTCCGGTGGGTGAGCTCATAGGCCCACCCTAGGGGAATCGCGACCGGGCCCGCCGGTCGATGGCGCTCGGCGCCGAAGGAAGAGGACACGCGCATGGCGCCCATCACCAAGCACGAACACGTTCTCGCCGATGGACGCGAGCTCATCTACTTCGACGACGCGGACACCGCCCTCAGCCCCGACCGCAAGCCGGACGCCCGGGTGCTCGACGCCCGGCCCGAGACCGCGACCATGCGCCAGGATGTACTCACCGGCGAGTGGGTGTCGATCGCCCAGGCCCGCCAGAATCGCGTCTTTCTCCCGCCGGCCCACCTCGACCCGCTCGCGCCGGCCACCGACTCGAACCCCTCGGAGATCCCCGACAACTACGACGTGGCGGTCTTCGAGAACCGGTCGCCGTCGTTCGGCCCCGCCCTCGCCCAGGACGGTGCCCCCGCCGACCTCACCACCGTCGGCATCGAGCGCAGCCTGCCCTCGGTCGGCCGCTGCGAGGTGGTCTGCTTCAGCCCCGAGCACGAGGGATCCTTCGGCAGCCTCACCCCCTCGCGCGCCCGCACGGTGATCGAGGCCTGGGCCGACCGCACCGCCGCACTCTCCGCCCTGCCCGGGGTCGCCCAGGTCTTCCCCTTCGAGAACCGCGGCGAGGCGATCGGGGTGACCCTGCTGCATCCGCACGGGCAGATCTACGCTTACCCCTACGTCACCCCGCGCACCCGCCGCCTCATCGGCCAGGTCGAGGCCTTCGGACCCGACCTCTTCGAGCGCATCCTCGAGAACGAGCGATCCTCGGAGCGGGTCGTGATCTCGGGTGAGCACTGGACCGCGTTCGTGCCGTTCGCCGCACGCTGGCCGATCGAGGTGCACATGCTGCCCCACCGCCACATGCCCGACTTTGCGGCAGCGGATGTCGCGGAGCTCGACGAACTCGCCACGATCTACCTCCGGCTGCTGCGTGGCATCGATGCCCTCTACGACACCCCGACCCCGTACATCGCCGCCTGGCACCAGGCGCCGGTTGCCGAGCACCGCGACGACATCCGCCTGATGCTGCAGGTGACCTCGCCCCGGCGCGCCGAGAACAAGCTCAAGTACCTGGCCGGCTCCGAGGCGGCGATGGGCGCCTGGATCGGCGACGTCGCCCCCGAGCGGGCGGCCGAATTCATCCGCGAAGGGATCAGCAGGGCATGACCGACATCAGGGACGACGTACGGGCGGGCTTCGCCGAGACCTTCGGGTACGAGGCGAGCGGCATCTGGTCCGCGCCGGGCCGGGTCAACCTCATCGGAGAGCACACCGACTACAACGAGGGCTTCGTCCTGCCGTTCGCCATCGACCGGCGCACCATCATCGCCCTCGGGCTGCGCGAGGACCGGCTGATGCGCATCGCGAGCGAGTTCGCCGACGAGCTCGTCGAGCTCGACCTCTCCGAGCTGACTCCGGAGAACCTCACAGGCTGGTCGGCCTACCCCCTCGGCGTCGCCTGGGCGCTCGGCGAGCACGGCGCGGATCTCGCCGCCGTGCCGGGGTTCGACATCTTCGTCGACTCCGACGTGCCGGTGGGTGCCGGCCTGTCGTCCTCCGCCGCCATCGAGAGCGCCGTCGCGCTGGCCCTCAATGACGTGTGGGCACTCGGACTGGACCGCCGCACGCTCGCGCGTGTCGGCCAGCTCGCCGAGAACCGGGCCGTCGGGGCCCCGACCGGCATCATGGACCAGTCGGCGTCGATGCTCGGCGAGACCGACTCCGCCGTCTTCCTCGACTGCCGCTCCCTCGACTCGGAGATCATCGACCTGGGCTTCGCCGCCGCGGGGCTCGAGATCGTGATCATCGACACCGGCGTGAACCACTCCCACGCCACCGGCGGCTACGGCGAGCGCCGCGCCTCCTGCGAGCTCGGAGCGAAGCTGCTCGGCGTCACCGCGCTGCGCGACGTGGCGGTCGCCGACCTCGACCAGGCGCGCACGATCCTCGACGACGTCACCTTTCGCCGGGTGCGTCACATCGTCACGGAGAACCAGCGGGTGCTCGACACCGTGCGGGTCCTGCGCGAGCAGGGCGCGGGCGCGATCGGCGACCTCCTCGACGCCTCGCACCAGTCGATGCGCGACGACTTCGAGATCTCGGTGCCCGAGCTCGACCTGGCCGTGGAGACCGCGCGGATGAACGGGGCGATCGGCGCCAGGATGACGGGGGGCGGATTCGGCGGCGCGGCCATCGCCCTGGTGCCCGTCGACGCGATCTCCCGCCTCCAGGTGGCGATCGACGGGGCGTTCGCCGAGCACGGATACGGGCAGCCTGATACTTTCGTGGTGAGCGCTGCCAAGGGAGCCGGTCGCGACTAGCCCGCGGCCGCCCGGCGCGCCGTCGCCAACCCGATACCTGGAGAGAAGAGTGGCACCCACCCGAACCCTGACCGCAGCGACCCTGACGGTGGTCGCCGTGCTGCTCCTGTCTGCCTGCTCCGCCGCGCCGGCTCCGGCTCCAACCACGCCCCCGACCGTCGAGGCGCCGAGCCCGAGCCCCACAGCGACCCCGGTCGAGGAGACCGACGACGCCCTGTTCACCATCTCGGCGAAGGTGCGCGCCACCGACGGCACCACCATGGACATCTCCCTGGTCGGACACACACCCATTCCCGTCACGTCGAGCGGCGCGTCACGGCTCGCGAGCACCTTCGTGGAGAAGTGCTCGGCGATGGGCGGCTACAGCATGTCGAACGCGGCCCTGCCGGTGTCGATGGACACCCTGGTCAACTACGGCAGCAGCCTGATGCGCATCGACTACTCGACGACGCCGGACGACCACACCATCTACTCGCCGGTCGACCTCGAACTCGGCAGCCCCTATTTCTCCGAGGTCGTCACCGGCGACGGCTTCGTGGCCGTCACCACGAACCGTACCTGCACGGGCGGATATCAGCTCACGAAGTCCGGCTCGGGCATGGCGATCCTCAACTTCGAGAGCGGCAGCCCCGCCCCCGACCTAGCGCAGTGGCGCTACGGGCACTATGGCTTCAGCGTTCCCTTCGCGTCTGGTGCCAGCATAGAGGCCTGCTCGGTCGAGGTTTCCGACCTCGCGCAGGAGACCGTCGCCGAGGTGCCGGGCTGGGAGCCCGGGTCCGACGCGACCGGCATCTCATGCGGGACCGGGTACCGGGGCGAGTAGAGCCGCCCGCGGTCCCGGCACGGCTACCTAGCCGCTCGGCGCGACTCAGAGCCGCTCGGCCGCCTCGACGACGTTGACGAGCAGCATCGCGCGGGTCATCGGGCCGACGCCGCCGGGCACGGGTGACAGGAACCCCGCGACATCCGCTGCCCCGGGGTCTACGTCGCCGCGCAGCCGCGCCTTGCCGGTCTCCGGGTCGAGCACTCGGGTGATGCCCACGTCGAGGACCGCGGCGCCCGGCTTGATCCAGCCGGGCCGGATGAGACCGGCGACCCCGACTGCCGCCACAATGATGTCGGCCCGGCGCACCTCCGCCTCCAGGTCGACCGTGCGGGAGTGGGTGAGGGTGACGGTGGCGTCGATGCCCTTGCGGGTCAGCAGCAGCCCGAGCGGGCGCCCGACGGTGAGCCCGCGCCCGACGACGACCACGTGCCTGCCAGCGATCGGGATGTTGTGGCGACGCAGCATCTCGACGATACCGGCCGGGGTGCACGGCAGCGGCGAGTCGAGCTCGCCGGACACCCCGAGCACGAGGCGACCGAGGTTCGTCGGGTGCAGTCCATCGGCGTCCTTCGCCGGGTCCATCAGCTCGAGCATCGCATTCTCGTCGAGATGGGCGGGGAGCGGCAGCTGGATGATGTAGCCGGTCACCGCGGGGTCGGCGTTGAGGCGCGTGATCGCCGTGCGCACCTCGTCGGCTGTGGCCGTCTCCGGCAGGTCGACGCGGATCGACTCGATACCGACCTCTGCGCAGTCGCGGTGCTTGCCCGCGACATAGGAGAGCGACCCGGGATCGCTCCCGACGAGCAGGGTACCGAGCCCCGGAGTCACCCCGCGGGCCCTGAGGGCCGCGATGCGGTCGCCGAGTTCCGTCTTGACAGCGGATGCCGTGGCGACGCCGTCGAGCCTGATGGCGGTCATCCGCCCTACAGTCCCGGGTAGAGGGGGAAGCCGTCGGTGAGGGCGACGACGCGTTCGCGGAGGGACGCGACATCCGGGTCGGGAAGGAGGGCCAGGGCGATGATGTCGGCAACCTCGGTGAACTCGACGTCGCCGAAGCCGCGGGTGGCGAGCGCGGGCGTTCCGATGCGCAGACCCGAGGTGACCATGGGCGGGCGCGGGTCGAACGGCACCGAGTTGCGGTTGACGGTGATGCCGACCGAGTGCAGCACGTCCTCGGCCTGCTGCCCGTCGAGGGGCGAGTTGCGCAGGTCGGCGAGAACGAGGTGCACGTCGGTGCCCCCGGTCAGCACGTCGACGCCGGCGCCACGGGAGTCGTCAGCCGTCAGGCGGGCGGCGAGCAGTTGGGCGCCCGAGATGGTGCGCTGCTGGCGGTCGCGGAACTCGGGCTGGGCCGCGAGCATAAACGCGGTGGCCTTGCCGGCGATGACGTGCATCAGCGGCCCACCCTGCTGGCCCGGGAAGACGTTGGAGTTGAGCTTCTTGGCGAGGGTCATATCGCGGCTCAGGATGAAGCCGGAGCGCGGCCCACCGATGGTCTTGTGCACGGTGGAGGAGACGACGTCGGCGTAGGGAACGGGCGAGGGGTGGAGGCCCGCGGCGACGAGGCCGGCGAAGTGCGCCATGTCGACCCAGAGTTTTGCGCCGACCTCGTCGGCGATCGCGCGGAACGCGGCGAAGTCGAGCTGGCGCGGGTAGGCGGACCAGCCGGCGATGATGACCTGCGGTCGGTGCTCGAGCGCCTTGTCGCGCACCACGTTCATGTCGACGAGGAAGGTCTCCGGGTCGACGCCGTAGGCGACGGCGTTGTAGAGCTTGCCGGAGAAGTTGAGCTTCATGCCGTGGGTGAGGTGGCCGCCGTGGGCGAGCTCGAGGCCGAGGATGGTGTCGCCCGGCGTGGCGATCGCGGCGAGCACCGCGGCGTTGGCCGTGGCGCCGGAGTGCGGCTGCACGTTGGCGAACTCGGCGCCGAAGGGGCTCTTGGCGCGCTCGATCGCGAGGGTCTCCGCGATGTCGACGAACTCGCAGCCGCCGTAGTAGCGGCGCCCCGGGTAGCCCTCGGCGTACTTGTTGGTGAGCACGGAGCCCTGCGTCTCGAGGATGGCGCGGGGAACGAAGTTCTCGCTCGCGATCATCTCGAGTGTGGAGCGCTGGCGGCCGAGCTCCTGCTCGAGCACGGCGGCGATCTCGGGGTCGACGACCGAGAGCGGCTCGTTGAAGCTGGAGGCCAGCTGGGTGGTTGCAGCGCTGGATGTTGAAAAGTGGTCGGACACTGGCGGCTCCTCTTCACGGTTCGGGCGCGGTCGCGCTCGATGAATTCTGTTCGTCGTGGCCCAGGCGTACGGCCACCAACCGTGATCAGTCACTCCCCGATGGTTACCCATCTCAACGCCAGTTGCGACGCGGCCAGCATAGCAGCAGGCCCCCGCCTTCTCCGTGAAGAAGGCGGGGGCCCGACATCCGCTGTTCTATGAGATCAACCTCTCAGGTCACCCGCTCAGATCAGCCGCGAGATCAGCGTGCTGACCACCCCGAGAATCCAGGGAGAAGCGGATGTCTCGGCGGCCGGTCCGGCGACGGGCTGCACGGCCATGGGGCTGTGCACGAGCACCGGAACGAAGTCCGGGTCGGACGTTCCCTCAGGCGCCACGCCGGTCCAGTCGAGCGACCCCGTGACCCAGGTGTCGAGCGGCGCGGTGCCGCGCTCGAAGGTGACCGTGTATTGCTGGGTCTCCCCCGCGGCACCGAATGCGAGCACCTGCGGCGACACGGTGACCGTGATGCCGTCCATCTCGGTGACGGTCGGCACAAAGGTGCCGGCCTGCGTCGAGGTGACGGTGCGGGTCAGGGTCTCCGACCCGGCAAGCGACCCGATGGCGAGCGACGGCAGATTGAGGTTGCTCGCGTCGATCGGCGTCGTTCCGGCTGGCGCGGTGTTGCCCGTGCCCGCCTTGTAGGAGTTCCAGTCGTCGATCCCGCTCAGGTAGAGGAACCCGGGAGTGAAGAACCGCGTCGGGTCGACGTGGCCGGCACCCTGCGAGAAGGGGTCGGTGACGGTGTCGCCGGACGCATCGAGGGTGTTGTATGCGGTCGTCATCATGGCCGACTTGACCTCGGACGGCGATGCGTTCGGGACGGCGCCCAGGTAGAGAACGCCGAGTCCCGCGATGTGCGGGGCCGACATCGACGTTCCGGAGAGAAACCGCCAGGTGCCGTCCTCGTCGACACCGTTCGCTCCGGCGGCGAGGATCGCCACTCCGGGGGCGGCGATGTCGGGCTTGAGCAGGTCGCTGCCGTCGGCAAGGACCGGTCCCCGTGAGGAGAATCCGGCCATCTGCGGGGTGGCGGGGGTCGCGTCGGTGATGTTGCCGTCGATCAGCTCGACGGTCGCTCCCGCGCTCCCCGCATACGACCACACGTCGTCGAAGAAGACGGCGTCGAGGTGCACGGAGGGCACGGAGTGCTCGTCGAGGTCGATCGAGCTCGGGGTCGGGTTGACCAGCACCATGCCGATGCCACCCGCCCTCAGCACCTCGGCCGACTTCGCGACCCGGTCGTTGATACCGCGCTCGCAGGCGACGATCTTTCCCACGGCGAGCGCTGGATCGAGCTCCCCCGCCTCGCAGAGGCTCGGGGTGGCGGTGCCGGGCAAGGCCACGTCGGTGGCGGTGACGAAGTCACCGCTCAGCGGTGCCTCCGGATCGACACCGATGGACGCTCCCGCGAACTCCGCGCCATTGCCGAGGCGGACGCTGGCCTCGTAGCTGGGGATCGTCGACGCTCCGACGGTCATCAGCCACGGCGCAGCGTTGTCGAGGGTCGACGAGCCGGGTCCGGAGTTGCCAGCCGAGGCCGACACGAAGATCCCAGCGGATGCCGCGCCCAAGAACGCCTCACCAGTGGCGGAGACCGTGGTGGTGGCTGCTCCCCCGCCGATCGAGTAGTTGAGCACGTCGACGCCGTCCTCGACGGACTTGTCGATCGCCGCGACCAGGTCGGTGCTGAAGCAGCCGCTCATGGCGACGCCGGTCCAGCAGACCTTGTAGGCGGCGATCTTGGCGGCGGGGGCGATTCCGGTGATGGTGCCAAAGTCCCGGCCGGCCACGTTGGCTGCGACCTCGATGTTGCCGGCTGCGGTCGACGCGGTGTGCGAGCCGTGGCCGTTGCCGTCTCGCGGTGACAGGAACTCGCCGTCGGCCGGCGTCCCAGCCCCGACGCCGAAGCCGACCGCGAAGAAGCGCGCCCCGATTACCTTGGTCGAACAGTCGGCGAGCTCGAATCCCACACCGGTCTCGCAGGCGCCGGCAAAGGTGCCGCCGTCGGCCTTGGCATACGAGGTGTTTCCGAGGAGCGATGAGTAGAAGGGAGCGTCGCCAGGGAGGTTGCCGAGGGCGTCGCCGGCGAACGAGGGGTTCTCCGGGGCGATGCCCGTGTCGAGTACCCCGATGACGATTCCCTCGCCAGCGGTCTCGACGCCGCCGACGGACTCCCAGACGCCACCGGCGCCGGAGAGTCCGAGGAAGTCGGTGGACGGCTCGGCCTGCACCTGCTGGATCGAGTCGGCCTCCAGCCCGACGACGCCGGGGGTCGCCGCGAGGGCCGTGGCCTGCGCCCCGGTGAGGTTCGCGGCGAACCCGTTGAGCGCGTAGGTGTAGTGGTAGTCCGGTGTGGCACCGACGGCCGTGGCGACCGCCAGCTGCAGTGCGGTGAGGTGGGCCGTGTAGGCCTGCACCGCCGTGTCGGCCGCGTCGAGCTGGTCGCCGAGGGCCGGTGCGGTCGCCGTCAGACCGCTGACACCCCCCTGGTAGGTCGCCGCCGCGTCCCCCGCGAGGGTGACGATGTAGCGGTCTGCCGCGAACGCCGGCAGGCCCGGGATGCTCGATGCTGGCAAAGGCAATGTTGCGGATGCCGAGAGGGTGGCTCCCGTGGCGATCCCGGTGGCGACGAGCGCCGTTGCCGCGAGGAGGGCGACGTGTCGCCTCACTCCCCGCCGGCGGAACACAGGTGATGACGTTCTCTGTTGCTGGCTCACTTATTCAGTCCTTTTCGTGAAGGGCGAACTCGGGCACACACCGAGGTGTGTCTACGGAATTCATCAGTGAATTCCGATCAGGTTTCCACCGTATCGAGCAAAAAATCACTTGTGAGATTCTGTAACCCATTTGTAACGCACGAAACAAAATTGGGGCACGTTATATCGGGCACTTGCCGTTTACCTGTACCCCAAAATACGGATTCTGGCGTTTCGCCACCAGTTTGTACCCCGCCGTCATCACGCAGAATATGCGGGTGACTGACTCGAAGAAGCCGCTCGGTCTGCGGCATGACCTGTTCCGTCCCGAGGGCGCGGGCCGCCGCGAGCGGGTGACCTTCGTAGAGCTGTTCTTCGACCTCATCTTCGTGTTCGCCCTGACGCAGCTCTCGCGTTATCTCTACGAGAACCAGTCGCCCCTCGGGGCTCTCGAGGCCGCGGTACTGGTGCTGGCGCTCTGGTGGGTGTGGATCTACACCACATGGGTCACGAACCTGCTCGACCCGGAACGCCTGCCCGTGAGGGGAGCCGTGATCGCTCTCGCCGGCCTCGGCTTCATCGTCAGTGTCTCCATCTTCGAGTCGTTCGGCGATCGCGGCCTCGCATTCGCCCTCGCCTACGTGCTGATGCAACTCGGCCGCACGATGTTCATGGCGTTGGCCGTCGCCCGTCACGAACCGGGGCTCCACCGCGACTTCGTGGTGGTCCTGCGGTGGCTCCTCCTGGCCAGCGTGCTCTGGATCGCCGGAGCACTGCTGCCGCTCGAGTTCCGACTGCCGGTCTGGATCGTGGCCCTCGGTATCGAGTACTTCTCGGCGTCCCGCGGCTTCCGTTCCCCGGAGGGCGCCTCGGGCGACCGCAGCGACCGTGGCCTGTCCGGGGCGCATATCGCGGAGCGCAGCGCCCTCTTCGTGCTCATCGCGCTCGGCGAATCCTTCCTGGTGACCGGGTTCTCGTTCGTCGAGCAGGAGGTGTCGGCCGAGGGCATCGTGGGGGTGACCGCGGCGTTCGTCACAGCCGTGATGATGTGGTGGCTGTACTTCGACAAGGGTGAGGGCGTCGGCAGCCGCGCGATCGAGCGCTCGGAGAACCCGGACCGGATTGCGCGCCTCGCCTATACCTATGTGCATGCCGTGATCGTCGCCGGAGTCGTGCTGACCTCCGTCGCCGACAAGGAGGTGCTCGAACATCCGCTCGACCCCATGTCCCTGTCGACCGCCGTCACCGTCGCAGGCGGGCCCCTGCTCTACCTGGTGGGGCTGGCGCTGTTCCGCCTCGTGGTGGCGGGGGCGGTGCCCCGGTCGCACCTCACAGGATGCGTGGCGCTCGTCGGGGCCTTCGCGGCGGCGTTCCTGATGGCCCCGATCGTGCTGGGCATCGTCGTCACCGGCATCCTCGTCGCCGTCGCCGTCTGGGACACCACGTCGCGCGTGCGACACACGATGTCGCGGGAGGACGCGGCGGGCTGAGCGGATGCCACTGAGCGGATGCCACCTGGACCGGTGCCCTGTCAGCGCAGGGCGGCGGCCAAGCGACGACGCTGCAGCACCCGGTCGCTCAGCAGGATGAATCCGACGCCGAGCACCACCACGGCGACCTCGGCGAATGGCAGGACCCCGAGCCCGTACCCGTCATAGAGCAGGCCCCCGATGAAGGCGCCCCCGCCGATGCCGACGTTGAACGACACCGTGAACCAGGCGGAGGCCTGGTCGCGCACGCGGGCCGACGCGGTGTGGAGCATCCTCGTCTGCAGGAGCGCTGGCCCCGCACCGAAGGCAACTCCCCAGACGATCACGGCGGCGATCACAAGCGGGGTGTGCTCGGGGACCAACCCGATCACCAGAACGGCGACGGCAACCACGCTGAATGCGATCACGAGGCTCGCCCGCGGGAACCGCGCGGCAACGAGGCCGACGAGCACCAGTCCGATCGCGCCCGCGCCGCCGTAGAGGAAGAGCATCACGCTCACGCTGTCGCCGGCGAACCCCGCAACATCCGTGTAGTACTGCACGATGTAGGTGTAAAAGAGGTTCTGCCCGGTCATGATGATCGCGACGATGAGGCAGAGCACCACCACCCCGAAGACGGACGGGTCGCGGCGGCCAGGAAGCGAGATCTCTCCGGTGCGCAGCTCGTGCACGTGGTTGACCGGCGGCAGGAAGAACAGCACGAGCACCGTGAGGATCACGATCGTGATCGCCATCACGATGAACGAGAGCTGCCAGCCGAGAGCATGGCCGAGGGCCGCACCGACCGGCAGGCCGAGAACGAAGGCCGTCGTCGCGCCGGCGCTGGTGACCGCGACGGCGCGGCCCAGCTGCGCCTTGGGTACGAGGTGTGCCGAGTAGGCGCCGACGACAGCCCAGAACAGCCCGTGGGCGAGCCCACCGATGATCCTCGCGACGACCACGACCTCGTAGTTCGGGGCGAGGGCGACCATCACGTTGGTGAGCGCGAAGGCACAGAGCACGATGATCACGAGGGTCTTGCGCGGCACCCGCCTGGTGAGGCTGGTGAGGATCGGTGCGCTGACCACCACGGTCCCCGCGTAGACGGTCACCAGGAACCCGACCTCCGACGGTCGAACGCCGAGACCTGCCACGAGTTCCGGCATCAGGCCGGTGGGCAGGAATTCGCTCGTGACGCAGACGAAGATGGCTCCGGCGAGGATGAGCAGGCCGAGCCACGGGAAGGGGTCAGTGGTTCTCGTGGCTGCGCGGGGAGTGGGCACGTTCATAGGAACACGTTCTTCCAGAGGGGTGTGGATCGAGTCGCCGTCCGCGGGATGGCACGATTGCCGCCATCGTCGACCAGCCTACCGCCCACGACGACAGTGGCCAGAGTCTGGTCCCCTCACCCCCGGGAGGTCGCCGTGCCGGCACGCCGTTCC
>JACMNE010000187.1 GCA_014378715.1 Microbacteriaceae bacterium
CAGACACCACCGCCCCCTCCTCGCGGCGAGCGGTCACCGCGATGATCGGGACGTCGCTGGTCTCACGGATCTGGCGACACAGCGCGAGCCCGTCCTGGTCGGGCAGCCCCATGTCGAGCAGCACCAGGTCGACCCCGCGGTAGAGGTCGAGCGCCTCGCCGGCGGTGGCCGCCCGGCGCACGTGCAGGTGTGACCGGTGCAGGGCGGGGGTGAGTGCGGCGACCACCCGGTCGTCATCCTCCACGAGCAGAACTCGCATGGCGCCTCGCTCCGCTGGTCTCGTGCACTACCCGCTGCGCGCAAGTGGTCGAATGTTAGGAGTCTGTAAAGTCTGGATTGCCGTTCGGCCGATGTGACGCGCAACACTCGTACGTTACCCGGCATGCCTACAACGAGCCCGAGCCGCGACCAGTCACGTCGACCGGGCACCGATCCTGCCGTCGACGTGGACGACATCGTCGCCGCGTACGACGAGGAGCAGCCCTCGCGGCACCTGTCCCCGCGCATCAACCGGTTCGTCGGGCTGTGGTGCTTCGCGATCGCGGTGTTCGTGCTGCGCCAGGTGTTCGTGCCGCTCGACCTCGGCAGCCAGTACTACCTGATCTTCTTCCTCGGCCTCACGCTGCCGCTGGTGTTCCTCAGCTACCGCGCCCGCGCCCGCCGTGGGCACCACCACCAGGGCGCCGACGTGGACGCGAACTTGACCGTCCAGGAGGAGAGGCTCGCCGACGCCGCCACCGCCGGGGCCACGGCGAAGTCCGAGAAGGACGACCCCGGACCGCTGGACTGGGCGCTCGCTGCGATCGCGCTCCTGGTCGGGCTCTACCCGGTCCTGCCGATCCCGCAGACGGGCACCGGCTTCGGCGGCTTCGAGAGCTTCCTGGACCGCCAGGGCTCGCTGCTCCCCCTCGACGTGATCGCCGGGTTCATCCTGCTGCTCCTGGTCCTCGAGGCGACCCGCCGAACCACCGGCCTCGTCCTTCCGGCGGTCTGCCTGGCCTTCTTCGCCTATGCCTACTACGGCGGCTACCTCCCGATCAGCTGGGGAATCAGCCACATCGGGCTCAACCTCGAGCAGATCATCAACGCGCTCTACAACGAGGCGTCCGGCTTCTTCGGCGTGCCGATCGACGTCGCGGCGACGTACATCGTGCTGTTCACGATCTACGGCGCGGTGCTCGACCGGATGGGCGCGGGCCGGTTCTTCGTGGAGTTCAGCTTCTCGCTGTTCCGCAAGTCCGGGTCGGCGCCCGGCCGCACGGTCGCGACCTCGGGCTTCCTGCTCGGCACCGTCTCCGGGTCGGGTACGGCGACCGCGGTGACGCTCGGCTCATTCGCGTGGCCGATCCTCAAGCGGGCCGGCTACCCGAAGGAGGCTGCGGGCGGCATGCTCGCCGCAGCGGGTATCGGCGCCATTCTCTCCCCACCGACGCTCGGTGCGGCGGCCTTCATCATCGCGGAGTACCTCAGCGTCTCCTACGTCACCGTGCTGCTCTGGGCGATCGTCCCGACGCTGCTGTACTACCTCGGCATCTTCCTCGCCGTGGAGATCGATGCACGCCGCTTCGGCGCGAAGCGGGTCGACCTCGCCATCGGCAACGCATGGCAGCTGCTGCTCCGCTCGGGCTACCACTTCATCAGCCTCGGGGTGATCGTGTTCTTCCTCGCCATCGACATCCCGCCCTTCCGCGCGGTCGTCTACGCCACCGGGGTGGCGGCGTTGTTCGGCCTGCTCGAAGCCGTGCTGTCGCGCCGTCCCGTGGTCAGCGGGTTCGACGACCCCGACCACGACCGCGAGCGGATGGAGCTCGGCGACTCGCTCAAGGACTACGGCGGCCGGGTGTACGACGCGCTCAGCGGCGGCATCCGCTCGGCACTCCCGGTGATCGCGGTCTGCGCTGCCGCCGGGGTGATCACCTCCACGATCGCGAAGACCGGCCTCAGCCAGATCCTGTCCGACCTGCTCGTCTCCGCAGCGGAGACGCTGTCCTACAACGACGCGACGCTGCTGATCCTCTCCGCGCTGTTCTCCGCGATCGCGATCTTGATCCTCGGCCTGGCGGTTCCGGTCACCGCGTCGTTCATCCTCAGCTGGGTGATCATCGGCCCCGCGCTGATCTCGCTGGGCGTTGACGGGCCGCAGGTCGCGATGTTCATCTTCTACTACGCCGTGCTCTCCGAGGTCTCACCACCAACCGCGCTCGCGGCCGTCGCCTCAGCGGCGATCACCGGCGGCAAGGTGATCCCGACGATGATGCAGGCCTGCAAGTACACCCTGCCCGCGTTCCTCGCGCCGATGGCGTTCGTGGTCACCGACAACGGCCGGCTGCTGCTCTCACGCGGCGACTTCATCGACGTCCTCTGGGCGTTCGTCGTCGCCGGGTTCGCGGTCGCCGCGCTGGCGGTGGTCACCACCGGCTGGATTTTCGGCCCCACCGTCTTGGTCGAGCGGGTGCTCTGTGTCCCCGCGGCGCTGTTCCTGCTCTACCTCCAGCCGATGTCGATCGCGATCGGGTTCGGCCTGCTCGCAGTCGCGCTCGCCCTCCACGTCGTACGCCGCAAGGCCACCCACGCCGACCGCTCCCCTCAGACCATCAGCCCCGACGACACCGACAGTTCCGCGCCCGCAACCGTCCAGGAAAGGCACACCCCATGAAACAAACCACCTCACTCGCCAGCATCGCCCTCGCCACGGCGCTCGCCCTGAGCGCCTGCGGCGGCCAGCAGGAGCGCTCCACTGCCGGCTCCGGCGCCGACGAGAGCGGCTGCGACGCCGGCACGGGCCGCGTCAACATCGCTACCGGCAACTCCACCGGCGTCTACTTCGTCGTCGGCGGCGGTCTCGCCCAGGTGATCAACGACCAGACCGACCTGCAGGCCACCTCCGCCGAGACCGGAGCATCGGTGCAGAACATCCAGCAGGTCGTCGCTGGGGACTAC
>JACMNE010000042.1 GCA_014378715.1 Microbacteriaceae bacterium
TCTGCAGTACGCGCAGATCGAGAACGGGTACCTGTTCGTCGGCGTGGCCTTCGACGACGGAAGTGTGCAGGACGCGGTCGACGGCTGGTACGGCCGGGACATGGTCGCGGTGGTGTCTCTACTCCGTGAGGTCGGCTGACCGGGAGCAACGCGGTCCGCCGTCACTCCGCTGCCGCTGCCGGGAACGCGTCGAAGTAGACGGTGATCTGCCGCATGTCTGTCTTCGTGCCGTCCTTCTCGGCTGCCGCCTCCTCGCGGAACCGGTCGATGACCCCGCGCACCTCCTCGACGAGTAAGGCGAGCCGGTCGGCGCGGAGCACGAGGGTCTCCCGGGTCGAGACACTTGCGGTGACCCACGACTCCGGCTCGTCCGCGATGCGCCCGGCCCATCGCGCGAGGTCGAGGGCCCGCTGCTGTCCTGCTTCATCCACGAGGAGCGCGACGGCCGCCGAGGTGTCTGGATCGATCGCCCGCAGCGGATCGACCGAGAACCCGGCCGGGTCGACCCGCCACCAGCGCTCCCGCCCGGTCCCGAGGCCGACGGCGTCCTCGACCAAACCGTGGCTGGCGAGCTGTCTGAGGTGATAGCTGGTGTCGCCCGTCGACTGGCCGGTCGCCCGCGCGAGCACCGTGGCGGTCGAGGGGCCGTCGTTCATCAACGACCGGTAGATCTTCAGCCGAAGCGGATGCCCGAGCGCGCGCAGCGCGTCCCGCCCGAGCGCGGGGGCGTCGTACTTGCGAATTGCCATGATCCAGAATACCTTTGCAGAAGTTCTTTGCAATCTGTGGGGAGGGGACGCATGGGCAGGACACCGCTCGGCCCGCGCTTCCGGGGGCTGTGGGCGACATCCGCTCTCTCCAATCTGGCCGACGGCCTGCTGCTGGTCGCGGCGCCGCTCCTCGCGGCATCGCTCACCCGCTCGCCCGTGCTCGTCTCCCTCGCGACGGTGCTGGCGACGCTGCCCTGGCTGCTGCTCTCCCTCCATGTGGGAGCACTCGCCGACCGGGTGGACCGTCGACGGTTGGTGGCCGCAGCCGCCAAGGCGCGGGCGGTGCTGCTGATCGCCGCTGGGGCCGCCGCCCTCGCGGGCGTCGCCCCGCTGCCGCTTCTCTATGCCGTGGTGTTTCTGGCCGGGATCGGGGAGGTGTTCTCCGACGTGTCGTCGCAGTCGCTCGTGCCCATGCTCGTCGCCCGAGACCGGCTCGCCCAGGCCAACGGCCGCCTCATCGCGACCCAGAACGTGGCCAACAACTTCCTGGGTGCACCGCTCGCCGGACTGCTCGTGGCCGTCGGCGGATTCGCCGTCTTCGGGGTGGCCGGACTCCTGTTCGCCCTGTCGCTGATCGCGCTGCTGCGACTCCGCGGGTCCTTCGCCGTGGAGCGCATGGCGGCCGCGTCCCTCCGTCGCGACATCGGCGAGGGCCTCTCCTACCTGCTGCACCACCGCCTGCTCCGCAGTCTCGCGATCCTCACCGGCACCCTCAATCTCGGATTCACCGCCTACTTCTCGATCTTCGTGCTCTGGGCCGTGGGTCCGTCCTCGGCCGTCGGCCTCCTCCCTCAGGCCTACGGCCTGGTGATCACGAGCCTCGCGGTCGGCGCCGTGCTCGGGTCGCTCGCCGCCGGCTGGATCGCCAGGCACACGGGGCAGGCCGTGGCCTCGCTCGGGTCCGCCGGGTTGATGGCTCTGACCCTCGCGGGTCCGGTGCTGTGGCCGAATGTGGTCGCGATCGTCGCGGCGCTCGCCGTCTGCGGCTTCGCGAACGGTGTCGTCAATGTCGTCCTGGTCTCGATGAGGCAGCGGATGATCCCTCCCGCGCTCCTCGGGCGGGTCAACTCGAGCTACCGCCTGATCGGGCAAGGAACCCAGCCGATGGGGGCGATCCTCGGCGGCGTGGCCGCCTCGCTGTTCGGCCTCGCGCCTGTGCTGCTCGGCGCGATGGTGATGGCGCTGGCCGGAATTCTGGTGGCGTCCAGACACATCTCGGTGTCGACGATCGCGGCGGCCGAGGGGGTGTAACCGGGGGTCCCGCCCTACCGCCGTCTCCGCGGCGCCGTCAGCCAGGGCTGCAACAGTCGGGTGACGAACGGGAGCACCCAGTAGGCCATCAGCGGGGTGAGCACCGCGGTGGTGATGAACACCTTGGCGAGCGTCCACAGGTCACCCCACCCGGGGACGAACGCGACGACGAGCAGGGTGAATGCCAGGTTGACCGGGAAGAAGCCGAGCCAGATACTCACCGCCTGCTTCCAGCGCGGCGGACGCACGACTTCGATGACGTCGGGGTTCACCGCCTGGATCTCGGTCGTAGTGGTCGGCACGTCGAACCATCCCTCGATGCCGGTGCGCTTGTGCACGATCCGTTCCTCGACGAGCCCGCGGCCGCCCTCGAGCCAGCCCGCGCGCTGGGCCGAGTTCTCCCAGGCGTCGAGGGTCGCCGCATCGGCGAACCGGTAGAGCATGTGCCACTCGCGCGAATGGGCCGATGCGCGCACCCACCCCGACCCGAGGAACCCCGGCCAGGTATTGGCGAGGTTGACCCCCGTCTGCACCCAGCCGGTCACCTCGGCGACCCGGTCGGGGTCGACGCTGCGGGTGATCGACACGGTGACGGGGAAGGATCCGAAGCCTGCGTGTGGCGCGCTCATCCCCCCAGTATTCGCGCTCGAGGTTTCGGCGGGGTAACGGCTAGAACCAGAAGCCGAGCCAGGGGGTCACCGTCGAGTGGAACGCGTGGTCCACAACATCCGCTGACCCGGGACGCAGCTCGGTGATGCGGCCCGCCCGCACGAGCGACCCCACCGACATCCCGCCCAGATAGAGGGCGCTGAGTTCGTTCACCGAGAGGGACAGGGCGGCAGCCCCGAGCGGTGCCTCGCCGTCGAGATCGGTGACAGTGGCGACGCCCTCGGCATCGATCTCGAGAAGCACAAGGCAGTCGGCGAACCCGAGCGCATCGTCGACATCCAGCACGATCGACGCGGGGCCGGCGTAGTTGCGGCCCTCGAGGGCCGCTGCGACATTGAGGATGCGGGTCCAGAGGTGGTCGTGCTGATCGACCCGGTGGGCGGCGCGGATGTCGGCGACCTGCCAGGCGACGGGCTCGTCGACCGAGCGAAGGGGTGCGGTGACGGTGGTGACGAGGTCGTGCTCGAGGAAGTAGCGCCAGAGCCCGGCGTAGGCGTCGTCGGTCGCCGACACGAGGTGCTCGATGTCGACCGTGTGCGAGGAGAATTCGGGGCCGGACTCCTTCACCGTGTAGACCGCGAATCCCTGGGGCTCCCCGTCGGCATCGTCGTAGCGCACGAGGCGGAGTGCTTTTCGGCGGTCCGCGTCGGCACCGATCCCGAGCAGCCGGTCGCGCAGCAGATCCCACTGCTCGATCTGTCCCGGAACCCCGAGTCGTGTCCTCTCGACGATGTCGGTGCTCACCTCGCGCAAGTCCTCCGCGGTGACGAAGTGCACCCGACCGGATGCCGCGGGGCCGGTCCATCTGGCTCTACGGGTGTCGATCCGCCAATCCGCCTTCATCGCGGCGGGGGCGAAGCCGTAGCGGGAGTAGATCGTGGCCTCGGACACCGTGAGGATCGCGAGACTCGCGCCGAGGGTCGTCGCCGTGCGCAGTTCGGCCTCGAGCATGACCCGGGCGATGCCGCGCCGACGATGGGTGGGCGAGACCGTGACAGCGCTGATCGCCCAGGCGGGGACGCTGCGGCGGCCGGGAACGGTGAGGGCGGTGGGCCAGGCGCTGACGGTGGCGACCGGGGTCGAAGGATCCGCTGCCGAGTCGTCGTACACCCCCGTGGAGCGGCGGTCGGCGAGACCGGTGAGCTGCGGGGCGAGCGTCTCCGGCGTGGGGGTGGAGTCGTAGAAGCCACGGGCTTCGGCGGTGAGCCAGCGGCCGAAGGCCGTCGTGTCCGCGGTGTCGACTAGCTCGAGGCGCAGGCCATCGGTGCCGAGGCGGGCGGCGGATTGGGGGTCGATCGGGGTGGCGGAGTGGTCGGTGCTCATCCCGTCAGGCTATCGCCCGACCCCACGGCCGGGGCAGTGCTTCAATGGGGGTATGGCCGATCTGCGCAAACACCTGCCCGACCTCGCCCGGTTCGTCGAGGCGAGCCCGTCGTCGTTCCATGCCGTCGAGGAGGCCGCGAGCCGGTTCGACGATGCCGGATTCCTGCGGCTTCACGAGGAGGACGAGTGGCCGGTCGGGGGGCCTGCGCGACGGTATGTCGTGCGCGATGGGGCCATCGTCGCGTGGGTCGAGCCCGCGACATCCGCTGCCCTGACGCCCTTCCGCATTCTCGGGGCGCACACCGATTCACCCGGTTTCAAGCTGAAGCCGAAGCCCACCACCGGCAAGTTCGGCTGGATCCAGGCCGGAGTGGAGGTGTACGGCGGGCCGCTCTACAACTCGTGGCTTGACCGTGAACTCGAGTTCGCCGGTCGACTCGTCTTCACCGACGGCACCACCGCGCTCGTGCGGACCGGACCGTTCCTGCGCTTTCCGCAGCTCGCCGTGCACCTCGACAGGGGGGTCAACTCCGACGGTCTGCGCCTGGATCCGCAGACGCACCTCAACCCGGTCATCGGGGTCGGCGACCCCCCCGCTGCGGACATCGTCGGGCACTTGGCACAGCTGGCCGGACGTGGGGGAGCGGATGTCGCGGGGTACGACATCGTCGTGGCGGACACGGCACCGCCGGCGGTCTTCGGTCTCGACGGGCGCCTGTTCGCCTCGGGGCGCCTGGACAACCTCTCGTCGGTGCATGCCGGACTCACCGCACTGCTGCGGGTGCCGGACGATGCAGCCGACATTGCCGTGTTCGCGGCCTTCGACCATGAGGAGGTCGGATCGGCGACACGGTCCGGGGCGAGTGGCCCGATGCTGAGCGACATCCTCGAGCGGATCAAGGGCGAGGCAAGTTTCTCGGAGCGGGCGCGTGCCTTCGCCGCCTCCTGGTGCCTGTCAGCGGATGCCGGGCACGCCGTTCACCCGAACTACCCGGAGCGACACGACCCAGCCAACCGCCCGATCCTCGGGGCGGGGCCGCTCCTCAAGATCAATGCGAACCAGCGCTATGCGACGGATGGTCCGGGTGCTGCCGAGTGGGCGCGGGCATGCCGGCAGGCCGGGGTCGCATATCAGGAATTCGTGTCGAACAACGCGATGCCCTGCGGCTCGACGATCGGGCCGCTGACGGCAACCCGGTTGGGGATCCGCACGATCGATGTGGGGATCGCGCTGCTCTCCATGCACTCGGCCCGCGAGCTGTGCGGAGTGGACGACCCGGTGTCGCTGTCGCTCGCGATCGAGGCGTTCTTCGCCCCACGCGCGCGGTAGCGGCGGGCGGTCCCGCAGGGTTGCAGGGCCGCCCCGGAGGGGCTCAGCTGGTGATCGTCGCGAACCCGCCGGTCCAGCCGATCTTCTCACCGACCGCGAGGGTCAGCTGGAGAAACCCGAGGGCCTCGAGTTCGCCTGCCCGGGTGAGGGCGCCGGCGTCATCGCCCGCGATCAGCACGGTGGTCGGTGCGGACCCGACGCGGCCGGAGAACAGGGTCGCGGCGAAGGTCGTGTTGAAGGCCTTGAGCACCTTCCCGCCCGGCAGCTGGGCGGCGATGCCCTGAGTGGCCGACGCGTCCGCTGGCGCCACGAGCGATCCGCCGCGTGCGGCGATCGCGGTTCCCCTGTCGCCGGCGCCGATGATGCTGATGGTGGTGGTCATTTTCTGTTCTCCTCCTGGACCGGTTCGAGCGAGGAGTCAGTTAATGGTTCAACTAACTCACGGCAGTTTAGTTGAAGCGTCAAGCATCGAGGTAGACTGGTTGTATGGAAGATGTACCCTGGCTCAGTCCGCCCCAGCTGCGGGCGTGGATGCGCTTCGTGGCCGTCGTGGAGCTGCTGCCCGGCGTGCTCGATTCGCAGCTTCAGCGGGACGCCGATGTCAGTCATTTCGAGTACTACGTGCTCGCCATGCTGTCCGAGGCGCCGAACGCGACGCTGCGGATGACGGCGCTGTCACTGAAAACGAACGCGACACTGCCGCGGTTGTCGCACGTCATCAAGCGTCTCGAGTCGCGCGGTCTCGTGCGGCGTGCGCCGTGTCCGGAGGACAGGCGGGCGACGAATGCCAGTCTGACCGAGGAGGGTATCGTCCTGGTGGTGGCGACGGCCCCTGGACATGTGCGCACGGTGCGTGAGAACGTGATCAACCGGTTGACGGAGGAGCAGATCGGTCAGCTCGATGCGATCTCCGATCAGTTGCTGCGTCGCCTGGATCCCGACAATCGGATGAATCCGCCAGCGTGACGGGGATATCGCGACATCGGCTCTACTGTGCAGACCGATTCGACATCGTCGAGGGGAAGGAGTAGACAACGTCCCTATCCCTCGGAGGGCTCCGCACGATCGTCCTCGAGAAACACCCGCTTGTACTTGCGGCCATCCGGCAGCTCGATCGTGCGCGAACTGAGCTTGCCGCGAGTGACCCGCAGGTAGATGGCTTGCACGGTCACCCCGAGTTTCTCGGCCGCGTCGGTCACCGAGTAACCGGGCAGGTCCTGCGGCACACTGCTCGCCCGCGTTGCGCGCTTGCGGCCGGCGGCATGCCGCGCCGCGATCTCGACATCCGTGCCCTGCCAACGCCACTTGGCGGCCGGTGGTCCGAGCAGCGCGGCGGCCGCGATCTCGTCCCATCCCGTCCCGACCGCCCGCGCATCCCGCACACTCTTCAGGATCGCGGGCTCGGCCTCCAGCTCAGCAATGAGAGAGCGGATGTCGCGCAGCAGAGTGAGTGGTTCGCGCGACTCCCCAGCCGCATCATCCTCCGCAAGACGCCGCAGCGCTTCCCGCGCGGGTTCGGAGAGGAACGGGGTCACTCTCCCAATTTACCGGTGATCATTCCCGAGCGGAGGTTATTCTTTGGGCCTCGCAAGCGGATGTGGGGACGGGGGCGTGAGCGCGCCCGTCCCCACATCGGCTGGATGGAGGGGCAGCCCTGGCACCCGTCCCGGTCGATCAGCCCCGACGCACCTTGTCGAGCCGCGCCTTGAGCAGGCCCGCGATCGGACGCTGCTGCTCGCCCTGCTGGGCGGCGAGGATGATCAGGACCGCTGTGAGCACCGGTGTGACCCACTGCAGGATCCTCTGCTGGTCCTGCGCGCTCTGCAACTCGGGGGAGGCGCCCGGGTGCGCCTCGGTGACGCCGGCGCCGCCCTCGCTGGAGTGCTTGGCCATCTTGGTGCCGACCAGCCCCGAGTAGATGGTCGAACCGATCGCGCCGAGGGTGACGATGACCTTCACCGTGGTGTTCGCACGGCTTCCGGGCTGGGCGAGAAGGCGGGACTTGTTGGCGTAGATGAGACCGATTCCACCGATGCCGTGCAGTGCCATGGCGGCGAACTGCACTGGCGACCACTGAGACCAACCGACCGAGGCGAGTGACAGGCGCTCGGCCGGGTCCTTCGCCTTCGCGGCGGCGCCGTTGAGACCGACGGCGCCCATGAGGCCACCTCCGAACCAGGCGGCGAGTCCGAGGTCGTGCATCGAACGGATGACGGTGTTGCGCTGAGACACGGGGGTACTCCTTCGAATATGGGTGGGTCACCACGTTCTCCCGAGCCGCGAATACCGACAAGCCCCTTGACGGTCGCGGGGGTGTCGGGTGAAATGTCCCGGCGGGACGGTGGCGCTCAGGTTCACACTCCTGACCCATCGGGCTGCCAGAATTGCTGCATGAGCGCTCCCGCCGTGGTCTCCGTCAGTCGTGACGACGCGCACCGCTTCAGCAAGCCGACGGCGGACACGATCACTCTCATCGCCGGATTCGGTGTCGCAGGCGACGCCCATGCCGGCGCGACCACCCAGCACCGCTACCTGGCAGCGAAAGAACCCTCGACCCCGAACCTGACCCAGGTGCACCTCATCCCGGTCGAGCTGTTCTCTGACCTGGGCCGGCGCGGGTTCGCGGTCGGGTCGGGGGAACTCGGGGAGAACGTGACGACGCGGGGGCTCGTGTTGGAGACCCTCCCCCTCGGCACCCGGCTCCATCTGGGCGAGACCGCGATCATCGAGCTGACCGGGCTGCGCAGCCCCTGCTCGCTGATCAACCGTTTCCAGCGCGGACTGATGAAGACCATGATCGATCGGGACGGTGCCGGTCAGGTGGTGCGCCGGGCCGGGGTGATGGGCATCGTGCTCGCCGGCGGCGAGCTCCGTGCCAGTGACCCCATCCGCGTCGAACTCCCCGCGGGGGCGCCCGTGCCGCTCGGCGTCGTCTAGGACTCACCGCCATTCCTCCCGCAGGTCACCCCCGCCCCCCACGAGGTAGTCGTCCGGCGCGACCCAGCGCACTCCGGTGGCGTGGCTGAGGAGGATCCCGCGCAGGCCGAGGGACGCCACGGCCGCCGCCTGGTGCACGAGGCGCGCCCAGGTCAGGTCGCTCGGGGTCAGCCGGGCTCCGCCATATCGCTCGAGCACGATGACGACCCCCGCGGCCTCTGCCATGTCGGCGACCTGCGTGAGGAACCCGGCCACTCGCGGAATGTCGTCTTTCGCCGGGGTGAGCGGATGATTGTCGAGCGGCACGAGGAGCGGGAGCTGCACGCTGTCCCGGTCGACGAAGAGGAACCAGATCTGGCGGTGGGATGCGCGCCCGATGAGCGAGAGGACCCGCTCCTCGATGAGCGTCTCGGAGGTGAGCGGGGCGAGATCCTGGGGTGAGCGAGATGTCATGCGCCCACCGTGCCCCCGTCGCCCGCCGGGATTCCGGGCCATCGGCGATCTGTGGAGAAGCCGTGCCTGTGGACAACCCGCGCCTGTTGACCAACTCAGACCATCGAGAAGCTCTCCTCGATCCGGCTGTGCCCCTGGCTGGACACCGTGATCCGCAGCTTCTGATCGATCTGCTCCTTCATCGCGTCGACGTGGCTGATCAGCCCGATCGTGCGCCCGCCCGACCGCAGCGAGTCGAGCGTGCTCATCGCCACCTCGAGGGTGTCGCTGTCGAGCGAGCCGAATCCCTCGTCGATGAACAGGGTGTCGAGGCGGATGCCCCCGGCCTGGTTCGTCACGACCTCCGCGAGCCCCAGCGCCAGGGCGAGCGACGCCAGGAACATCTCCCCGCCCGAGAGCGAGCGGGTGGCGCGCGCGCGTCCGCTGTGCTCGTCGCGCACCACGAGCCCGAGCCCCGACCTCGCGCCCTGGTACTGCCGCGAATCATCGTGCTCGAGGGTGTAGCGCCAGCCGGTCATCGTGCGTAGTCGCCCGTTAGCCGCCGCGACGATCTCTTCGAGTCGCGCCGCCAGGACATATGTCTCGAGCCGCATGCGTTTGCCATTGGGCTCGTTGCCCTCGACCGCACTCGACAGTTCCCGAACCAGCCGGTGCTCTTCCATCAGGGCAGCGGATGTCGCGAGCCTCAGCACTGCGGACTCGACCACCACCCCGAGCCTGGTGCCCCGGTCCTCCAGGGAATCCCGCGAGCTCAGCGCCCGGTCCCGCTCGGCGCGCGCGGCGTCGAGTGCCGCCCGACTGGAGGCGAGGTCCACGGCGTCATCGAGGGCCCCCGCGATCTCGGGGTCGGCGAGGGTCGCCGCGACCACGTCGGCGGCGGAGTCGAAGGCGCGAACGGCCTCGACGGTCGCGGTCAGGGTCACAGAGTCGAGCAGCGCGGCATCGGCCGCGGCGGAGGCGTCGGGGAGTGCCTCCGGGTCGACGAGCCCCGCCCCCTCGAGGCGCCCGGCGAACCCCTCGGCACACAACTGCGTCCAGAGGTTGCGCCGCGCGGCATCGGCCGACTCGGCCCGCGTGAGGCCGCACGCCATGGCGGTCGCGAGCGCGTGCGCCGCTGCGTTCAGTCGCTCAAGGGCGATACAGCGCGTGGTCACGTCAGCGAACTCACCACGCGACGCCTCCACCCGGGACACCACGGCGGCCCGGTCGCTCAGCAGCGTGGCGAGCAGCGTCGCGGCATCGTCGTGGGCTGTGCGCGCCTCGGCGAGGCGCCCGGTCACCCCGGCGAGGTCGATCCGCACGGCATCGAGTTCCGCGCTCACCACCGCCGCTTCGGATTCAGCCGCTTGGGCATCCGCGAGCAGCGCTCGGGCCCCGTCCAGGGACGCCTCGAGGGATTCGACAGTGTCCCCGGCCGCCGCACGGGCGGTCGTCAGGCGCTCGGTGAGGTCCGCGGCGACTGCGCGGGCGGTCTGGAGTGCGCCGCGCGCGTCGTCCTCCGCGGTGCGAGCGACGTCGATGTCCTTGTCGGTGACCACGGTCGCGGAGCGCGGTGCGGGCAGCGGATGTTTCGTCGACCCACACACCGTGCACGGTTCGCCGTCGCGCAGCTCCACCGCAAGCTCACCGGCGAAGCCCGCGAGCCGCTGCTCCATCAGGGTGTGGATTCGCCGCGCCGCCACTGCCGCGACGCCGCTGGCCGCGGCCTCGGCCGTCAGTGCCATCATGCGGTTGGGTTCTAGTTCGACGGCGAGAAGAGCGGATTCCCGCGCGGCGGCGATCCGGTCGACCCTCTCGCTCGCGTGGTCATCGGCCGCAGAGCGGATGCGCAGCGCGCTGAGCCGGTCGCCGAGGACCCCGATGGTCCGGGGGAGTTCCGACTCGCGGGTCGCCAGGTCCTGGGTGGCTTCGGACAGGTCGCCGACGAGAGAGCGCTGGCTGTCGATCGCGGCGGAGCGTTCCGGCAGCGTGGCCTCGTCGGCGAGCACCGACCGGAGGGCGCCGAGCTGGCTCGCGGTCTCGTCAATCAGCACGTCGAGCTCGGCAGCTTCCGCGGCGGAGTCGGGATTCGGGACGAGTGACAGACGCGTGTCAGTGGCCGCGGCGAACACCTCCCGCGCCAGCGCCTCGGCCGTGAGGGCGACGTCGAGCGCGACATGCGATGCCCTGGCCGTCGTGAGGTGGGGCATAACCGCCGCCGCTCGGCGTGACGCGGCTACTGTCTCGCGGCGATCATCGATGGACGGCCGCCTCTCCTCGAGCTCGGCGGCGGTCGCGATCGCGGTGGCGCGGCGCACCTGGAGGACGCGGAGGGACTCGAGGGCGCGGTGAGCCTCGTCGGCGGCCGTGGCGTCAGCATCCGCGCGTGCGGCCTGCACGACGGAGGAATCGCGCTGGGACGTGAGATGGCTCAGCACCTCGCCGAACCACTGTGCGGTTGGAGGGCCTGCCAGGTCCGGCCTGGTCGAATCCGGCGCAGCCGAGCGCGGCCCGCCGCCGCCCGATCCCCACGCGGCAAGCTCGCTGTCCGCCCCGTCCCCGCCGAGCACCCGCGTGAGCGCCGCGTCCTGCTCGATGGCCTGGCGCACGTCGCCGAGCCGCGCATCGAGCTCCTTGCGGCGGTCGACCAGCGCGGTCTCGATGTCGAGAAAGCGGTGCGTGCCGAACAGGGACCGCAGCACCTTCTGCCGGTCGTCGTTCTTCGCGACCAGGAAGTCCTGGAACCGGTTCTGGGCGAGCAGGATCACCTGCAGGAACTGCTCCCGGGTGAGCCCCACGATGCGGGAGATCTCCGGGGCGACGTCGACCGGACGCGCCGCGATTCCGACCCAGGTGTCGCCGACGCGTTCGGCGAGGGTCGCGGTCGGCCTGTGCAGGGTGGTACCGGCGCCGCGCGCCTTGGGCCGCTCGTACTCCGGGCTGCGCGTGACGAGGTAGTCGGTGCCGTCGACCGTGAACTCGAGTTCGACCGACGTCGGGTCGTCCGTGTCGCAGTGGTCGCTGCGCAGCTTCTGCTGGGTGCCCTCGAAGCGGGGGATTGAGCCGTACAGCGCGAAGCACATCGCATCGAGGATGCTTGACTTTCCCGCTCCGGTGCGTCCCGTGATCAGGAAGAGTCCATCGGCCTCGAATGCGCCGAAATCGACCTCCTGGCGGTCCTTGAACGGCCCGAACCCGGTGATGACCAGCCGCCGGATCCTCATGCGGCCGCCTCTGCCGCGGACCGGCCCGTGATCGCGTCGGCGATCGCCTCGCGCTCGAACTCCGTGGGGCCCGCGCCGTTGCGCACAAATCCAAGGAAATCGGCCACGATCTCGTGGTCGCTCTTGCCCTCGAGCCGCTGGCTGTAGCTGGCAGCGGATGTCGCGGCCACCGTCTCCGGACGATGCTCGAGGGTGACGCACCACGGGAAGCGCTGCTGGAGGCGCCGCATCCCGTCGAGCGGCCGCACCTGATCGGTCAGCACGGCTGACACCCAGCGGTGCTCGGACGCGGTGAATGCGACATCCGCCAGGAGTTCATCGAGAGTGCCGGTGAGCACGGACAGGGCGCGGGGAACCGGAAGGTCGACCCACGCGACAGTGTCGAGACCGGTGGCGTCGAGCTCGACGAACCAGGCACCGCGTGGCTTGTGCGCCTCGGAGAAGGAGTAGTGCAGCGGGGCGCCCGAGTAGCGCACCCGGTCGCTGAGGCGGGTGCGGCCATGGATGTGCCCGAGGGCCACGTAGTCCGGGCCGTCGAAGACGCTGGCCGGCACCAGGTCGAGGCCGCCGGAGGTGATGTCGCGCTCGACATCGCTCGCCGAGGTGCTGACCTCGACCCCCGCCGCGAAGCAGTGCGAGAGCACCACGGACCGCCCGCCGCGCACGGCGAGATCCGCACGCACCCGGTCCATCACGAACCCGAGCGCCTGTGCGTGGGTGCCGAGGGCGGCGTCGGGGTGGAGGTGGCGCACGAGCGAGGGCTCCAGATAGGGGATGCCGTAGAAGTGCACCGGTCCGTGGTCGTCGACGATCGTGACCGGCTTGCTGTGCTGCTCGTGCCGGGTGATCACGTGCACCCCGGCCAGCCCGGCGAACTCGGCCTGGAACCCGAGTCGGGTCGCCGAGTCGTGGTTGCCCGAGGTCATCACCACGACGGCTCCCGCGTCGCGCAGGCCCCGTAGCACGGCAGTGAGATGGGTGTACGCGCCGGCCGCCGGGGTCGCCGAGTCGAAGATGTCACCCGAGACCACCACAACGTCGACGGCACGCTCCCGCACCACGTCGACGAGCGCGTCGAGCGCCGTGCGCAGGTTGTCGAGGGTCGAGTGCCCGTGGAACGTGCGCCCGATATGCCAGTCGGAAGTGTGAAGGATTCGCATGCCTCGACGCTAGCCGCCACCGGTGACATTCCCGGCGGGCCGGTGCGCGCGTCAACCCGCTGCGTCGACCCGCTACGTCGACCCGTCCAGCATGCCGGTGGGCTCGGCGGCTGGCGCCACGGCGGGTTCGTCCCCCGATGTGCCCCGCAACCGGCCGAGGGTGTTCATGAGGTGGTAGACGACGATCGCCGCGACGGTGCCGAGCACGATTCCGGTGAACGCGACGTCACCGAGCATCACCGTGAAGTTGGCGATGCCCATGATGAGGGCGATGCCCGCGGTGAGCTGATTCTTCGGTTTACTGAAGTCGACCCGGTTCTCGACCCAGATCCGCACCCCGATTATTCCGATCAGGCCGTACAGAGCGGTGGTGACCCCGCCGAGCACACCGGGGGGCACGGTGAAGATGATCGCGCCCACCTTGGGGGACAGACCGAGCAGGATCGCAGTGATCCCGGCGACCCAGTATGCGGCGGTCGAGAAGACCCGGGTCGCGGCCATCACCCCGATGTTCTCTCCGTAGGTGGTCGTCGGGGATCCGCCGCCGATCCCGGAGATGACGGTCGCCAGTCCATCGGCGAAGAGGGCCCGTCCGGTGAGGGGATCGAGGTTGCGGGAGGTGAGCTGGCCGACGCCCTTGATGTGGCCCACGTTCTCCGCGACGAGGGCGAGCACGACAGGGAGGAACATCAGGTAGATGCCGAGGTGGTCGAGCGAGAAGGTCGGGGTGGTGAATGGCGGCAGCCCGACCCAGGGGGCGTCGTACACGGCGTCGAACTTGACCTCGCCCGCGATGACCGCGGCGATGTAGCCCACCACCACTCCGACGACGATCGAGAGGCGGCCGAGCAGCCCGCGGAAGAGCACCGCGGCGAGGATGATCGCGAGCAGGGTGATGAGCGCGATCAGCGGTGACTCGGCGAAGTTGTCCCGCGCGGCCGGGGCAAGGTTGAACCCGATCAGGGCGACGATCGAACCGCTCACGATCGGCGGCAGGGTCGCGTCGATCCAGCGGGTCCCGCTGAGATGCACCACGACCCCGACTACCCCGAGCAGGGCCCCGACGACGATCACCCCGCCGAGGGCCACCGACTGCCCGCCCGACGCCGTCGCGGCCGTGATCGGGGCGATGAACGCGAACGACGAACCGAGGTAGCTCGGCAGGCGGTTGTTGGTGATGATGAGAAAGAGCAGGGTGCCGATCCCGGAGAACAGCAGCGTGGTGGCCGGTGGGAACCCGGTGATGAGCGGCACCAGGAAGGTCGCGCCGAACATGGCGACCACGTGCTGGGCGCCGAAGCCGATCGTGCGCGGCCAGGAGAGACGTTCCTCCGGCAGCACGATCTCGGTCGCGGCCACGTTCTTGCCGTCGCCGTGCAGGGTCCAGGGCAGCTTCACGGAGACTCCTCTTGATACAGGGAACGGTGATCGAATCGAATTGAGGTTACTGGATTCGGGGGACAGGATGGAGGCGACTTCCAGATTGGAATCGAGCTAAGCTCGAGTGTTCGGCGCCTGGGCGGGGATTCCTGAGCTCTCGTGAGCGCGCCCGGGGTGATCGGATCGACCGGATGGCGCGTAGTGTCTTAACGTGACTGAAGAATGTATCCATGGACTGGACCTCGACCGCTGCGACATCTGCAGCCCCAAGGCAGCCGTCACGACGGAGACCGCCACCCGCGCGCCCCGCCAGGTGAAGAGCCCCCGGCTGACCTCGCTGCGTACCCCGGCGGCCGGTGCGGCCGCCCCCGTCGGTGTCAAGCGCAGCACCCCCATCGTCTCCAGCAAGCCCGGGATCGACATCGGCGAGCAGCGGATGCACCACGTCACCCACCTCTCCAATCTCCCGTCGATCCTCTCCTCCGGAATCCACGCGGACCAGAGCCCGCTCCTCACGTCGCGCCCGACCGTCGACGTGTCCTCCGCTGACAACCGCACCGCACGCCGCAGCACCCCCGTCGCCGGCGAGACCGGGTCGACGGTCGCCGACTACGTTCCGTTCTACCTGTCGCCGCAAGCGAGCCTGTGGGCCGATTTCCGCTCCGGTACGGCCGACCCGCGTTTCTCGCCCGAGGCGAGCGCCCGTCCGGCATCCGAGTACGTGATCCTGGTCAGCACAGCCAAGACCCTCGCGGTCGCCGCCGCCGCCGAGCAGGTGCGCTCTGGCGAGGACCTTGCCACCCTCGCGCTGGCTGGCCAGGATGACTCGGTCGTCACGACAGACGGCGACGCGGCCGACCCCCGCACCCGCTTTGGCGCTACCGGTGACAGTTCCACCCGCATGCTCCAACGCATCGTGACGGTGAAGGACTCCGAGGAGCTGCTCGAGGCCGAGTTCCTGGTCAAGGGATCGGTCGCCTTCGAGTCGATCACCCTGATCGGTGTCGCGAACGACCGGGCCAGGGACGCCGTGAAGGTGCTCCTCGCCACGTCCAAGTACAAGCCGCGTGTTGTGGTGCACCCACCGTGGTTCGCCGTCGCCAGCGACCCCATCGACTGAGCCGTCATCGACTGAGCCGTCACTGACTGAGCCGTCACCGACTGACTTCGACCTCAGGAGTGGCGGCCAGCACGGCCCTGGCGAGCAGCGTCGCGCCCGCCACTGCGGCCGGCATCACCGCGACCGCCGCAAACGGCACCAGGAACAGCAGGTAGGTGACCACGCCGAACCCCAGCGTGGTCGCGCGGTCGGCTCCCAACATCCGCTTTCTGGAGGTCAGGGACAGCCCGCGCGCATCGAACGCGAAGCCCGTGATCTCCACTGCGAGCACCCAGCCGCCGAACAGCGCCGCGAAAACGGGCACCGCCAGCTGGCCGACCACCGGCACAAAACCCAGGGTGAAAAGTGCGATGCCGATGCCGGCGGAGAAGAGGAAGATCCGCAGACCAGTGCGGATGCCGCGGCCCAGAGCCCTCGCGACCGGTTCGGCGATCGGGGCCGGCGCGCCGCCGAGCCGCTCCTCGACCGAACGCCAGATGCGTTCGTAGAAGGGGTCGCCGACCGCCAGGGTCATGGCGACGAAGGTGGAGACGGACAGCAGGAGGACGCCGGCAAGCAGGGCGAGCCCGGCCGCGAACCGGGTGGCGATGCGCGCGGCGTTGGGCCAGCCGTGCGCGAAGGGGGTGATCCAGGCGGCGATCGTGTCCAGTTGCAGCGCGAAGACGACGAATGCGGCCAGGAACACGGCCCCGACGACGGCCGCGGGAATCGCGCCGAGGAGCATCAGGCGGGGGCTGGTCGACCAGACGCCGAAGCCCCGCAGCAGGTAGAACGCGCCGGCCAGGAAACGCCGCAGCGCACCTCGGTGCATTGCGGCGTCTCCGGTCATCCGTCCAGCCTAGATCGGCCTAGCGCTCGGCGCGCCCCTCACGGCGGCCGAGCACCGCGGCGGCCAGTCCGGCGAGCAGCAGCGCGCCACCCGCGGTCGCGGCGACGGCCGGGCTCACGCCGGTCGCTGCCAGCGTCTCGGTGCCGGGCGGCACCACCACAGGAATCACGGGGGCCGCGGCGAGGTCGATCGAGAACGTGGTCGTCGTCCCCGACACCTCGTTGCCGACCGCGAGCATCGGGGCTCCGGTCGGCGATTCGCCTGCTGAGATGAACACGATGCTCTCCGGTCCGAGGTCACCGGCGTTCTCGAAGCCGTCGGTCTCGCCGGAGACCGCGAAGTCGCGGTTGTTGAGGTAGGTGACGAAGGTCGCGTCGGTCGGGTCGGTGATGTCGAACGCGGCGACCCCGCCGATGCGCTCGAAGCCGACGAAGGCGTAGCTGCGGCCGTCGAGCTCGCCGATCACGAGTGCCTCGGGCTCCGGGCCCTTGTCGTCGCTGCGTCCCTCGAGGTTCGACTCCGAGTGGTTGGAGTTGAAGAAATCGGGAGAGGCCTGCGCGGTGATCTGCTCGAAGGCGTCGGCCGAGTCCCAGGCCAGGGTTCCGTCGGAGGTCCAGATGCTGAAGGACCGGGTTCCGAACGAGTACAGCTCAGTGAAACATCCGCTCGCCTGATCGAATCCGTTCGCGGTCGTCACGTTGAGGCGTCCGATGGCGTCGTCGTCGAGGAAGCCGGCGAGGTCGCCCGGCAGGCCATCGACTCCGTACACGTCGGCAAAGGCGTCGGCGCAGACCGCACCGGGACCGTCGTCGGCGAGGTCTTTCACCCGCAGCACCTCGCTGTAGCCGGCCCAGTCGCGGGAGTCGCCCTCGTTCGCGGTGACGAGGTAGGTCTCTCCGGCGACATCATAGGAGTCGATGGTGTCGGGCATGAAGAACCCCTGCACGGGCCAGGAGCGGATGTTTATCCCCCCGTCACGGTCCGAGGCATCGATCGGCGTCTGGGTGAGGTGGGAGATCGTGCCGAGCGGGCGCACGGCGGTGACCGTGGCCGTGGCGAGGTCGACCTCGGCGATCGCGTTCGCCTCCTGCAGGCTCACCCACGCGGTCGTGGAGTCGGAGGAGACCGTGGCATATTCGGGTTCGAGGTTCTCGGCAACGGGGTACACCGGGGTGCCCTTTGCGGCATCCTCACGGCCGCCGAAGATGCGCACGGCCGCCTCCAGGGCGCCGGGTGCGTCGAAGGCGCGGAAATCCGCGGTGGCAACGTCGGACTGCGCGGGGAGGGCGATTCCGGTCGGCACGTCGATGATGCTCACGCTGCCCTCCGGGTCGACGGAGTAGTCCTCGGCCGGCTCGCCCTCGTTGGCGACGATCACGCGGGTGCCGTCGGGCGAGAAGACGAGGGAGTCGGGCAGGGCGCCGACGGTCACGGCGCCGAGAGTGTCGCCTGCCGACTCGTTCGCGTCGAAGAAGACGACCCAGCCGAGATCTGTCTTCGGGTTCGACTCGACGGCGATCGCGCCGAGTCCGTCGGCGCGCACGGCGACCGAGTTCACGGCGGCGCCGGCCGGGATGACTCTGCCGTCGAGGGCGACGACGCCGGTCAGACGCAGGTCGAAGAGCTTGGCCGGGGCCGCGGCATCCGCGATCGAGAGCACGTCGACCTGCGCGGCGGCGGCGTTGACCACGAGCAGGCGCTGGGCGGCCGCGAAATGGGTGACGATCTCCGCGGCGCTCGCGTCGTAGACGCCGGTCTCGAAGGTGCCCAGGGTGCTGAGGGTGAACGCGGCCCCGTCGGCGGTGAGCGACGGCGGCGCCGGTACGACCTGGGCGGTGGCCGGGGCGGTCGCGCCGAGGGCGAGCAGTCCGCCACCGACGAGGGCGGCGGCAGTTGCGCGGAGGGCGGGTGGGAAAAGTGTCACGGGACATCCTCGATTGGGGTACGGGGAGCGGTCTCCCCGGTCGGACCCTAGGAACCCCGGGTGGCGGGGGAGTGGACGCGGGGTGAACGCGCGGGGGTGAGAGACGGGGGAGCGCATACTCGACTGATGTCCTTCTTCGATTGCTTCCGACGCAGGAGGACTCCGCCCCTCCACGTCGCGATCGACCGGGGTGCAGGGCCGGTTGTCATCCTGGTGCACGGGATCGCCTCATCCGCGGTCACCTTCGAGAACCTGGTGCCGCTGATCGACGACCGGCACCGGGTGATTGCGATCGACCTGATGGGCTTCGGTGAGTCGGTGGCCCCGCCCGACGCGCAGTTCACGATCGAGGAGCATGTCGAGGCGCTCGCCGAGACGCTCGTGTCGCTGAGGCTGCGACATCCGTTCGTGCTGGTCGGACACTCGATGGGCAGCCTGATCGCCGCTCGCTACGCGGCGACCCACAACAGGCGGGTGACGAAGCTCGTGCTGGTCAGCCCTCCCGTGTACGTGGCGCCGACCGCGCTCGGCGACCCCATGGAGCGCGCGGCGATGGGGCTGTATCTCAAGGCCTACGAATACCTGCGCACCAACAAGACTTTCACCATGCGCAACGCCGCGATGCTCGCCCGAATCTCGCCGATCCGCAACGTGCTCGAGGTGAGCGAACGCAACTGGACCGCCTTCGTGCTCTCCCTCGAGAAGTCCATCGAGAGCCAGACGACCGTGAGCGACATCGCCACGGTGACCTCCCCGGTGGAGGTCGTCTACGGAACCCTCGACCCGTTCATGATGCCGAGCGGGCTGCGGATCATCGAGCAGATGCGACACGTGACCGTGCACCGCGTCGACGGCAGCGACCACCTCGTGCGGAAGCGGCTGGCGCGGGTGGTCGCGACGGCCGTCGGATAGCGCCCGGACGGCACGGTCGGCTTGTCCTCCTTTCGGGGGACTGGTCGAAGAAAGCTCAGACCCGCTAACGTCGTTCTTCAGCACCCCCGCCGCCGGAGAACCCGAAACTCTCCACCCAGCCACTGCCGACCGTGCACGACCGCCCGAGCGACGCGAAGATCCCCTGGGGCGCCTGGCGATCGTCGCCACGATCCTCGCCTGGCTCGGATACCTCATCTACACGGTCATGCGGCAGTTCCTCACCTACGGAACGGAGAGCTTCCGGTTCATGACGGAGGCGATCTCCTACCTCGTCGTCGTCACCTTCCTGACGTTCTCTGCGCTGATGTACCTCCTCGCCAGGCAGGGAGCGCTGCAGCGGTTCCGCGACCA
>JACMNE010000043.1 GCA_014378715.1 Microbacteriaceae bacterium
CCCTCTCCTTCGATGGTGCGACCGTCAGCGGTGCGGTGCGGATCACCAGTGATGTGAGCGACCTGCTCGAACTCGAGGTCGTCGCCGGCTTCTACGACGTCGACGGGACCCTTCTCGGCACGGACCGCTTCGTTCACCATCTGGGGGACGAGGTGCACGACGGTCCGCCGGTCGAGAGCGAGGCCTTCACGATCGCCGTGCCCGCCCCACTGGCGGGACGGGTAGGTGCGGTCGCAGTGGGTGTGCCGGTACTCGTCAACGAATGACGGGTGGGGTGCGCAGCTCCTCCAGCACCTTCGCGACCCGTTTGGCGCGGGTCTCCGGCGTCTTCGCTCCCTCGATCGAGACCGCGTGGGCGTTCTGGGCGCTGAACGAGAGGGCCGCCCAGGCTGCGCTGGCCGTGCCGGCCGCGCCCTCCGCATCATCCGCTGAGAAGGCATCGGCCAGCTCCGCCGGCACCTCGATGCCAGTGGTGGTGCCGCCGCCGGAGAGGAGACTGGTGGTGAAGGTGACCATGCGGCAGATGCTATCAAGTGGCGGGTGTCACGTGGCGCGGGTGCGCGCTCTCTCGATATGAGCCAGGTAGAGCACACAGCAGGCGATCGCCCCCGCGAGCACGAGGCTCACCGGACCAGTTCCTAGATCGAGCCCGCCGCGCTCCGCCGAGACTCCGAACCAGTCGGCGAATGAGGCACCGAGCGGACGCGTGAGAGTGTAGGCGAACCAGAAGGCCGCCGTCGCGCCGAGCAGGGAGAAGCGAAAGGCGATCACCGGAACCAGGATGAGCGCGGCGAACAGCAGTCCGGACCCGAGGTAGCCCAGGTGGAACACCGTCGCGGTCAGGTCGCCTGCCGCCGTGCCGAGCGCGAAGGTCACGAGCACGGTCATCCAGTAGAGAGCCTCCCTCCGCCCGGTGGTGATGCTGTGCACCGAGAGGGTGCCCTCCGTGCGATGCCACACCGTCAGCACCACGGCCAGGACCGCCGCGAAGGCCAGAGTCGAGACCGGGTAGGGGATCCCGATGGCGACGTGCGCGACATCCGCTGCCATGGTGCCGAACACACTGATGGCGGCGACCGTGAGCCAGTAGAGCCACGGCAGGTAGCGCCGGGCCCGGAACTGCAGCACCAGCACCCCCGCGAGCACCACGGCGGCGACGAGCACCGCGACGACCGGTTCGAACCGGGTGACGAAGAAGTCGGACGTGGTCTCGCCCATCCCAGTGGTGAGGATCTTGGTCAGCCAGAACGCAGCCGAGATCTCGGGGACCCGGCTGAGACCGGTGCCATAGTGGCCGGGCACATACAGGCCCGTCTCATACTGAGGGGTCGTGGCGCGCTCGGGGGATGGCATGCGGCAAGTGTCGCCGGTGCGTCCTCAGAAATCACTCATGATCTGCCGTGCGTGTCCACCTGTCGAGCCTGTTCACCCAGCCGAGCGGATGTGGGCGACCGGCACGGCGATCGCGATGGCCGTGCCCGCGGGGGAGCTGTGCACCACTCGCACCGAGCCACCCGCGCGCACCACGATGTCGCGGACCAGGGCCAGACCGATCCCGAACCCGGTGCGGGCGTCCCCGCCACCGCCGACCGCCTCCCCGGAGTGCGCGAACCGGTCGAAGATGCGCCCCGGGTCGATCCCGCGAATGCCGCCGCCCCGGTCGCGCACCTCGATGGTGACCCGCGCCCTCGACCCGGTTCCCGATACCGTGCATCCGACATCGATTCTCGACCCGGCCGGTGAGTACCGCAGCGCATTGTCGAGCAGTGCGACGAGGCAGCGCTGCGCGCCGGTCGCGCTGAGCGGGGTGACGACTCCGTCCGGCCGCTCGAACGCGATGGACACGGACTTCGCCGCGGCGAGCACCCGCATCGACTCGACCGCGAGTTCGAGAGCGGGGCCGAGCTCGGCACCGAGCCCGGCGCCGAGCCCGGCGTCGAGCCCGGGAGATGGGGCGGCCGCGCCCACTTCGGCGGATTCCAGCAGGTCGTTGACCACCCGAATGAGAGAGCCTGCATCCCGGCGCAGATCGGTGACGATCGCCGCGGACGGGTCGCCGGGCGGGAGACTCCGCTGCAGCACTTGCAACCGGGCGTCGAGCACCGTCAGCGGGGTGCGCAGCTCGTGGCTCGCGTCGGCGACGAACGACCGCTGCATCCGCAGGGCGTCCCCGAGCGGGCGCACCGCCCGTCGGGTGAGCACCCAGCTGAGGATCCCGGCGAGCACGACCAGCAGCACCCCGAGCAGAACCGCGGCGCGCAGCAGCACCACCGCACTGATGTTGATGTTGTCCGGATCGGGAACCGGCTCGAAAAGCTCGGTGGGCGAGATCTGCGACAGCACGAACGCCACGACCGCGAGAAGCACCACGGCGACGACAATTGAGCACGCGACCGCGATCTGCAGACCGACCACCCGCGAGGTGCGGTGCACGGCCGCGACATCCGCTTGATTGTCAGGGTCGACCGCGAGCGGGGGGCGCTGGCGCGGGCCCCCGGTCCCGCTCACGTCCCGCCCGCTGCCAGGCCCGGTCACGGCTCGCCCAGGCGATAGCCCTGCCCGCGCACCGTGAGCACCATGCCCACATCGGTCTTGCGGCGCAGGTAATGCACGTAGGTGTCGACGGTGCCCGGCTGGTCCTCCGGGCTGAACACGGCGTGCAGGATCTCGAGGCGGGAGAAGGTGCGCCCCGGGCTGTCGGCGAGCAGCTGGAGCATCGCGGCCTCCCGCCCGGTGAGCAGGATGCGGCCGTCGTAGGGGGAGTAGATGACCTGGCTCGCGGGGTGGAACTCCCAGTCGCCGATCGACGTGGAGGTGCCCTCCCCGGTGAACACCCTCTGCAGCGCACGCAACCGGGCGAACAGCTCGTCGAACTCGAACGGCTTCACCAGGTAGTCGTTGGCGCCGCCGTCGAGCCCGTCGACCCGGTCCTGCACGGTGCCGAGGGCGGTCAGCATGAGGATCGGGGTCGTCACACGCGCCCGGCGGAGCGCGTCGACCACCGCGAGGCCGTCCAGCGACGGCAACCGCCGGTCGATCACCATGACCTCGAACGACTCCCGGGCGCCGGTATCCGCCCCGTCCCTGCCGTCCGCGACGAGCGTGACCCGGTAGTGCTCGTCGAGCACGCCGGCGAGGAGCGGCCCGAGCTGCGGGTCGTCCTCGATCAGCAGCAGCCGCGGACTCGAGACGGTGGACATGAGGGCCTCCTGGCGGCGTGCGTCAGCTCGCGCGCAACGCCGCGCGCTGCGCTCGCACCGAGAGTACCGCGACGAGCACGAGGACCACACCGAGGAACAGCACGCTGGTCCCCGTGGTGCCGAGCCCCAGTCCGCCGTCGGCCGGCGACTGCGAGAGCAGGTCTCCGGTCGAGGCCCCGAGCGGACGGGTGAGGATGTACGCGATCCAGAAAGCGACCACCGCGTTGATGTGGAACACGACGTAGGCGAGCGCGACGAGCGCGATCGCCCCGGCGAAGACGACGAGCGACAGGGCGTACCCGAGCTGGAGCGACTCGGCCACGAGGTCGCCGGCCGCGGTGCCGAGCGCGAACGTGACGAGCACGGCGAGCCAGTAGAAGCCCTCCCGACGGGTGGTGAAGATGGAGTGGATCGACAGCGTCTTCTCGCTTCGGAACCAGAGCAGGAATGTGACGGCCAGGGCGACTGCGAAGACGACCGTCGTGGCCCAGAGCGGGATCCCGAGCACATCGGTGAGGTTGTCGGTGATCAGGGTGCCGACGACACTGATGAGCACCACGGCGAGCCAGTACACGGCCGGCACATAGCGGCCCAGCCGGAACTGCACGATGAGGGCGCCGACGAGCGCCGCGGCCATCACCACAGAAGTGACGGTGAGCCCGAGATCGAGATCGACATTCAGGAAGTCGGCCGCCGTCTCGCCCACGGTAGTGGCGAGCACCTTGATGATCCAGAAGATCGCCGTGACCTCCGGCACCTTGGTGAGCATCAGGCGCGCCGGGGAGCGCCCGGACCGGATCGAGGGGGACGCGGGTTGGCGGGAAGCGGATGAGGACATGGCGGGCTCCTGGGGTCTGGGTGTGTGAGCACAGCCAATCGGGGTCATTCTAAGAGGGCGCACAGAAACTGGCGCAGACATGATTCACCTGACCATCACCCCCCGGATCTACCGCGCGACCGGCCGCGACCCTAGAGTTCGATCGTGACGCTCGTCGACATCGTGATCGCGGTCGCGGCAACCCCCTGGGTGTACGCCCTCCTTGCCGTGCTGCTCGTCGTCGACGGATTTTTTCCCTTCGTGCCCGGCGAGACCTACGTGGTCACCCTCTCGGCGCTCGCCGCGGCCCACAGCGGACCGCAGTGGTACACCGTGCTGATCGTCGCAGTCGTGGCCACCATCCTGGGCGACGGCCTCGCCTTCCTTGTCGGCCGCCGGATCGGGATCACCCGCTGGTCGTGGATGCGGCGCCCCCGGGTGACTCGCGCCTTCGCCTGGGCGGCCCGGGGACTCGCCCGTCGACCCGCGGCCTTCTTCCTCACCGCCAAGTTCGTGCCGATCGGCCGCGTCGCCGTGACCATGACCGCGGGAGCCACCGGATTCCCGGTGCGCCGCTATCTGCCGCTGTCGATCGCCGCATCGTCCATCTACACGATCTACCATGTGGTGCTCGGCTACACCGCCGGGACCTGGTTCGCCGACAACCCGCTCCTCGGGGTCGGCGTCTCGATCTGCGTGGTGCTCCTGGTCGGCCTCGCCGTCGACACCGTGGTGGGAATGCGCCAACGGGTGGCCCTGCGCCGGGGATAGAGGCGCCGGGGATAGGGGTGCCGGGACGTTGTGTCCCCCGAACGGGGTGAAAAGTTCCTCAGTGATTTTGGGGTTTCGCCCCGCGGTGACAGCATCGTAGCGGGGGGTTTTCGCACTGCGGCATTTTGGCCTGTACCCGCCACCACTTCGAGTGCAAGGAACGAGCCATGCCAACCTCCCTCATCTCCCCCCGCAGGGTCTCGGTCTCCGGGATGGGCCTGTCCATCACGCTCCTGCAGGAACTGCAGCAGCTCGCCCGCACCCCGTCACTCCTCGTCGCCTGCAACTACGGCGGAACGCTGTCGCTGCACGGCGACCCGACGGTGCCGTCGGAGCCCGTCGAGGAGTCCGCGACCGCTCTCCGCGCCCTTGCCTCCTTGCCGAACACCCACACGGCCGTCCTCTCCGGCCGCCCGCTGCGCGACCTCGCCGCCGACTCCCGGCTGCCCCGCGAGGTGCACCTCGTCGGCTCAAACGGCGGGGAGTTCGACTCCGAGTTCTTCGACCGGGCAGCGGATGCCGCGCCCCACGACACCGAGGACTCGGGCGTCGCCCTCGACCACCTCCGCACCCGCCTCGGCGTGAGCGCCACCTTCTTCGCCGGCGACGCCGCCTCGGACGAACCGGCCATGGCGACCCTGCACGGCCCCGACCTCGGGGTGCGCGTCGGCGACGGCCGCTCCCTCGCCCAGCACCACATCAGCGGCCCCGAGGTGCTCGGCCAGATTCTCGCCCTGCTCTTCGAACTGCGCAAGGACTGGCTGTTCGGCCAGGACCTCGTCGAGATCGAACGCCACTCGATGATCGGCGACGGCACCTCGACCGCCCTCGTCACCCCCGAGGCGCGGATCTGCTGGATGACCCACCCGCTGCCCGACTCCGGATCGCTGTTCGCCAGCATCCTGGGTAGCGAGGAGGCAGGACACTACTCGGTCGAGCCCGTCAAGCCGTCGCGGGTGCTCGGCCAGCGCTACATCAACAACACGATGATCGTCGAGACCCGCTGGGCCGACGTCACTGTCACCGACTACATCGAGCCGTCGCCGCTCGGCATCACGACCCTCGTGCGGGTGCTCTCCGGTACCGGCTCGGCCAGGATCGTCTTCGCGCCTCGCCCTGACTACGCCGCCGCGTACTTCAACCTGCACGCCGAGGACGACGCCGTGCACCTCACCGGCACCTCGGAGCCGATCGTGCTGCACGCGGTCGGCGTCGAATTCTTCGTGACCACCGACGGACGCAACGCGACCGCGTCCGCCCAGGTCGACCTCTCGAACGGGCCCGTCGTGCTGACCCTGCGCTGCGGCGACCGGGAGTCCTTCAGCGCGGATGATGCGGCCGAGCCCGCCCGCCGCGCAGCCCTCGCCTCGGCATCCCGCGACTGGGTCGACACCCTCACCCTCCCGAGCGTGAAGCCGGCCCTCGTCGGACGCTCGGCACTCGTGCTCAAGGCCCTCAGCTACGACCCGACCGGTGCCGTGCTCGCTGCCTCGACGACCTCGCTCCCGGAGGGCATCGGCGGCACCCGCAACTGGGACTACCGCTACTGCTGGCTTCGCGATGGGGCTATGACGGTGAAGGCGCTCGCCGACCTGGGCTCCACCGTGCAGGCCGAGGGCTTTCTCGAGTGGCTGGGCGGCATCCTCGAGCGCACCCCGGGCGCCGAATGGCTGCATCCGCTGTATTCCGTGAACGGCATGTCCCTGTCGACCGAGGCGAGCCTCGAGACGCTGCCCGGCTATGGCGGCTCACGCCCGGTGCGCATCGGCAACGCGGCGGACAACCAGGTGCAGCTCGACGTCTTTGGCCCGGTCGCCGACCTGATCGACACCCTGAGCGAACGGCAGGGCGCGCTGACCGAGTTCCAGTGGGGACTGCTCAGCCAGATGGTGGACGCCGTCGCGAGCCGCTGGCACGAACCCGACCACGGCATCTGGGAGGCCCGCCGGGCGCCCCGCCACCACACCTACACGAAGACGATGTGCTGGCTCACCGTCGATCGGGCCCTGCGGGTCGCGAAGCGCCACGGTCGCGTACCGCTAGCGCACTGGGCCGCCCTCGCGCGCGAGATCCGAGAGGAGGTGCTGATCGAGGGCTGGGACTCGGAGGTCGCGTCCTACACCGTCGCCTACGACAGCCCCGACCTTGACGCCGCAGTGCTGCACATCGGCCTCTCTGGGCTCCTCGACATGGCCGACCCCCGCTTCGAGCAGACGGTCGCCGCGGTCGAGCGCGAGCTGCGCGTGGGCCCGACGGTGTTCCGCTACCGCTACGACGACGGCCTGCCCGGCCTCGAGGGCGGATTCCACATCTGCACCACCTGGCTGATCGAGTCCTACCTCGCCACCGGACGCCACGACGACGCCGAGGTGCTCTTCGACCAACTGGTGAAGCTCACCGGGCCGACCGGCCTGCTCTCCGAGGAGTTCGACCCGGCCACCGAGACTCACCTCGGCAACCACCCGCAGGCGTACTCGCACCTCGGTTTCATCCGCTGCGCGCAGCTGATCGCGGAGTACCGGCTGACCCTGACGGTGGCCGAGGCGGCCTGAGCCGGCCGAGCGAGCCGGGCGGGCTGAGCGGCGCGCCCGGCTCAGCTCACATGCACATCGGGACGCCGTGAGCGGTCGCTCTCGGCCCGCCTCAGTACCTCCCTGGTGACCGGAGCGACCTCGCCCGTTCCGGTCACCAGGTAGCGGAACATGTTGGAGATCGGGTTGCCTTCCGTCCACTCGAAGTAGACACCCGGGATCACCCCGGTCTGGTCGCGGATCGCGAGCAGCACGGTCGCGACCGTGTTCGGCACGTTGCCGCTGCGCACCTCGAGTACCCGGTAGCCGTGCCGGGTGACCCCGCGCACCACGAGGTCCTCCTCGAAGTCGGAGGAGTCAGACGGGTGAACCTCGAGGAAGATCACCGGGGTGCGCAGCGGGATTCCGCTGTCGCGGCGTTCCTCGTAGATCTTCTGCTTGTACTCCAGGGCCGTGTCGTCGTCGGGCTCGTGAGCGATCACACAGACGGCACCGTAGTCGTCCGCGTCGGAGTTCACGAATTCGAGCGCCACCTCGTCGAGGGTGAGCGAGGTGGCACGCAGCTGGAACGACCGCTGAACACGCGAGATGATCGAGACGGCGATGATGCCGAGGATGAACAGGGTCGCGATGCGCACCCCGTCGGGCCGCTCGATGACATTGACCACAGTGGTGTAAGCGAAGACGGCGGCGATGACCCCGAAGGCCACGGTGCGCCCTCGCTGCTTCTTGTGCAGGGCGGACAGCGTGACCGCCACCGACGCCGACGTGATCAGCACCAGAACACCGGTCGCGTACGCGCCGGCCTGCGACTCGACATCCGCTTGGAAGATGATGGTGACCAGCACGGCGATCGCCGTGAAGACCAGCACCAGCGGCCGCACGGCACCGGCCCAGTGCGGGGCCATGCCGTAGCGGGGCAGGTAACGGGGCACGATGTTGAGCAGCCCGGCCATCGCCGAGGCGCCCGCGAACCAGAGGATGCAGATCGTGGAGATGTCGTAGACGGTGCCGAAGCCGTCACCGAGGAACTGGTGGGCGAGGTAGGCGAGGGCGCGGCCGCTTGCGGCACCGCCGGATTGGAACTCCGCCTGGGGGATCAGCAGGGTGGTCACAAAGCTCGAGGCGATGAGGAAGGTGCTCATGATGATCGCCGCTGTGGTGAGCAACCGACGTGTGCCGCGCACTCGCTCGGCGGGGTAACCGCCGTCGGCGGCCGCCCCGGTGACCTGCGGCATCACGGCGACGCCGGTCTCGAAACCGGAGAGCCCGAGGGCGAGTTTGGGGAAGACGATGAGGGCGATCGCGACCATCACAACCGGGTTGCCGTGCTGGGCGGTGAGAGCGGACCACCAGTCGGTGATGACTACCGGGTTGTCAAAGACGTGCAGGATCGAGACGGCGATGACGATCGCGTTGAGGGCGAGAAACACGATGACCAGAACGACAGCGACGTTGATGGCCTCCTTGAAGCCCCGAAGGAACACGAAGGAGAGCAGGGCGATCAGGACGAGGGTGAGGCCCACTTCGTTGCCGGCGAACCAGTCGGGGGCGAAGGGGTTCTCGACCGCATGCGCGGTGGCGTCGGCGGCAGACAGGGTGATCGTGATCATGAAGTCCGTCGCGGCGAAGCCGAGCAGCACCAGCACGAAGAGCTTGCCGCCCCACCAGGGCAGCAGGCGCTCGAGCATGGCGATCGAGCCCTCCCCGCGGAAGCTCTCCGTGGCGACCCTGCGGTAGACCGGCAGCGCGCCGAGCAGGGTGAGGAGCACGAGGACGATCGTCGCGAAGGGCGAGAGTAGTCCGGCGGCCACGGCGGCGATCGCCGGCTGGTAGCCGAGGGTGGAGAAGTAGTCGACGCCGGTGAGGCACATCACCCGCCACCAGGAGTGCGTCTTCTCGTCCCTCTCCGCATGGGGTCCGGGGTGGGACCCTGGCTGCACGGAGAGCCCCTGGAGAAGCCAGGTGCGGATGCCGCGGCCCGCGGCCACGGCCGGAGAGATGGTGGGTGAGACAGTCATGACGATCCTTCGCACGGGAGCCCGATCGGAACTCGCCTAGCGGAGTATGCCAGTGCTCGCCGGGAGATCGGCGGTGCACGGCACGGGTCTGTCGGCACGCGACACTCGCTCGTATCGTGGGGAGGCTGTGGTCCCCCTATCCTCGAGAGTGCACCATTCAAGGGGAAAGTAGATTACGTGGCCGATCACAGCCTGCGCTTGCCGAGCTCGACCTTCCGGGCCGTTCTGAACCTCGGCCCGATGCGCGCGGCCAAGCTCCCGCTGCCGCTCGGCTTCGTGAAGCCCGTGCTGGATGCCGAATGGGACGAGGACACCCTCACCAGCGGTGTCTACGTGCACTTCGAAGACGGCGAACTGCACCTCGAGTGCACCGACAAAGGCGTCGACTACCACTATCACACCGACGATGGCGAGAGCTCAGACACGAGCCCCTGGTCGAAGAAGGAGACCGCGACCCTGCTCGAGTGGGCGGTGCTGCTGGCCATGGACGTGTTCGAGCGGATGCCGGAGCTCGACGACGACATCGAGGAGGCCGCCGCCTGGCAGGAGGACGGCCTGCCGATCTATGTGTGCGAGACGGAACCCGTCTCGCTCGAACTGCTCGAGGTGGAGATCGAGGGCGAGATGCTCACCCTGCCCTGGCTCGGATCCGGCACCGTGGCGAACGAGCACACCGACGGCGACAACCACCCCATCGTGCTGCTCTGGAACCCCGCTGGTGCCGAGCCCGACCGGCCGATCGCGCGCGCCTGGCTGGACCCGGCCACCGACGAGCCGACCGCCGAGGCCATCCCGGGTGTCGACTGGAATGCGGTGGGCATGTCGGCTGACGATGTCGTCGAGTGGGTCGAGGGCATCTACCTCAACCACCACGTGCTCGCCGACCCCGCCTCCGAGATCATGCGCGCCGCCCTCGAGCGGATGGGCGGCGTCGAGGGGCTGCCGGAGTAGCCCCCTACAGCCGCGGCTGCGCGTGCGGGATGTACGGCGCCTCGAGCGCGGCGACCTCGTCGGCCGTGAGCTGCACGTCGAGGGCGGCGACCGCGTCGTCGATGTGGCCCATCTTCGTCGCGCCGACGATCGGCGCGGTGACGTCCGGCTGCGCGAGCAGCCAGGCGAGCGCGACCTGGGCGCGGGGGATCCCGCGCGCGGAGGCGACACCGGCCACGGCATCGACGACCCGGCGGTCCGCGTCCTCGGTGCCGACGTAGAGCGTCGACCCGTAGGCGTCCGTCTCCGTGCGCGCGCTCGTCTCGCCCCAGTCGCGGGTGAGGCGTCCGCGGGCCAGTGGGCTCCACGGCAGCACCCCGACACCCCAGTCATTCGCGAGTGGCAGCATCTCGCGCTCGATCTCGCGCCCGAGCAGGTTGTAGTGGTCCTGCATCGTGACGAACTGCGCCCAGCCGTTGGCCTTCTGCAGGTACAGCGCCTTCGAGAACTGCCAGGCGAACATCGACGACGCCCCGATGTAGCGCGCCTTGCCGGCCTTGACCACGTCGTGCAGCGCCTCGAGGGTCTCCTCGATCGGCGTCAGCGGGTCCCAGCGGTGGATCTGGTACAGGTCGATGTAGTCCGTGCCGAGGCGCCGCAGGCTGTTGTCGACCTCCTGCAGGATCGCCTTCCGCGACAGCCCGGCACCGTTCGGCCCGTCGTGCATCCGCCCATGCACCTTCGTGGCGATCACGACCTCCTCGCGCCGCGCCATGTCGGCCAGCGCGCGCCCCACGATCTCCTCGCTGCTGCCCAGCGAATACACGTTGGCCGTGTCGAAGAAGTTGATCCCGTTGTCCAGGGCCGAGCGGATGAAGGGACGGCTCGCCGCCTCGTCCATCGACCACGGGTGCGCGCCCATCGTCGGATCGCCGTAGCTCATGCATCCGAGGGCGATGGCCGAGACCTCGAGTCCCGTGCTGCCCAGTCTCACAAATTTCACGGTGGTGACCTCCCTGTCGACGACTGCTTCCGCAGACATGCTCGCATAACCCGATGGACGAGCGGGAGGAATGGATTCGGCCCGCGGTCGGTTCCCTCATGGGACGTAGTGAGAAGGTAGAACGTGCTGCACATTTCCTCCCCCCTGACCGATCTCGACGTGGAGAGCCTGCGCGCTGACTTCCCAGGCCTGTCGACGTGGGTCAACGAACATCCGCTCGCCTACCTCGACTCGGGGGCGACCGCCCAACGGCCGACGTCGGTGCTCGACGCCGAACGGGACTTTCTCGAGAGCCACAACGCCGCCGTGCACCGCGGAGCGCACACCATCGCCGGCGAGGCGACCGAGCTCTACGAGCACGCCCGCGCCCGCGTCGCCGCCTTCATCGGTGCGCGTGCCGAGGAGGTCGTGTGGACCTCGAACGCCACCGACGCGCTCAACCTCGTC